>CAZEXX010000164.1:0-8679 GCA_964516885.1 uncultured Anaerolineales bacterium | reverse complement strand
CGACGAGCGTTTCGCCGGGCTGGAGGCCCGCTTCCCTGAGATTCCTGCTGGTGTTGTGATCGCGCCGATGGCCGAGGTGCCGGCCCCGGCACAGGTAGAGGTGGCCTGTATCGGCATCCCGCGGAACGGCAGCGTGCAGATGGGTGGGCTTCGCTTACTGGGTTGGCAAGTCACACCCCGGGCACCGGTGCTGCCCGGCGGCAAGGTGTCCGTGCGGCTCTGTTGGCAGGCAAAGGAGGATGCGCCCGAGTTCGAGCAAGTCCGGCTGGCGCTTTCGGATGGGCCTGTCTTTGATCTCTATGCCGGCAGCCCAGCCGGCGGTTATGGTTTCGCTGACTGGCGCGCCGGCGAGGTCATCGAGGATCGGTACATACTGCACCTTTCCCGGACGCTCTCTGCAGGTGCGTACGTGTTGGCGCTCTACGTGGACGATGGCTTGGTGGCCGATTTGGCGTCAATGCGCGTGCAGCCGGTCGCGCGCACCTTCTCTGCGCCATTCTTCTCCAACACACAGGACGTGGTGTTTGCCTCTCCGGACGGCGATGTGCTCCGCTTCCTGGGGTATGACTTGGTCCCGGCGGAGGGCGGCGCCGGCCTGATGGTGACGCTGGGTTGGCAAGCGCTCAATGAGATGTCAGAGGACTACGTTGTCTTTGTCCATCTTCGGGATGCCGAGACCGGCGAGCTGATCGCCCAGGTGGATGAGATGCCGCGACCTGCAGGCCAGGATGAGCTTGAGCACTATCCGACCTCTCTCTGGATGCGTGATGAGGTGGTCACCGACGTTCACACGGTTACGGTGCCGTCTGACATGCCGGCGGGATCCTATACAGTGACGATTGGCCTCTATCTACCCGAGAACGGCGCTCATCTGACTGCGGGTGGGGAGCGGCAGTTCTCGTTGGGTACGCCAACTCCCCGGCTCTTGGGCCAATGAAATGGGCCCGCTCATTGGCGGGCCCATCTGGTTTGTCTTGGATGGTCTATGACTGCTGGTCGCGGGGGATGACCTCAACCTCTGTCGCCGGGTAGCGGAAGCGCTCCCGGTCGCGCCGCGGACCATCCGGCGGAATCTCCACAATCACGTCGCCCTTCAAGATATCCAGGTCGATGACCCGTGCGATCCCTTTGTCCGTCTTGACACGGGATTTGATCCGCGGCAGGCTCTTGGCTTCCTCTTTGTAGACCTCGTGCTCATAGGCCAAACAGCAGCGAAGCCGCCCGCACATGCCGGTGATATCTGTTGGCGCCATAGAGATCGACTGATCCTTAGCCATCCGGATGGAGACCGGCTGGAATTCGGTTAGGAAGCGGCTGCAGCATCGGGGCTCACCGCAGACGCCGTAACCATCCAGGGCTTTGGCGTGGTCACGTGGCCCAACTGAGCGGAGCTCCACGCGACAACTCATCCTGGAGGCTATCCGGCGGCGCAGCGGAGCCAACGACTTCTTTGCTACGTTGCCGCAGCACAGGACGATAGCGCTGCTGCCGTCCAGCGTAAGTTCGGCACTGATGATCTTGAAATCCAGTTTGTTGTTGCGGACCTCTTCCTGAGCTACCTCAACCAAGCGCTCTGCACGCTCCACCATCACGCTGTGACGGGCCATGTCCAGGCCGGAGGCCGGGCGCAGCACCGGGCGGAGCTTCCGTGACCTGGAGGAGGTCGGTTCTTCCTGGGGAAGGTGGGTTACCTGTCCCACCTGCTCCCCAAAGACGGTTTCCACAACTACCCAGTCCTCAGGAGTTGGGGTCAGTGTCTCGGGAGCGATGAAGTGATAAGGCTTGCCTGCCGGCTGGAATCGAATCCCTACAACGGTGGGGCTTGCCGACGGCTGTTCTGGCCGAGCTCCGCCGCTTTCATTTACGTCTGGCTGTGCCGTAGTTCCCATAGGTTCGTTATGTCTTTCACCGGAGATGCGACCGCATCGGTTGCACCCGCCGGATAGCTTGATTACATTCGACCGCACACCACGTCAGCGAACTCTGTGCGCATATCGGCGATAACTATACCCGACACCGTGAGTTTGACAATGCACGAGGCTCCCGGCTACAGGGCTATCGGATTTACCGAGGCACTCGACGTACCTACCATCCTGATGGGATCAAGCGACCAACTGCTGAACAGGTCTCTGCCGTGAGGGAGCTGAGGCCCCGGAAGCACACGTTCTTGGGCACAAGATCCCTCGTTTCGGCACATAGCAGAGCTGGTGGCTGAGTTAGCTAGCTCACGATGACCAACCACGTATCATCTCACGCTACATGCGATAGCTCTGTCCCCGGCTATTTTCTGCGCTCCCGCTGCCAGAGTGGGGCCTTGATCTCCAGGACGCCTCGCAACTCGAAGACCTGATCGCGCAGTGTAGCAGCCTTCTCGAATTCCCAGTTCTCGGCCGAGGTGCGCATCTCTTTCTCCAACTCTCGGATGAGCTTGTCGAGGTCTATCGGCTCGAGCTCCTCCGGGGCGAGGTCCAGCGCGCTCTTGTCCTGCGTGGTGGCTCGGACCCGATCCGTGAGGTCTCGGATCTCCTTGATGATGGTCTTTGGCTCGATCCCGTGCTCTTCGTTGTATGCCTGCTGGACCTCACGGCGCCGGGTGGTCTCCTCAATGGCCGTGGTCATCGCGTCGGTCATCTTATCCGCGTACATTACCACGGTACCTTCCGTGTGCCGGGCGGCGCGCCCGACAGTCTGGATTAGAGCGGTGGCGCTGCGGAGGAACCCCTGTTTGTCGGCGTCCAAGATGGCCACCAGGCTCACCTCCGGCAGGTCCAACCCCTCGCGCAAGAGGTTGATCCCGACGACAACGTCGTACCGGCCCAAGCGCAGATCGCGAAGGATCTCGATGCGCTCTATGGTCTGTACCTCGCTGTGAAGGTATTGAACCTTGAAGTTGAGCTCGCGGAGGTATTCAGAGAGGTCCTCAGACATCTTCTTGGTGAGGGTTGTCACGAGGGCCCGTTGGCCGTTCTCGATGCGCTCCCGGAGCCGTCCGATCAGGTCGTCGACCTGGCCCTGGATCGGGCGGATGATGATCTGGGGATCCACGATACCCGTCGGCCGGATCACCTGGTCTACCACCTGTGTCGCACGCTGCAGTTCGTATGCTGACGGCGTGGCGGAGGTGTAGATCACCTGGTTGACTCGTTCCTCGAATTCGTGGAACATCAGCGGACGGTTGTCCAAGGCCGAGGGAAGCCGGAAGCCATAGTCGACCAGGGTCCCCTTGCGGCTGCGGTCCCCTTTGTACATCCCCCGGGCCTGTGGGATCATCATGTGCGACTCGTCGATGACGAGCAGATAATCAGAGGGGAAGTAGTCCATCAATGTCCAGGGCGGCTCTCCTGCTTTGCGCTGATCCATATGCCGGGAGTAGTTCTCAATGCCGGAGCAGTAGCCGATCTCCCGGATCATCTCCAAATCGTATCGCGTGCGCTGTTCCAGGCGCTGCGCTTCGAGCAACTTGTCCTGTGCGTTCAGTTCCTCCAGACGCGCCTCGAGCTCCTCTTCGATGTCGATGATAGCTTGCTGGACGCGCTCCTCGGATGTCACATAGTGTTTGGCGGGAAAGATCTGGATCTCGTTGGGCCGGTCCAAGATCGCGCCGGTGAGAGGATCGACCTCCATAATGCTCTCGATCTCGTTGCCCCAGAATGAGATGCGGTAGGCCGTCTCGGTATAGGCGGGACGGATCTCGAGCACGTCGCCGCGCGCCCTAAATGTGCCGCGCTTGAAGTCGAGGTCGTTGCGATCGTAGTAGATGCTGACGAGGTGGCGCATAACGGTCTCGCGACGCACTTTCTGGCCGACCTGAGCAGACAGGATCACGCGTCCCCACTCCTGCGGATTACCCAGCGCGTAGATGGCCGATACCGAGGCTACGACGATCGCATCCCGGTGCGTCAGCACACCGGCCGTGGCCGCCAGCCGCAGCCGGTCGATCTCGTCGTTGATGTCGGAATCTTTTTCGATGTAGAGGTCGCTCTGCGGAAGGTATGCCTCAGGCTGGTAATAGTCGTAGTAGGAGACGAAGTACTCGACGGCGCTATGGGGAAATAATCCCCGAAACTCCGAGTAGAGTTGAGCCGCCAAGGTTTTGTTGTGCACCAGGACCAGCGTCGGCTTTTTGACCGCCGCGATGACGTTGGCGATGGCAAATGTCTTGCCCGTGCCGGTGGCACCCTTCAGAACCTGGTGTCGGTCGCCTCGCTCGATGCCTTCGACGAGCGCCTTGATCGCTTCAGGCTGATCACCTGTGGGCTTGAAGCTGGATACGAGCTGGAATTCTGGCATGAGTCCCCCTGCCACAACCTAAGAACACTTGTTCGATTGACTGCTATTATAGCGGGAAGACGTGTGTCATCAACCTTCGGCTGTGCTCTTCTGCGCGACGATGAAGACTCTGCCCAGCGTCTCCGGAGCATCCAGGGGGACACCAAGAGCACGGGCTGCTGCGAAGTGTACCTTGTCGAAGCCGGCGTCCTGCAGCGCGAGGGCAACATCATCCAGAGCAAAGATGGTGTTGTAGGCGACCTCGCTGAAGCGTTCGTAGAGGCCGTCATCCCGGCGAAGGAACCCCGAGATCTGGGTGTAGGCGCGGCCTTCTTGCTCTGAGACAACGCCACGCGTGATCAGGACGAGGTCTTCTTCCTCTTGCACGCTGATGCCGCCCCATCGCTGGAGCCCGAACCGGGTGTTGAGATCGAAGATGAACCATCCGCCGGGTACCAGTACATCGGCAGTTGAGGCAAAGCATCCCTCCAGGTCATCGAAGTCTGGGAGGTGGTTGAGTGCATCAAAGGTGGAGATTGCGAGGCCGAAGCGCTCGTGCATCGTGAAGTCCGCTGCATCAGCCTCCACGAACCTGGCCTTGCACTCTTCGATGTAGGTGCGTGCGTTGTCTCTGGCGTGCGCGAGCATGGCGGATGAGAGATCCAGGCCAACGACCTCATAGCCCTGTTCCAGGAAGTAGACGGCCAACTGACCGGTGCCGCAGGCGATGTCCAGGATACGTCTGGAGGTCAGGTCGCCGGATCTTGCCTCAAAGAAGGCGTGGATCTTGGGCGCGACATCGTTGGCGAAGTGGGTCCAGCGCATGTTGTAGACTTGAGCGAAGTCCTTCTCATATCCCTGCATGTGTCACCTCCACTGTGCTGTGAGGGGATTCGGTTGTCTGGTATGCCGGTCAGCGTCGCAGATTCAGGGCCCTGGAGCCAGGAATTCGCCACTGACCCACCCCTGAAGATGCGTAGTGATTGCATTGACCTGGTACCACGTCACACTGCCGCTCTGCACCGGGCCCTGCAGGACTACGACGGCACTGCCTTCGGCGATACGTCCCATCACCTGACCGTCAGGGGCGTAGCGGACGCGCAGTCCCGCGCTGCCCACGTCGACGACGGTCAGAATCCACGGTGTCGGCGTGGGTGTATCCGTGGGGGGAGGGGTGACGGTGGGAGTTGGCGTTATTGTCGGTGTCGCTGTGGGCGTTGCTGTGGACGTCGGCGTCGCAGTCGCTGTCGGTGTGGGTGTCGGCGTCTCTGTTGGAACGCCTGTCGGCCTCGTCGTCGGCGTGAGGGTCGGTGTCGGTGGCACAAAGGCCGCCAGCCGTTTGGAGGGGACCATGCTCAATGAGAGTGCGACCGGCAACTCGATCCGGGTCGCAATGCGCTCCTGAAGGTTGCGGGCCTCGTCATAGGATATCGTGTAGGCGACGCGGATTGTTAGATCCAGGTTGAGGGTGTCCGTCTCGGTGCGGGCATAGTCCCAGCTTACGACTTCACTGCCGGGGATCTCTTGTACCTCGGTCCGGATGGCAGCATCGATGTTCCGTTCGAACTGTACGTTCTGGATCGATTGGTGGGTGAAGATCGCCAACGGGATGGTGATCAGCACGAGCAGAACGCCGAAAGTGGAGAGTCCACGGCGCTGGATGGCGGCCCGGTCTTGGTCACCGGGCTGAGGGCGGAATCCCATCCACAGGAAGACCAGGCCGCTGGTTGCGACGATCGCAACCAAGTTGGCGAGAAAGATCAGCCCGGCCCGCCCGGCCACGCTCGAGCTCCCGAAGGCCAGGCCGATGCCGATGTTAACGAGTGGTGGGGTCAGCGAGGCTGCCACGGCTACCCCCGCCAGCGCTGCCGAGACTTCTTTGCGGCTGATGGCATAGGCCGCTGCCGTGCCGGCGGTCAGCGCGACGGCCAGATGCAGGATGGAGGGGCTGGACAATGCTGCGATCTGGCTGGTGGTCTCGGCCCCGGGCACGATCCGGGCGACGACAAATCCCACAAGCACCGCGAGCACGATACCCCGGAGTGTCGTCGCCGTGGCTCGCCAGAGGAAGCGGGGATCGCCCAGTACGATACTCAGCCCCATACCGATGATGGCTGTCATCAAGGGGGCGACAATCATCGCGCCGATGATGATCGCCGGGTCGTTCATCAGCAGCCCCAGCGTGGCAAGGGCTGCTGCCAGCGTAAGCATGACGAAGAAATCGGGGCTGGGCTGCGATCCCCGGCGCATAGTTTTCTGTACTTCAGCCTGTTCCCGGAGTGTCAGGGCGGGGAGCAAGCCGAAGATCCGGCCCCAGAGTCGGCGCCAGAATGATGTAAGGCCGGTCAGCCTGCGGCGGAACACCATGACCGGGATGGTGGATTGCGCCAGAATGGCTTGTGGAATATCCCCGAACAGGAACCGGTCGATGATGCCTTCGTGGCCGGCACCGAGAATGAGCAGTTCGTGGCCTGGCGCCTCTTCGAGGATGCCATCGACCGGCGACGCAGCTTGGACGATACGTGCCTCAATGGCGGCGCGGTCCTCCGGTTTCAGCCCACCGATCATGAGATCCAGACGGGCTCTCCCAACCAGGACCTCGGCCTGCCCGAGCTTCCGGTCGGCAACGTAGAGCGTGGTGATCTTGGCTTGAGGTGCCAGGATGCGGGCCATTATGAGGGCGCGCGGCGCATTGGGCCCGCCGGCTGCCGGGATCAGGATGCGCCGAAGGCCCGGTGCGGTTTCGCCTCGCTGGACGATGATGTCGCACGCTGCAGCCTGAATGACGGGGTCCAGGGTGCGCCCCATGAGGTACCGGCCCTGTTTGAGCGGGCTGTTGGCCCCCAAGATCAGCACATCCGGGTCGTAACGGCGCGTCTCCCCCAGGATCACCGCGCTGGCGTTTTTCCCGGCACGGGTGAAGGTCTCAATCGGGATGTCTGCGTAGATTTCGGGAACCACAAGCCACGAGGGGTGGTTGCCGGTGCGCGTCACCGTGAGGACGCGAATCCGCCCCCCTTGCGCTCGGGCAATGGCGTACGCCGTGCGCAGGAGTGCTTGCAGATCACGAGCGTTGCTTGCAGCGACAAGGACGCTGCGGGCCTCGCTATCCGGACGCTGGTGGTCAGGGCCTTGTCTTTCCATAGAGCTCTCTATGTGCCGGACTCTGGCTGAACTTGTAGTACCAGAAAATGGGAGAGACCCAGGGCTTTCAGCGGGGTGTGCTCCAGTCCATAGGTCACGGCCTGGATGACACGACCCAGCTGCGGGTGGCGGGCAACGATATTGTCATAGCCCGGATAGATCTGGGTGTGGGCGACTGTGCGGACGGGCCGGCCCTCAAACAGATCGTGCAGCCCCAGGCTTGTATAGGCCCTGACATGGGGGGCCAGCCGGTTGCGGAGAGCGTTGGGTAGCCAATTGATCAGCGGTATGTTGCCGAAGTGGTAGGTGCCTCGCCAGTAGATGCCGTGTGTTTCGAAGGGATACAACCGGTTTGGTACGAAGATCACGATGTGGCCACCGGGGCGGGTGACGCGGAGCATCTCCGTAGTGCAGAGTCGATCGTTGTCGACGTGCTCGAGGACCTCGTGCGAGAAGACCACGTCGAAACTGTCATCCTCGAACGGCAGAAACTCGCCCATCGCCTGGGCTACGCCGGCGGCTCGGCGGCGTGCCTCAGCGGCCCTGTCCAGTTCGATCTCAATGCCATACACATGTGATGAGTAGCGTTGGAATGCGGACGTGTACATACCGATTCCACAGCCGACAGCGAGCACGCGCCGGTTCTCAAGCTCGACGTGCCGGCAGACCATGGCCAATCGTCGCTCCTGCCCGGCCCGCCACACAAATGAGGGATTGCCCCGGATGGCTGCTTCCTCGCTGTTGTGGGTACGGGTGTTCGCGGTGGTTTGTTGGTTAGTTGACATAGCCATATGAGCATGCTACCATAGTATTGGTTAGGTTAGAAATAACTGGTTCGCTCGGACTGTTGATCATTATCCCATACTCTACCTTGCTTGTCAAGGAGATATTTATGGCATCCCTATCTCGTGTTGATCAGCTCACTAACTCCCTCTACGAGCTGCAGGCCAGCACGGCGGACATTGAGGCCTCTGTGATTGTCAGTGTCGATGGGTTGGTGATCGCTTCAGCGTTGCCGTCTGATGCCACCGAGGATCGAGTTGCCGCGATGTCGGCCGCGATGCTCTCGTTGGGTGAGCGCATCGCTATGGAGCTCGGGCGCGGGGCGTTGGAGCAGGTCTACGTGAAGGGTGACCGGGGCTATGTCATCTTGATGAGCGTCGGCGAAGAAGCTGTCCTCACCGTGCTGGCCCACGGTCGAGCGAAGCTGGGGCTGGTCTTCCTGGAGATGCGGCGCGCCGTCGAGGTGCTGACAGGTTTGTTGTA
>CAZEXX010000163.1:0-8692 GCA_964516885.1 uncultured Anaerolineales bacterium | reverse complement strand
CCCTACTCCTCCAACAACCCGCGTATCCGCGCGGCGATCATCTCGATGGCGACTTCGTTGAAGCCACCTTCGGGGATGATGACGTCGGCGTAGCGTTTGCTGGGTTCGACGAACTCCAGATGCATCGGGCGCACGGTCTTCAGATACTGTTGGATGACGGACTCGGACGCGCGTCCTCGCTCGTGGATGTCGCGGCGCAGCCGGCGGATGAAGCGGATGTCCGCATCGGTGTCGACGAAGAGCTTGACGTCGAATTCGTCCCGCAGCTCGGGTTCCACAAAGATCAGGATGCCTTCGACCAGGATGATGGGTGCGGGGTCGATGTGTTCCGTCTTGTCGGTCCGTGTGTGGATGGTGAAGTCGTAGACGGGGATCTCGACAGGGTTGCCCTGGCGCAGTTGCTGCAGGTGCTGGATCAGCAGCGATGTCTCCAGGGAGTCTGGATGATCGAAGTTCACCTTCGCGCGCTCCGACTCGGGAAGATGCCGTAGGTCCTTGTAGTAAGCGTCGTGGGGAATATAGCCGATGTGCTCGGCCCCAACGCGGTCAAGGATGTTGCGAGCCACCGTTGTCTTCCCCGAACCGGTACCGCCCGCTACACCAATGATCAAACATTGCATATTTCTAACCCTCACCCGTTCCCCGTGCCCTCTGCGATGTCGGGTTCGTCTTCACTTTGCCCGGATGCGGACGGCTGCCCAATCAGGAAGCTCCCACCTGCGAAGAACCCCAGTCCCACGGCTTCCAGGACCGCTCCTGGATTATAGACCACCTCGTAGCGCGGGAGAAGTGTCTGGACGATAGTGGCTGTGACCCCGTCGATGTCAAGGGTGGATTCGGAGTCGTCCGCCTGAAGTTGGTGCTCTACAAGCAGGTCCCCACTGGCGCTGCGGTAGGCCTGGATCTGGATGGCGTTGGGTAGCTGGTTCAGGCGAAAGATCAGCCCCGCTTCGGGAACGGCGAAGAAGGCCTCAGGGTCCCCTGTGGTGAAGGCGATACGCAGCGAATCTTGAGGGGCTTCGTTGACCGAGGGGAGCAGGCCCAGCTGGGTTTTGCCGGCGCCGGTGACTTGCATCTCCAGGCCGATTCGCTGCCCACGTGTGAGCGTGTAGAGCCCGACCTGCCCCGTCCATATAGACAATGGGCCCCGTGGCTGTGTGATGGCTACGTCACGCTCAGGGAGTACGATATCATATTCGGGCCAGGCAATCACCTCGGGGTCGCGCCATCCCCAGAGCATCTGTCCGCCCCAGCCGCCAATGATCAGGATGCCGCCTATGCAGATCAGCAGCCGGCCGATCTGGGGACGTGATCGAAGCGGCTTCTCCCAGGATTCGCGAAGAGCGTCGAAGTTGGCGGCGACAACCAAGGTGAGAAGCGCCAGTCCCAGGCGCATAAGCCAGGATCCGCGAAGGGTCAGCAGGCCCAAAGAGGCCAGGAGCCGGGTCTGATTCCCGAGGCTGGGTTGGAGTTCTGCAAGCCAGCGGCTGAAGGCTGTGCTTTCGCTGGGGGGAACGGGAATTTGTGGCAGAGCGAACGCTGCAATCTGGATGCTGAGCAGGAAGACCAAGGTCACGATAACCAGTGTCTGGTTTCCCAATCCAGTCCAGAGCCTGTTCATACTGTGCTTGATCCGCATTGATAGTGGGTTCCCGTATGTTGAAAGAGCCCCGGTGTGTCGGGGCTCCTTGAGCCACCCCTGGGAATTGAACCCAGAACCTGGCGCTTACGAAGCGTCTGCTCTGCCGTTTGAGCTAGGGTGGCGTGCAATGAAGCCAATTATAATCTGAAAGTCGATCCTGGCAAGAGACGCAGGCAGGGCGATCGCATTCGTCCGGAGTACGCAGCAGACCTGTCATTCCGAGTGGGTCCTGCAGGCCATCTGCACCACGGAAAGCCAAAACGAGGAATCTTGTGCCCCAAACTCGCACGCCCTTGTGAGGCTAGACCCCTCACTCTGGCCATTTGGACATCTGGCTGTGCTCTTGATCCGTTCCGGATGACAGCTTGCACGTGTTTGCGGCCAAATCCGATAGCCCTGGAAACGAAGGCCCCCCTTGAACGTTGACCTATTTCCTTTTACTGCAGAGTAGTGTACAATATGCCCATTGGTATGGAAGTTGAGGAGATTGGCTGTTGAGGCTAGAGACGCTCTGATCTTGCTGGACCGATGCGATCCCAACGCTGAATGGCGACCGTAAGGGTGGCCTGAGTTCGAGAAGAATCGCGACAGGGAAGCTAACGACGGTTCGTAAGTAGGCTGCAAGAGTGTTCTTCCGGACTCTTGGTGTGCGCGGTATGAGCGCGTGCTCACTGCGGGCGCGTTGTGGTTCCGAGAGTTTGCGCAGTCTCCGGGTGGCAGGTTGCCGGCGCTGTTGTGATTACCGAAGGCTGTGGGTTTATCCTGCAGTTTGTCTGTGTGAAATGCGAAGTGGCTCTGATACGACACCTCAGCAGGTCCAGGTGTCGGTTAGTCGTATAGCTCGCGCTAGGTCTGTTAGAAACCCCTGCGTGATCTTGAGCTAGTCAGCAGCGTTCTTCTGCTAATCATGATCAACGGCTATGGCACTGTCGCCATAGCCGTTTTGCGTTTCCAAGGAAGTCGTATGGCCGGCAGGATTACTTCTCTGGAGTCCCAGAAACGATCCAGAGACCGAGTGAATGTTTACCTGGAGGGTGAGTTTGCGTTTGGCTTGGCACGCTTGGTTGCAGCCAATCTCAAGATAGGGATATGGCTGTCTGACGAGGCGATTGCCGAGTTGACGTCTGCTGACGGGTTGGAGCGAGCACATAGTCGGGCCCTGGATTATCTGTCTTATCGCCCGAGAAGCGAAGCTGAACTACGGGATTATCTTCTGAAGAAGGAGTTCCCGGAGAACGCAGTTGAGGAAGTGCTTGCCCGTCTGAATCGTGTGGGCCTGCTAGATGATGCTGAGTTCGCGCGGTACTGGATTGACAACCGTGCTCGATTCCGCCCGCGAGGTGGGCGGATGCTGCAGTATGAGCTTCGGCAGAAAGGCGTGGCTTCGGAGGCGATTGAGGAAGCGTTGGCTGATTATGATGAGCTCGCTGCTGTGCGCAGAGTGGCGCGGGAGCAAGCGCGTCGTTTGCGGCATTTGCCTCCAGATAAGTTCCGCCGCCGTTTGTATGCCCGTTTAGCCAGACGTGGTTTCTCCAGTGGTCTGATCCAGGAGATTCTCGTTGCCCGGGACTTCCCTCAACTTATTGATGACAACAGCGAGGAGGACTGAATGAATGCATGGATATGGCGTGTCATTGCGCTGATACTTGGTTTGGCCGGTGGCGGTGTGCTAGGTTATCTGATCCGCCAACAGCGTTTCCAGCAGGAGCTTGGGAACCTGGAGGCGATGCGCACGCGCTTGTTGGACGAGGCTGAGAAGCAGGCCCGCGGCGTCGTAATCAACGCTAGGGATGAGGCGTTGAAGCTCCGCCAGGAGCTTGAGGCGGAGCTTGAGGGGCGGGCGCAGCAACTCCGTCGGGAAGAAGATCGTCTCCAGAAGCGCCGCGAACAGGTTGATGGGCGTCAGGAACGTATCGATCAGCGCGAGCAGCAGCTGAACAAGCGGCGGAGCACGCTGGACCGGCGCTTGAGCAAACTTGAAGAGGTCGAGGCCCAGCATCTGGAAGAGCTGCAGCGGGTCGCGAATCTGACTGTCGAGGAGGCCCGCGGAGTGCTGCTCGAGCGGGTGGCTGAGGAGACCCGGCAGGATATGGCCCGGGTTATGCGTGAGGAAGAGCTGCGGGCGAAGGAGCAGTCTGAGGAGCGTGCACGCAAGATCATCACCACCTCACTTCAGCGCTTGGCGACTGAGCGGGTGGCCGCGTTGACGACGAAGTCGGTGGAAATCCCGTCTGATGAGCTCAAGGGCCGCATTATCGGTCGGGGCGGGCGCAACATTCGTGTATTTGAGCAGAAAGCCGGCGTCGATGTCATCGTTGATGATACGCCCGAAACGATCACGATTTCTTCTTTCAATCCCGTTCGCCGCGAGGTTGCCGGGCGTGCGATGCACCACCTGGTCGCCGATGGGCGCATTCACCCGGCCCGCATCGAGAAGGTGCTGGAGAAGGCGGCAAAAGAGGTCGATCAAGTGATGCAGGAGCAGGCCGAGCGTGCGGTCTACGAGGCCGACATTCGCCCCCTGCATTCCGAGCTGATGAAGCTTTTGGGTAGGCTGTACTTCCGCACGAGCTACGGTCAGAACCAGCTTGGGCATGCTGTTGAGGTCGCCAAGCTCTCAAGTCTGTTGGCTGCCGAGCTGGGCGCCAATACCGATGTGGCGCGCCTTGGGGGTATGTTGCACGATATCGGCAAGGCGGTTGACTTCGAGGTCGAGGGAACTCACGCGGCCATCGGTGCGGAGTTGGCGGGCCGGTACGGTGTCTCCAAGGCTGTGGTCAACTGTATCGCGGCGCACCACCATGAGGCCGAGCAGGAGAGCATTGAGGCCGTCATCGTCGAGGTCGCTGACGCGATCTCCGGTGCCAGGCCCGGTGCTCGCCGTGAGAGCCTCGAGTTCTACATCAAGCGCATTCGTGGGCTGGAGGATATTGCCCGGTCCTTCAAGGGCGTTGAGGAGTCATTCGCCATCCAGGCCGGTCGTGAGATTCGTCTCATTGTCCGCCCCAGCGAGGTAGACGACCTTGATGCCCTGCGTCTGTCCCGCGAGGTCGCCCGCAAGATCGAGGAGTCTATGGAGTACCCCGGTCAGATCAAGGTGACGGTCATCCGCGAGACCCGCGCAGTCGAGTACGCTAAGTAACCGTCAGTCCTAAGAGATCCACGAGGCGGCCCCCGGGCCGCCTCGCTTCTTTTGCCGCTCTTCCCTGTGGCGGGGACTGCGTTTCTCGCTGCGGGGATCCCCATACAGAGGGCGAACACGACAGCTTGTCCCCGCATGGGAGTTCGCCGCTACGCAGAGCAGAGTTCACCGCTACGCGGAGCGGTCTGCAGTCTGCGTAGGTCGAAGCCCCCTTGGCGGGGACAAGTTGTCACTTCGACTCCCCGCCCGCCACTCGTGCGAAATCACGGCCGGCACAGCAGAGTGGGCACGAATGGCAGAGCCCCCTGAACGAATACGAGCTCCAACCTTCCCAATTGCACCGCTTGCGGTGCGGCGTCAGATCGCTATACTGGTAATAGGTCAAGCCCGGTGAGGGAGGTCTCTGTGGACCCATGTGATGGCTCTGTCCCTTTGTGTATTCGAAACCTGACGTTCCGGTACCGCATCCGAGAGCAACCCGCTCTTTGCGATCTCTCGCTGGACCTTCATCCGGGTGAGCTGATGCTGGTCGCCGGGATAAGTGGGTGCGGCAAGACCACGCTTATCCGCTGCATCAATGGTCTTATCCCCAGTGCCTACCGCGGTGAGTTGACGGGCACGGTTCAGATCTTCGGTCAAGATGCCCGTGGCATGAGCATGGGCAAACTCTCCCAGAGGGTGGGGACCCTGCTGCAGGATCCGGAACGCCAGATCGTGGGCAGCTATGTTCTGAATGAGGTCGCGTTCGGTCTGGAGAACTTGGGGATGCCTCGCGACCAGATCCTGGACCGGGTGGACGAAACGCTCGACTACCTGGGAATCCTCCCTCTGCGCGACCGCGAGACCTTCAACCTCTCGGGTGGTGAGAAGCAGAAGGTGGCACTGGCCGGCGCCTTGGCGATGCAACCCCGCATCTTGCTCCTTGACGAACCGCTCGCGAGTCTGGACAGCGCCTCGGCCTACGAAGCGTTGGATCTCTTTCGCCGTCTGGCCGATGAGGGCGTTGCGATCTTGCTCGTAGAGCATCGGGTCGAGGACGTGCTGCGCATCAAGCCTGATACTGTCTTGTACCTGCGGGATGGTGAGACGGCCTACTTCGGTGCGCCCGAGGGGATGATGGAAACCCTGGACTATCACGAGGTCAAGTTACCCGCTCCCGTGGTCTATGAGCGTGCCAAATCACTGCCTGCGCCGACGTTTGAGGTGGGCGTGAAACCCGATGGGGGACAGTCGCTGATCTCCTTTGAGAATGTCGCCTTCAGGTACGACCCCTCGCTCCCCAAGGTGCTGCAGGACGTCAACTTCACGGTTCGCAAGGGCGATATCGTCGCGATCCTGGGTGCCAATGGGGCCGGCAAGACCACGTTGGTCAAGCACACCTTGGGCCTTCTCAAACCGACGGAGGGCATCGTGGTCCTTGAGGGCCGGGAGACGGGGGACATCTCGGTCGCCCAGGCCGCGCGCACCATAGGCTACGTTTTCCAGAGCCCCTCGCAGATGCTCTTTGCTCCAACAGTGGCAGAGGAGCTGGCCTTCGGGCCCCGCAACCTGGGCTTCGATATGGAGCAGGTGCAGCGGGATACAGAGTGGGCGCTTGATGTCGTCAACATGAGTGAACATGCTGATTCGCCGCCGTTGGCGCTCTCCTTTGGGCAGCAGAAGCGGGTCAGCATCGCGGCGGTGCTGGCGATGCGTTCGCGCATTTTGATGATGGACGAGCCCACGTCGGGGCAGGACTATTGGAACTACACAGCGTTCATGGATGCGATTCTGCAGATGCCGGGGTTTGATGCCGTGATCTTCATCACGCACGATCTTGACCTTGCCATTAGCTACGCAAATCGGATCGTGCTGGTCAGCGAGGGCCGGATCGCGGCCGATGGGTCCCCCGCAGAGGTCTTGAAGGATGGGGACATGCTCCGGCGCTGCCGGATTGTGCCCACTTCACTGCTCAAACTCAATCTGGAGATGCTTCCTGTTACAGGTACTTTTATGCGGGCCGAGATGCTGGCTCACGTGAGCGACTGACTCACGCCGGCGGTATCCGGCATGCAGAAAGGAGGTGGACGAGGACTGCGTGTTGGTTTTCTGTCGTGGAGTTTTCCTACAAGTACATTCATTCAAGGTCGCTATCAAATAGGAGGTTTGTTGTGGAGAAGAAGTCACTGTGGACTTTCGGCACGCGTGAGGTCGTTTACGCTGCCATTGGGGCTGCGCTGTATGGTGTCTTTTCGTGGGTCACGAATTTCATTGCCCTCCCCGCCGCCGGCAACATCACGCTGCGGCCGGCCGTGGCGATTCCGATGTTCTTCGGTGTGGCGTTCGGCCCCGTCGTCGGCTTCATCGCGGGGTTCCTGGGCAACGTTCTCGGCGATTTCCTGTCGGGATTCGGATTCTGGTGGTCCTGGGACCTGGGTAACGGCCTTATGGGCCTGATCCCCGGCTTGATGGCGTTGGGCATCACCTCTTACAAGGAGACCGCCACGATCATCAAAGCCGAGATCCTGGTCGTCCTTGCCGCTGCCGTGGGCATGATCGTGCCCTCGCTGTTGGAGATCCCGCTCAGCGGCCTCGACATCAACACCGCCGTGGTCGGGTACTGGTTCCCCTCCTTCCTCAGCAACACCGTCAACGGTCTCGTCCTGGTGCCCATCTTGATGGTTGCGTACGACGCGGTTGTCTCGAGGTCCGGACGTTAGCACGCAAAGAAGGCCGGCCCTGGCGATGGTTCTGGCAGGGCCGGCCTGCCTGGGAGACGTGAAATGCTCGTAACCTGGAAGTATCGGCCCCGCGACAGTTTCGTGGAGAAAGCTGATCCCCGCGCTCGGTGGATCTTCTCCTTCCTCGTCCTCTTTGCCCTCACCCTGTTCTGGGATATTCGGCTTCTGCTCTTCTTCCTGGCCATCGTCGTGGCCCAGTACATCCTGGCCAAGGTGACGTGGGAAGAGACACGCCGGGCCTGGATCTTCATCCTGGTCTTTGTTGTGGGCATCGTGGCGTTGAACACACTCTTCACAGGGCGCGGTGGGCCCGCGGAGGTCCTGGGGGCCGGACACGTGCTGTGGCGGGCCGAGTGGCGGATCCTCGGGCTGAATATCCACCCCACCATCACGGTCGAGCGGGTGTGGTTTGCCGTCTCTCAAGTCGTGCGCATGCTCTCGATATCCGGCCTCTTCCTGATCGTCCCCTACACGATGAACCCCCGTCACTATGGCGTGACCTTCCGCCGGATGGGGCTGCCGGACCGCTTTGCCTTCTCGATGGACCTGGCCTTCCGCTTCGTGCCCACGCTGGCGCGGGACTTCAACACGACGCTGGATGCGCAGAAGGCCCGTGGCTATGAGGTGGAGAAGCTGGACGGCGGCATCATCGCGCAGATCCGCAAGATGGCCCCGCTCGTCGTGCCGGTGACGATGAACGCCATCCTCAGCGGTGAGGACATCACGAATGCGATGGACCTGCGCTGCTTCGCAACACAGCCGCGCACCTGGATCCACGAACTGACATACAAGCGTTGGGACTACGTGTTGATCGGGGTCAGCATCCTAGTATACGTCGCGTCCTTGGTGGTGCGCTACGGCTACCGGTTTGGGACCTTCTGGGTGCCCGATTGGGCGTTGGCTTGGGGAGTTGTCGGCTAGAGGGCTGAGCTGGATGTTGTTGCGACTACACAGAAAAAACGACCACGAATCCTCACAGATCTTCGCGAATTCGGAGAAGATTCGTGAGGATTCGTGGTCACAGAATCTGTGTCTGACAATGGCGACCACGACCTGTCTACCGGGGAGCTGAGCGGCGCGCCAGAGATTCGGCCTAACCTGAGTCGGTAGGACATGTGGACGCGGGCATCTTTGAGCCGGGAGCTGCTGCCGGATCAGGGGCGCTACAAAATGGGTTTGTTTCGTAGT
>CAZEXX010000162.1:0-8695 GCA_964516885.1 uncultured Anaerolineales bacterium | reverse complement strand
GGCTTCTCAGCATGGAACAGCCGACGTTTTGCGTGAGACCGGGCAATCAATGACCGAAAACCGGATTCCTCAGCTTCACAGAGTAGTTCTCCGCCAGCGGGGTGGGGAAGACGGCCCGTCGGCCTGTCTCTACGAAACGCCCTGCAGAGATATGCTCCGCTGTTTGTCACGCCCGTCGGTTATGCTCCCGTTGCCGTCTCACTGAAGTTGGCTATAATGAAGGCGTTCAGGTCCAGTAGCGAGGTGCTCAACATGGATGGCCAATTGAAGGTCCTGATGGTGGCTGCCGAGGCGGTGCCGTTCACCAAGGTTGGCGGACTGGCAGAGTTCGCTGGTGCCTTGCCCAAGGCCCTACGCCAACTTGGCGTGGATGTGCGGCTGATGATTCCTCGTTATAGTGATGGCGTGCGCACCGGCGTCCCCAAACTGCTACGTGTCGGCAAGACCTTGCCGATTCCAGCCGGTTCGCGTGAGGAGCCGGCTCATCTGTTCCGGGCGGACGTTGACGGCGTCCCGGTCTATCTGATCTATAACGATCAGCATTTCGGCAATCGGGAGCGCGTGTACGGCTTCAACGACGACCCCCAGCGCTTCATGTTCTTCTCTCGCGCAGTTATCTCGGCAGTGCGTGCTCTGGACTGGATGCCGGACGTCGTGCATGCCAATGATTGGCACACGGCGCCTATACCGACTTGGCTCGATGTCTACGGACGTCAGGATGCCCTTTACCGAGACATCGCCTCTCTCTACACCGTTCATGATTTCGCCTATCAGGGCATCGCCGGACGGTTGCTGCTGAGCTATGGCCGGATGATGGACGTGCCGCACCTCTCTGTGGAGCCACCGGGCAAGATCAACTGGACGGCCCAGGGCATCGCTCACGCGGATGTCGTCAACACGGTGAGTCCATCTTATGCGCGAGAGGTCCTGAGTGCCACGTCGGGTGATGTTGGCGGACTGGGTCCCTTGCTGGAGACGAAACGTGACAGATTCTTCGGCATCTTGAGCGGCATCGATACCGAGTCTTGGAATCCTCAGACGGACGGGGCCCTGGCGCAGACCTTTGACATCGAGTCTCTCGCGATGCGAGTGGTGAACAAGACCGCTCTCCAGCGAGAGCTGCATTTGCCCGCCGATGGTGATCGCCCTTTGCTGGGATTGGTCACCCGAATGGTACCGACTAAGGGTCTGGAGCTTCTGGCTGAATCGCTTGAGGATCTGCTTGCCTCGCAGGACTGCCAGTTTGTGCTGCTGGGGACAGGTGATGCCGAACTGGCTGCGGTGTATCGTGCCCTGCAATCTCGTTATCCGCGCAGTATTCGTGCGGTTGAGCGCTTTGATGATCGCTTGGCGCGGCGGATCTTTGCGGCTATCGATCTCTACGTGATGCCAAGCCAGCAAGAGTCGGTGAGCGTTGCATTGATGTCCGCGATGCACTATGGTGCTGTGCCGCTTGTGCGTGCAGTTGGCGGGCTTGTTGATACAGTGGTTGATGTGAGCAGCCAACCCGACCGTGGTACCGGCTTCAGCTTCCTTGACTTCACAAAGAGTGCGTTGTTGAACGCTCTTCGCAGGGCCATGGTTCTCTTCACTGACAAGAGACAGTGGCGCGAAATCCAGCGGCGGGGAATGTCACGAGACTTCTCTTGGGAGTCCTCAGCCCGTGCGTACGTGGATCTATATCACCGTGCTCAGAGAGTACGAAGGTAGCGCGCGTATCGATGACGTGGCCCGAGCTCAGCGCAGCTTGATCCGGCTGCGCTGTTTGTTATGTGGCACGGCTTTGCACGAGTGTGGTCAGGTGGAGAGATAGACAACGTGAATAAGCCCCTTTTGTGTGTGCATGGTCACTTCTACCAGCCCCCGCGGGAGGATCCCTTCACGGGAGTCACCCGTGAGGAGCCATCGGCAGCGCCGTGGTCCAACTGGAACGAGCGGATCACAGACGAATGCTATGCGCCGAACGTGGCCAGCGGGAACTTCGAGCGAATCAGCTTCAACCTCGGTGGGACCTTGGCCCGATGGATGGATCGTGAATCTCACGAAACCTATGCTGAGCTCGTGGCTTCTGACCGGCGCCACCACGCGAAATACGGCGTCGGTAACGCGATTGCACAGTCAGTGCACCACACGATCTTGCCGTTAGCGCGGGGACGCGACAAGCGATGCCAGATCCACTGGGGCATCGCCAGTTTTGCCCATCGATTTGGACGCCGGCCGGAGGGCATCTGGCTGCCGGAGATGGCAGTCGATCACGAGACGCTTGAGGCCGTCTCTCGAGCCGGAGTCAAGTTTGTCATACTCTCGCAGGAGCAGGTGGTTGGGGACCTGTCGCGCGGCGCCGGCCCCTACAGGATATCCCTGGCCGGCAGCAATTTCGTGTCCGTCTTCGTGCGGGATAGAGATCTGTCAAACTCCCTTTCTTTTCAGATGCCGTCATCGCAGCAGAGCAGGGAGTGGGTGTCGTCGGTCGTGGGTCACCGGAACACTGGAGCACTGTCTCTCATTGCCACCGATGGCGAGACCTTCGGACATCATTACCGCCAAGGTGTTGAAGTCCTGCGTCAGATAACGCAGCCCGATGCCGGTGCACCGTACGAGATCACCACGCTGTCGCGGTTCTTGCGGGACGCACCTCCCAGCAGTGAGGTCGACATTCGCGATTTCTCGGCGTGGAGCTGCCATCATCATTTGGGCAGATGGCTAACCGGCTGTTCCTGCACTCCGGAGTGTGGGCATTGGAAAGGGGCTCTGCGGCGCGCGTTGGAAAACCTCTCGTGGGATCTTGACACTGTCTATGCGGACGTGCTCCGACGTCGCGATGTTGCCCCCTGGCGACTGCGCGATGCCTACATCCACGTTCTCCTTGGGGAGATCGCGCCCGAGGCCTTTCTGCGAAAACACGGCCTCGGTCACCTCGGACGAGAGGCTCAGCGCAGGACACTTGACCTTTTAGAGGCGCAGATCTATCGCCAGAGGATGTTTGTGAGCTGTGCCCTCTTCTTTGAGGAGCTCGACCGAATCGAGCCGCGGTATGCGATTGCCAGTGCCGTTCAGGCTCTCGCGCTGACCTATTACGCAACGGGGGATGATCTCACGCGGGCGTTCCGCCGGGACCTAGGTGTCGCTGTGAGCTCACGTTCCGGCCGGAGCGGTGCGGATATCCTTGACGAATTGCTAGAGGAGGCGCAATTCGGAGAGAGTCGTGTGGGCGGAGCCATGGCGCTGGGGCGCCCATTGAGCCCTAAGACACAGGATCGCAATTTCGCGTAGCCATCATGCGATTCCGGGCCACACAACATCTTCCTGCATTTCTTCTCGTGAATGGGAGTTAGGCTATGCGAAATAGTGACCGCCGCGTGAAACGTCCATCCTGGCTCTTCTGGTTTGCACTTTTTGGCGTTATTGCGCTAGCTGGATCTGTCAGGTTCTACGATTTGGATTGGGATGAAGGCGCACATCTGCATCCGGATGAGCGCTACTTGACAATGGTTGTGAGCGCGGTGCGTTTTCCCAGTGAGCTGGACGGCCCTGATGGGGAGGCGACGTGCTGCAGTTTCGGTTCGTGTCTTAAGCTGTATTGGAATAGTGCGGAATCGCCGCTCAACCCGGCCGGCTACGACCAGTTCTCGAACTTCGTGTATGGGACACTGCCGATCTTTACCACGCGCGCTGCAGCTCGGTGGGTAGATAGTGCCTGTGGGGAAGCGCCGCAGCCTCTTCCGGGCCTCTACCGTTGGCTGTTGTTGGGGACAACAGATCTCTGCACTTCAGGCTATTACACAGGCTACAGCGGCATCCATCTCGTGGGACGCAGCCTCTCTGGGCTGGCCGATCTTATCACCTTGCTCGGCCTGGTCCTGCTTGCCAGGACTCTGTACGGTGGGCGTACAGGTCTGCTCTCAGGCATGCTGTATGCATTGGCTCCATTGCCCATCCAGCACGCCCACTTCTTCGTTGTTGACAGCTTCGCTACAGTCTTTGTTATCTGGGCCCTGCTCTTCTGTGTCTTATCCACAAAGCAGAACCGTCTGGCGTGGCTCATTCCGGCAGGGCTTGCCACAGGACTCGCCGTGGCCTCCAAAGCAAGCGTGTGGCCGTTGGCAGCAATTGTCGCGATTGCAGGACTGTATCGTCCCGCTCAAGAGGGCGGTGAGGAGGTCGGACGGCAACGGCTGAGGGCGGAATTCACGATCCCTGTGCTGGTAGCACTGGCGCTATCCGGCGCAGGGGCGGCACTCGCCTTCCGGGCGACGCAGCCCTATGCCTTCACAGGCCCAGGCTTCTGGAACGTGGGGCTGAACAGCAAGTGGCTGCTGACGATGAAGGAGATCAGTGAGCTGATGCGTGGGTTGCGGGATGTGCCGTTTGGCCATCAGTGGACCGCGCGAACGCCGATCATCTTCCCGTGGCGCAATATGGTGGTCTGGGGATTGGGATTGCCCATCGGTCTGGCTGCCTGGGCAGGCTGGGGCTGGATGGGACTGCGGCTGATGCGCGGAAAGAGGATGGAGCATCTCTTGCCGTGGCTATGGGGAACGGTGTTTTTCCTCTACCAGGCCGGCCAATGGGTCAAGTCTATGCGGTATCTGCTGCCCGTCTATCCGGTCTTTGTCCTCTTTGCCGCGTGGATGGCAGTCAAAGTGGCCACAGGTGCACGAAGGGCAGAGCAAAATGACGATGGCGCGTCATATGTGGAGATACCCTCAGGAGAGACCCACGTCGCTCTCTCGGCGATCCATCGAGCTATCGTGCAGCCGTTGGCGCGAGCTTTGCCCCATCTCCTCGTGGCCGGCGCGGCGGTTTGGTGTCTCGTATTTCTCTCGCTATATCGCAACCCCGTCACACGGATCCAGGCGTCGCGATGGATGTATGACAACGTGCCAACGGCTGTGGTGCTCCAGACAGAGGGTGGTGAGACCCTCAATGTACCCTGGAGCCCGCGCCTTACTCTGACGCCCGACCAAAACGTCTCCACGGTCACCTTCATCGCGCCACGGAGTGCGCGTATCACAGGGATCTCTTTGCCCAAAGTCAGCGGCAACAGCGTCAATGGGGACCGCATTCTTCGAGCTGCAGTTGGGGACGGAATCGCCAGTTCATCATTCGACATACCGGCGCTTGATTCCATCGCGCTCTCCTTGCAGTTTGACACGCCCATTGATCTAGAGGAAGGCGAGATCATAGCGCTGGAGCTCGCTCTGGTGGATGGGCCGGCTGTATCCGTGGACGGCTCTGTGGTCGCCAATGAACATTGGGACGATCCGCTCCCGCTGCGTATGGAAGGGAGGGACGCGTTCTTCAACTGGTACCAGGGGCTCAGTTCCAGCTCAAGTGGGCAGATCAATAACTATGATGACGATACCGTTCAGAAGCGTGTGAGCTTGCTCAACTGGTTGGACGAAGCCGACGTCATCGTGCTGTCAAGCAACCGCCTCTACGCATCGATCCCCAGGTTGCCCCAGCGCTATCCGCTGACAACCGAGTACTACCGTCTCCTGCTGGGAGGATACCTGGGTTTCGACCTGGCTGCAGAGTTTGTCTCCTATCCTGCGCTGGGCCCCTGCCAATTCCCGGATCAGGAGATACCCTTCACCTTGGCGACGCCCCTGATCACCAATGCCAAGCCCTGCTCGATCGACCTGTGGCCGGCAGAAGAGGCCTTCAGCGTTTACGACCATCCGACAGTTCTGATTTTCCGGAAGAGCGACGGCTATTCACGCGCCAAGGTAGAGACCTTGCTGCCGAAGTCACTGTTGGACGATGTTAATTGGATGACGCCGCGCGAGGCAACCCAGGACAGCACAGTTGATGATGGGAGCTCGCTGCTTCTGTCCGCCAGGATGCGTGCGGAGCAGGAGCGTGGTGGGACGTGGTCGGAGCTTTTCAACACCAATGCTATCCAGAATCTCAGCGAGCGCGTCGCCGTGGTCATATGGGCTTTGTTCCTCACGCTCCTGGGCTGGATCGCCTTCCCCCTTGTTTATCTGCTGTTTCCCAATCTTCGCTGCCGCGGCTACGGCCTGTCCCGAGTTATCGGCCTGCTGATTTGGGCCTACCTGTCCTGGCTACTGGCGAGCCTACACATCCTGCCGTTCACCCGTATCGTGCTGTGGCTGCTCTTCCTGGCGATGGGCGGGGGCTCGGTCCTGCTGGCACGCCGGCACTGGGCCGGCCTGCGCACACTGGTCGCCGAGCAGTGGCGAAATATGCTCGCCGTCGATGTGGTATTCCTGCTGCTTTTCCTCGCGTGGGTCGGAGTACGCTGGATGAATCCCGATCTCTGGCACCCGGTCGTGGGTGGGGAAAAGCCTATGGATTTTGCCTACTTCAATGCCGTGATCAAGTCCACCTGGTTCCCGCCGTATGATCCCTGGTTCGCCGGCGGCAAGCTCAACTACTACTACTTCGGCTTTGTGCTGGTGGGCAGCCTCACCAAAGCATTGGGCATCGTACCTAGCGTCGCCTATAACCTGGCCATACCGTCGCTCTTTGCACTGACCGGGGTAGGGGGCTATACGCTGGCGAGTAACCTGGCCGGCGGGGACGAGCGCCGAGGTCTGCGGGCCGGCATCTGGGGTGTCGTGATGGTGGTGATCCTGGGAAACCTCGGCGAAGTTCGCCTCCTGGCAAACGGGTTTGCCCTGGTGGGCGACGTGCAGTTCGAGAGCCTGATTCCGGGATACCCGGAGCTGATTTCTACGCTGGTGGGGATCTGGAAAGTCGTAGCCAAAGGGGTCGCGCTGCCATTCCGACCGGAGTGGTGGTACTGGGACGCGACTCGCATTATCCCCATCGAGCCCGGCGAGGTCGGGCCAATCAACGAATTCCCGGCCTTTACGTTCCTTTACGCTGACCTACACGCACACGCGATGGCCCTGCCTCTGACACAGATTGCCCTGGCTGTCGCGCTGCAGTGGGCATTGGGCACGGCTAACCGCTGTCTCACCGGGGCGCGTGAGTCCGCACAAGGGATGATGCACAGGCTGCGACGGGTAGCCCGATGGGCGCTGCCGCGGCCTGCGGGAAGTCTGCTGCTCGCCGGCCTGGTTGCCGGTGCGCTGCGTGCCACGAACACGTGGGACTATCCGACCTACCTCGCGTTGATGACGGTAGGCTTCTTGATCGGCTTGACAACTGCGCATCTCCGGGCGAATGGTGAGGCCGCGCAGCCGATGATGGAGAGCGTTTCTGTGCCTGCCACCACGGACTTGGGCACCGCCGAGGTGGGCACCGATGAGGTGGGCACCGATGAGGTGGGCACCGCGGAGGTGCGTGGCGCCAGGGCTCGCCCACGAGCTTGGGATGGGCGGCTCTTGTTGGGTCTGTTGACACCGGTGCTGCTGCTCGCGTGTGCCGAGTTGCTGTTCCGCCCTTTCATAGTCAACTACAAGGTCGCCTACGCGGCCTTTGAGCTATGGGAGGGCAGCCGGACGCCACTGAACATCTATCTCCTCATGTACGGACCCTCACTCTTCCCGATTGTAGTCGGCGCTCTTGTCGGGGTTGCCGGCCTGGGTTGGCACCTCCGGCACAGGCTGGACGTGACGAACCTGCTTTGGGTACTGGTGGTCCTGCTCACGGCGCTGGTGCTGCTGGTGGTACTTATCGGCTACCTCGAGGTGAGGATCGCCGGGCTCGCAGTCGTTCTGGGAGTTGCGGTCACATTGCTGCTGGTGGCGCCGACCACGCCTGTGCGACAGCGGCTGCTCTGGTTCTGGACCGGCACGGCGTTGGCGCTGAGCCTGCTGGTGGAGGCTGCCGTTCTCAAGGGCGACATCGGTCGGATGAACACTGTCTTCAAGTTCCATCTCCAAGTATGGATGCTCTTCGCTGTCAGCTCCGCGGTATTTGTCGAGCGACTGGTGCACAGCCCGAACGGTCTGCGGTATCTCTTTGCTGGCGGCGCCCGTGCCCCAGCGCCCCTAGTCAGGGGCGCCGGGAACGATGAGGATCCCGATGCGTCTGCGACCGCGGGGCGCCGTACCAAGCGGATCACGGCTCTGAGTGATGCCGTGGCCGTCGTGGTGGTACTGCTCGTGCTGGGGGGCGGGCTCTATCCGGCCTTCGCCATCCCCGCCAAGATCCGTGACCGGTGGGTGCCATCGGCACCCCACACGCTCGACGGCATGGCCTATGTGCAGTCGGCGGTGCAATATGAGCGTGGGGCGGAGATCCGGACCGAGGCTGACTATCGCGTGATCCGCTGGCTCCAGGAGAACGTGGAGGGGAGCCCGACCATCATCGAAGCTCAGGCGGAACGCGAGTATCTGTGGGGGAGCCGTATCTCCATCTATACGGGTCTGCCGTCAGTGGCTGCGTGGCGCTGGCACCAGGTCCAGCAGCGCATGATCATGCCGGGCGGCACGGTAGAGGCGCGCCAGCAGGATATTCGGATGTTCTATAACTCGGGAAGCCCCGACCGCGCACACGACATCTTGACGCGCTACCAGGTGAAATACGTGATTCTCGCGCCCTATGAGCGCGCTTACATGCTGCCCGAAGGACTGCCCAAATTCGCGACCATGGTTGAGAAAGGTTGGCTGGAGGTCGTGTACCAGGATCAGGACTCGACGATCTATCGAGTGGTGGGGTGAGGGGAGGTGAATAGATGCTGGATGTTGTCTGGCCTCTAGGACCGCGGGCATCTTGCCCGCTCCGCTCCGGGCCGCAGCCAGAGCTCGTGACAGGGTCA
>CAZEXX010000161.1:3741-8837 GCA_964516885.1 uncultured Anaerolineales bacterium | reverse complement strand
CCGCGCCTTTTCTCCGATGAGAGTGCGACCTTCGGGACGCCGACGGATATGTTTATCATCCCGGATCACTACGTCTTCCGGATGCTCTACTCGCAGGGCATTCCCCTGGAGGACTTGGGCGTGCCGCGGACCGATGGCGGTGCTGTGGAGACGGATCACCGCAAGATCTGGCAGATCTTCGCCGAGAACTTCTATCTGTTCCGGGGGACACCGAGCGGTGCCTGGCTCCAGCAGGAGCTTGTCGAGGTCTTCGGGGTCACGGAGAAGCTCAACGGCGAGAGTGGACAATCCATCTACGATCAGGTTGAGGCCAAGCTGGCGTCGCCGGAGTTCAAGCCGCGGCAACTGTTTGAGCGGTTCGACATTGAGGTGTTGTGCACAACAGATGCCGCCAGTGACACGTTGGAGGAGCACCAGGCCATCCGGGACTCGGGGTGGTCCGGTGTGGTGTTGCCGACGTTCCGGCCCGATGCCGTGGTCAACCTCGATGCGCCGGGATGGCGTGCGTCGCTTGATGCGCTGTCCGATGTCGTGGGCTACGACGTGGATAGTTACAGGAAGCTGATTCAGGCTTTGGAGGAGCGCCGTGCCTTCTTCAAGTCGATGGGTGCTCACGCAACGGACCACGCGGCGTTCACGGCGACTACAGGTGAGCTCTCCGAGGCTGAGGCTGAGATGATTTTTGCGCTCGCCCTCAAGGGGGAGGCTTCCGCCGAGGATGCCACACGCTTCACCGGCCATATGCTGATGGAGATGGCTCGGATGAGCGTGGAGGATGGCCTGGTGATGCAAGTTCATGTAGGCTCCTTCCGCAACCACAATACGAAGCTCTTCTCGATGTTCGGCGCGGACATGGGCGCTGATATGCCGATCGCGGCGGAGTTCACCCGGAACCTCCATCCGCTGCTCTCAAAGTTCGGCAACGACCCTCGCTTCACGCTGATCCTCTTCAATCTGGATGAGGACACCTATGCACGGGAACTGGCGCCGCTGGCCGGGCACTATCCGGCGATCAAGATCGGTCCGCCCTGGTGGTTCCACGACAGTGTGAACGGGGTGCGCCGTTACCTGGATCGCATTATGGAGACCGCCGGTATCTACAACACGGTGGGTTTCAACGACGATACGCGCGCTTTCCCCTCCATTCCGGCCCGCCACGACGTGTGGCGACGTGCCGCGGCGAATTGGGCCGCCGGTTTGGTTGTGCGTGGCATGATCGACATGGATGATGCTCAGGAGATGGTGCGGGCATTGGCGTACGGTCTGGCAAAGAAGGCCTATAAGTTGACGGATGTTGCCGGGCCTGCGGCCCGGGAAGCCCGGCCTTTGGCTACGTAGGTCGGGTCGCCGAATTATGTCAGATGCTGACGTCACCAACAAAATCATCGTCAACTTGCTGCTGATCGCGGTCGGCTACCTGATCAAGCGTGTGGGGCTTGTCAGCCGTGATGAGGGCCGGATTCTGAACCGGATCGTGCTCTATGTTACGTTGCCCGCCGTGAACCTGCGGGCTATCAGTGGGACGGAGCTCTCCTGGGAGCTGCTGCTGCTGCCGGCAGTCATGCTCGTCGCGGGCACGATTATGAGCCGGGTCGGACACTGGCGCGGAAAGGCTCTGGATCTGACGCGCCCGGATATGGGGACGTTCGTCATCTCGTTCTGCGGCGTGATGGCCTCCCTTGCCTATCCCTTCGCGGAGGCTGCGTTTGGTACGGAAGGGATCCGCACGGTTGCGATCAGCGACCTGGGCAATGCTGTCGTGATCTTTGGTATCGCTTACTCCCTATCGTTCCGCTATTCAGAGAATTCGGAGCTCAGCGCACGGCAGATTCTGAAGAAGGTCGTGACCTTTTTTCCGATGCTTGCGTTTCTGATCGCCGTGGTTCTGAATCTGCTGCATGTGGATGTCCGCGGTCTGCCGGGAGGACTGATCGACTCGTTGGCGGTGATGAACTCGCCGCTGATGCTTATCAGTCTCGGTATCTATCTGGATCTGGATGTGTCCCGGAGCGAGTTCAAGGTTCTGGGGACGCAGTTGTTCTGGAAGTACGGAGTGGGAGCTCTGGCCTCGGTGGTTACGTTGTTGGTATTGCCCTTCACCGGGGCGACCCGCGCGGTTATGTTTCTATTGCCTTTGATGCCGACGTCGCTATCAACGTTGCTGTATTCGGTGGAGCAGGATCTCAACCCGCGGTTAGCCGCGATGTTGATCTCGCTGACGATGGTCGTGAGCTTGGTGATCACCATGGTGGTCACGTTGGGCTTCCGACACGCTTTCTAGGATGAGATGAGGAGTTACGATATGAGTGAGCGACTTCAGGAGCTTTGGGGGTTTGAGAGAGTCTACCCACGTTCTGTGGTGGAAGTAGGGGGCACATCGTACGCTTTGGCAACTGACGCTGAGGGCCGGAAAGTCCTGTGCATCCGCGGTGATGCTGAGAGTTTCTTTGGCAGCAAGCATGGCGAGGTCTTTGTGGCCCCGCTGACTTCCGAAAACGCCGCAGCTTTGCGAGAACGGCTTTCCTGGCTCAATCCCGTTCCTCTGGGATTGGCGACGTCTGCCGGCACCGGCGACCGGTTGGGTTCTGCGACGCCGGGACACATTCGTGCGTTTCGAGCGGTGGGGGGGATCGCACCCATTCTGGCCCAGCAATCGATGCGTGAGAACGCGCGCACCGGACGTACGCCGCAGCAGGTGGTGGATGATGCCTGCTGGGGGATCCTTCAGGAGGGGTGGCGTGACCCGTGGGGAGCGGATGCCGACCATCTCAAGACGACGGATGACATTGATATCTGTGTGGCCGCCGGCTATACTTTCTTCACGATCGATCCTGGTGATCACGTGGACAATGACGCGCACACCGATGATGTGGAGACGCTGCAGGAGAAGTTCCTATCACTGCCGTGGTCGCGGCTGCGCGACACTCCTGACGCGATGCGTGCCCGCTACGTTGGTCGCAAGCAGGTCGTCGAGGACGTTGTTTTGACCTTTGACGAGACGGCGCTGCTGCGCGCGGCGTGCAAATATGGGGGGGCGCTGGCGCATACGGCGGAGATGTATGCGCATTTGGCTGAGGTGACTGCCTCAGGAACAGCCGGGACAGGCGCATTTGAGCTCGAGGTCTCGGTGGATGAGACGGAGACCCCGACATCGCCGCTGGAGCACGTCTTTATCGTGAGCGAGCTCTCGCGGTTGGGTGTGGCGTGGGTGAGTCTGGCCCCGCGGTACGTTGGACGGTTCGAGAAGGGTGTTGACTATATCGGCGATCTGGACATCTTCCAGGCCGAGTTCGCCAAGCACGCGGCGATCGCGCGCGTGTTGGGGCCCTACAAGCTGAGCATCCACTCGGGCTCCGACAAGTTCAGCATCTATCCTTTGATGGCCGCCGAGACAAAGCGGATGGCGCATTTGAAGACCGCCGGCACCAGCTACCTGGAGGCGCTGCGCGCCATCGCCGGTGTCGATCCCGGGCTTTTCCGCGAGATTCTGACGCTGGCCATTTCCTGCTACGATGTGGATCGCGCCACGTATCACGTGTCGGCCGACGTCGGCAAGGTGCCGGCGCCCGAATCCTTGGCTGACGATGCGTTGGCCGGTGTGCTGGATCTTTTCGACGGGAGGGAGGTCCTGCACGTGACCTTCGGTTCCATCCTCGATACGTACGGAGAACGGCTGAAGGCCGTGCTTGACGCTAATGAAGAGGCTCACTATGATGCCTTGGAAGCGCATTTTATCCGACATCTGATATCATTTTCAGAGGAGGCATGATGGATACGTCCTACTTAGGGAAGCTGTTTGGGCTGGAGGGGAAGGTTGCTGTCGTCACCGGCGGCGGCGGCGTGTTGTGCGGTACGCTCAGCCGTGCGCTGGGGAAAGCCGGCGTTAAGGTCGCCGTGCTCGACATTGCCCTGGCTGCGGCAGAAGCTGTGGTTGCCGATGTTCGCGCTCAGGGTGGCGAGGCGATTGCTGTGAAATGCGATGTGCTCGACAAGGCCAGCGTGCAGACAGCGGCCGGCGAGGTCATAGAGGCCTACGGCGTTGTGGATATTTTGATTAACGGGGCGGGCGGCAACAAGAAACAGGCCACCACGACGGCTCCGGGTGTGGAGCCGGCTCTCTCATTCTTCGACCTGCCGGCGGACGCCGTGCAATGGGTCTTTAACCTTAACTTCATCGGCACACTGTTGCCCTCCCAGGTCTTCGGCAAGCTGATGGCCGAGCGTGGTGAGGGTGTCATCCTGAACCTCTCATCGATGAATGCCTTCACGCCCCTGACCCGCATTCCGGCTTATTCGGGGGCCAAGGCCGCCGTGAGTAACTTCACGCAATGGCTTGCTGTGCATATGAATCAGGAGTATTCTAAGGATATCCGCGTTAACGCCCTGGCTCCTGGATTCTTCCTCACGGAGCAGAACCGGTTCCTGTTGACGGACGAAGCGACCGGTGAGCTCACACCTCGCGGGCAGACGATCATCAATCATACGCCGATGGGGCGCTACGGTGACCCTGAAGACTTGGTCAGCACGACTTTTTGGCTGCTCTCGGAGGGTGCCAGCTTCGTGACCGGTATTGTGGTGCCGGTGGATGGTGGCTTTAGCGCGTTCAGCGGCGTCTAGGCGACCGCAATCAACGAGGAGGTCAGATCTATGGTATCCTATCCTGAAGCTGCACAACCCTTGGTGGATATGCAGCCGCAGCACGAATTCTTCGTCGGTATCGATTCCGATGGCTGTGCCTTTGACACGATGGAGATCAAGCACAAGGAGTGCTTTGCTCCCAATATCATCAAGCATTGGAACCTGCAGGCCGTCTCCAAGTACGCGCGCGAGGCCGCAGAGTTTGTGAACCTCTACTCAAAGTGGCGCGGTATCAACCGCTGGCCGGCGTTGGTGATGGTCTTCGACTTGCTGCGCGAGCGTCCTGAGGTCCAGGCTCGCCACATCGAGCCCCCGATGGCCGAGCGGATTCGTGAGTTCATCGCCAACGATGACTTTGCGAAGAGCAACGATGGGCTGGCTGCCTATATGAAGGCCTACCCCGATCCCGAGCTGGATCGGGCGTGGGCATGGACGAATGGCGTGAATGACACCGTGAC
>CAZEXX010000161.1:0-3641 GCA_964516885.1 uncultured Anaerolineales bacterium | reverse complement strand
AGTCGGGTCTTGATGGTCGGTGATGCTCCCGGTGACATGAAGGCTGCGAAGGCCAACAACGCCCTCTTCTACCCGATCAACCCGGGACACGAGGAGGCGTCGTGGCAGCAGTTCAATGAGGAAGCCGTTCACAAGTTCCTGGCTGAGGAATACGCCGGTGAGTATGAGGCGGAATTGATTGCCGAGTTCGAAGCGATGCTGCCCTCAGTTCCGCCGTGGAAAGTGTGAAATAAGGGATGTGGGCTAGGGAATATGGGAAAGTGTAATAAGGGATAGGGCAATAGGGAAAATCGGGACCCGGCTCGGTCTGGCGGCGTTTCCTTTCCGGCCCTATCCCTTGTCCCTTTGTGCCTTATCCCTACTACAGATGAACAAGCAGGCCCAATGGCAAACGTAGAAGATCGAAAACGTATCGTTGTGAAAGTGGGTACCAGTGTCCTGACCGATGGCACGCGCCGGCTGAGTCCTCCCCGTATGGTGGATCTGGCCCGACAGTGTGCCGAGCTACAGCACCAGGGGCACGAGCTGATTCTGTGCACCTCCGGTGCCGTCGCTGCCGGGTGGGATCGCTTGGGGCATCCGGACCTGCCGTCGACCGTGTCCGCCAAGCAGATGTTGGCGGCTGTGGGCCAGGGCCGGCTGATGGGGATGTGGGAGCGTTTCTTTGAGATCTACGGGCTGAATGTGGGTCAGATCCTGCTCACGCATAGCGATGTCGCCAGCCGGGCCCGCTTTCTCAACGCTCACGACACGTTGCAGGCGCTGATCGAGCACAAGATCATCCCTGTCATCAATGAGAATGATGCGGTGGCGACGGAGGAGATCAAGATCGGCGACAATGATAATCTGTCGGCCCTGGTAGCAGTGCTATCGGGCGCGGATCTGCTGATCCTGCTGACCGATCAACCAGGGCTCTTCACCGCAGATCCGCGCGAGAACCCCGAGGCCGAGTTGATCACCGAGGTACGTGTCATCGATGAGCATCTGCGCGCCTTGGCCGGTGGCAGCCGCAGTGGTTTGGGCGTCGGCGGGATGGTGACCAAGCTTGAGGCTGCGGCGACCGCTCGCCGGGCCGGTACGGAAGTCATCATCGCGCAGGGCAATGTTCCGGATGTACTGGTTCGGCTGGTAAACGGCACTGAGCTGGGGACGCGATTCCCGGCTCTGGATACTCCGCTTGAGAACCGCAAGCGATGGGTTCTGGCCGGCGTCGTGAGTTCCGGACACATCGTGGTGGATCACGGCGCGGCACGCGCACTTCGCAGCCAGGGGCGCAGCTTGCTGCCGGCAGGTATCGTGGCGGTAGAGGGCGTCTTTGAGCGCGGCGATACGGTTTCGATCGTCGAGCAGCACGGCAAGGATGACATCAACGGGGAGATCGCGCGCGGTGTGGTGCGCTATCCCGGCGAGGACCTTGCGCGCATAATGGGGCATCACTCGGATGCCATCGTGGACGTGCTTGGGTATACCTACGGTGCCGTCGCCGTGCACCGTAATGACCTGATTCTGCTGTAGGTTGCACCTGGAGAGCCGCACTGGGGTGCGGCGATCCCAGCGAGGCACACCGTAATGATCTGATTCTACTGTAGGTTGCACCTGGGGAGCCGCACTGGGGTGCGGCGGCCCTAGCCAGGTGCACTGTAATGATTGGTCTTGCTGTAGGCTGCACAGTCCCAAGTTTCAGGTTGAACGTTGCACGTTACGACGTTCGTTGTGGATGCGGTATATGCTGCTGAGCGCGGGTATATAGAGCGTGCGAGGCAGTACCGATTGGAGGAGTTGCCATGAATCAGACGATGCCTTCGCGGACGAAGGTGGACCTGACCCAGATGGGCCGGAACGCCAAGGTGGCCAGCCGGCAACTTGCGATACTGACGACGGATGAGAAGAACGCTGCACTGTCCCTGATCGCTGACGAGATCGAGGTGCAGGCGGACAAGGTGCTCGCCCAGAACGCGCTGGATATCGCAGATGGTCGAGCGAAGGGCCTGAGTGAGGCGATGCTGGACCGGTTGCTGTTGACCGAGGCCCGCGTGGCCATGCTGGCGACAGGGACCCGCAGTGTGATGGCGCTGCCTGATCCCGTTGGAGAGGTGATCGAGGGGCGCGTGTTACCCAACGGTCTGCAGCTCAGCCGGCGGCGAACGCCGATCGGTGTGCTGGGCGTGATCTACGAGGCCCGGCCGAATGTGACCGTCGACATCGCCACGCTGGCCCTCAAGACCGGGAACGCCGTGATTTTACGCGGCGGCAGCGAGACCTTGCGCAGTAACCTCGCGCTGGTGGACGTCATCCGGGATGCGCTGTCCAAGACCGACATCCCGCTGGACGCGGTCCAGTACGTCTCGAACCCGGACCGCGCGTTGGTGACCGAGCTGCTGCGGCTGGATGCCTACGTCGATATGATCATCCCTCGTGGCGGGGCAGGGCTGCACAAGCTGTGCCGCCAGAAGAGCACCATCCCCGTGATCACCGGGGGCTTGGGTATCTGCCATCTCTATGTGGAGCCTTCCGCGGATCTGACGGGTGCCGTGGACGTCATCGAGAATGCCAAGGTGCAGCGTCCCAGTGTCTGTAATGCGCTGGACACGCTGCTGGTGCACCGGGATGTCGCGGCAGAATTCCTTCCGATGGTAGCCGCACGGCTTGGCGCATTTGGGGTTGAGCTCCGGGCAGCCGGCGCGGCCTGGGAACTCCTCTCTGGCAGTGAGGGCGCGGTGGTCGAGGCCGGCCCTGATGATTTCGATCAGGAGTGGCTCGCTCTGATTCTGGGGGTGAAAGTCGTGGAGGGTCTGGATGAGGCCATCGCGCATATCCAGGCGCACAGCACAGGACACTCCGACGGCATCCTGACGAATGATTGGCAGCATGCCACCCGATTCGTCAACGAGATCGATTCGTCTGCCGTCTTCGTCAACGCCAGCACGCGGTTCAACGACGGCGGTCAGTTCGGGTTGGGCGCAGAGGTGGCGATCAGCACTCAGAAGCTGCACGCCCGAGGCCCAATGGGCCTGAAAGAACTGACGACCTACAAGTGGGTGATCTACGGCGATATGCATGTGCGGAAGTAGGCGCAACGGAACGCTGCAAGTTTCAAGTTACACGTTAACACGTTAGGGGCACTGAGTGCCATTCTGAGTCTGAAAGGTTCAACGTGCAACCTGCAACTTTCAACTTATCTTCAGACGAGGTGTAGCTATGACGATCGGCAAAGGATATGAGGATCGCTATCTGAGTGAGGGCGAGATTCGAGATATCCTGACGGAGGCGTTGGGTCAGGTGGCTGTTGAGGGGGAAAACGTCGTGGTGTTGATCCCCGACAGCACGCGGACCGCGCCGATTCCTCTGATGTTCCGGCTCTTCAACGAGCTGCTGGGCGGACGTGTCGCGAAGCTCGACTTCCTGGTCGCGCTGGGCACGCACCCGATTATGAGCGAGGAAGCCATGAACAAACTGGTAGGGGTCACCGGCGAGGCGCGGGCGTCCACCTACAAGGACGTCGGTCTCTTCAACCACCGCTGGGATCTGGCGGAGACCTTTGAGACCATCGGCATGATCCCCAGGACCGAGGTTGAGGCGATTTCAAACGGCATGCTCTCGATAGACGTGCCCGTTACGGTGAATCGCAAGGTTCTGGAGGC
>CAZEXX010000160.1:0-8839 GCA_964516885.1 uncultured Anaerolineales bacterium | reverse complement strand
GCCAGATTCTCGAAGGGTACAACGGCCTGCCGATCACCCCGCTGCCCACACCTCCGGCCCCCGCGGAGTAAGCGTCACATTCACCGCCGCATGTGTGCGCGCACGCCGTGCGGGACGGAAATGGGACGCGAAGAAGGCCCTAAGGCCCCGCCCGCGCAGACGCGGGATGCAGGCCCTTAGGCCCGAGAGTTGATCGTAGGTGGCCATTTCCGAAGTAGTGAACCCTCGCATCAAATGCCCCCAACCGCCGCCGGAGTGGTATACTACCCTCTGACGGTTTGGCATGGTTGTGGCGCGGTGCGCGAGGAGGTACGTTGGAGGTCATAGTTGAGTAGCCAGGCACAGATTGCCCGGAGATGGTATCGCTTGGACAACGCTGCGAATGTCTATCCGGCGATCAAGAGCCGGCGGCGACCGGGGCTGTTCCGGGTGTCGGCGACACTCAAGGAGCCGGTGCAGCCCAAGCTGCTCCAGCAGGCGCTCAATGCGACACTCAAGCGCATTCCCAGCTTCTCTGTAAGGATGCGTTCGGGCCTCTTCTGGCACTACTTCTGCCATTCAGACGATACGATTCACATCCAGGAAGATGTGATCAACCCCTGCATGAGCCTGTCATCCAAGAAAGACAACGGGTTCCAGATCCGCGTACGCTACCACGACCGTCGCATCGCGCTGGAGGTTTTCCACTCGGTCTCGGATGGCTCAGGGGCGCTGGTCTTCCTGAAGACGTTGCTGGCCCAGTATTTGGCACTGCGCGGCGTCAGCGTTCCCCCCACCCACGGTGTGCTCAATTGCGGAGCGCCGCCCAGACTCGGTGAAGCAGCGGATGATTTCAGTGCTTTCGCCGGCGGCAGCACCGCCCGGAGCCGCCGGGAGCGACGCGCCTATCACGTCTCCGGCACCAAACTGCCGCACCATGACATAGACATCATCACGGGCACGCTGCCGGTGGAGGCCGTGAAAGCCGAGAGCAAGCGACACGGCGTGTCTATCACCGAGTACCTGACAGGAGCCTATCTCTACGTCTTGAACGGCATCCAGCAGGCAGAGCACGGGCTCCATCCGCTTCCCGTCAAAGTCCAGGTGCCGGTAAGCCTGCGCCGGTTCCACACTACCGAGACGCTGCGGAATTTCTCATCCTATGTCTCCCCCGGCATAGACCCGACCCACGGCGATTACACCTTTGGGGAGATTCTGTTGTCCGTGCATCACTTCCTACGGTACGAGGTGACCGACAAACACCTACGATCGCGGGTAGCTGCCAACATCCAGACGGAGCGGAACCTTCTGGTGCGAATGATGCCGCTGTTCATCAAGGATCGCGTGATCAGTCTGGGCTATAAGCTCTCAGGCCCTGCGATTATCACCAGCGTGCTGACAAACCTGGGTGTCATCAACATCCCGCCAGAGATGGCGCAGCACATAGAGACATTCGACTTCACATTGGGACCCTCTGAGGAGACGAACGTCAACTGCGCCGTACTGGGCTACGACGGCAAGCTGCGCATCAATTTCGCACGCGTGATCGAGGAGCCGATCGTTGAACGGGCCTTCTTCACCTTCCTGGTTCAGCAGGGGATACCGGTGAAGGTCGAGAGTAACAAGGAGTAGGCGACGTGCCCTATTGTGTGAGTTGCGGCGTCGAACTGAACAGAAGCGCGAAGCGGTGTCCCCTGTGCGATGTGGAAGTCGTGCTCCCGGCTGCCCTCGTCGAGCCCGCCACCGGCAACAGCTTACCTCAGCAGCGGGACATAGTGGCAAGCGCCTTTGATAGGAAACTTTGGATCCAGGTGGTCTCCGTGCTGATGGCTGTCCCCGCCCTGATGTGCGTGGTGATCAACGCCGTGCTCGGCGAGGGGATGACCTGGTCGCTGTATGTGGTCGCCAGCTTGGGAACCGCCTGGGTGTGGTGCGTCAGCCCTTTCCTCTATCGGCGCAATATCGTGCCGCTTTGGATTACCATCGATGCGACGGCATTCCTGGGACTCTTGTACGTGATCGATTATCTGTGGCCGGCTGCCGGCTGGTTCTTGCCGCTGGCATTGCCGATCACCCTGTGCCTGGATGGCCTGCTCCTTTTGGTTGTAGTGCTAACACGCAGGGGAGTTCTCCGAGAGCTGCACGTCGTGGCGGCAGCGCTTATGGCCTTCGGTGTGTTCTGTATGGTGATAGAAGGTGCCGTCGACCTGTACGTCACCCATGCTCTGAAGCTGCAATGGTCCCTACTCGTGTTGGTCTCCTGCTCCTCTCTGGCACTGATCGCCACGTTGCTGCAGCGGCGCAGGGGCTTCGTCGAGGGTATGAAGTTCTGGTTCCGGATGTAGTGGTCTCTTCCCATCTTCGCGTCGACTGCTGTACGGCGCCAAGAAGGGACCAAAGCCTGATCCGAGACTAGACGAAAGGCGTTGGTCCCGCAGAGGGCTGTTTTCGAGGTTGTAGCATCACCCGCGCCGTGCTCCCGGCTTCCGCTGCCGTGGCGAGATGTACAGTCACCGTGGTAGACGCTTCCACAGGATCGTATACACAGCCATGCCCTTCATAGTGCCCCGACAGACAGATCGACAACACTGCCAGCGTCTGCGTGGGATCGGCAACCGACAGCGCGAGGCCATCCTTTGCACGTCGCAGCATCACCAGGCAGGGCGCATCCGGCTCGATGACCAGCGAGCTGTCCAGATCATCGTCAACCACAAGGCGCTCCACCTCGTAGAAGACTGCCTGCACCAGCGTCCCACCCGAAGCCTGTACGGCCTGTACCCGGTCGCTATTGGATAAGACCGACACCGGCGACGCCTCGGGATACGCCGCGAAGTTCTCGTCGTCCAGGCCAGGCACAACGCGATAAGCGTAGGCGCCCTCGGAAGTGGCGTCCTCGGAAGGAGCGCACTCAGAGGTGCGTGGCCCGTGCTCAATCCATAGGCTGAAGACGTCCTGGGTGACGACGCCTGTGTTTGGACTGGCCTCCTCGATGCTCGTCCAGGTCCCATTCTGGGGCACAGCCTGCACCACCGTGAGCTGTGGCGCGAGTAGGTAGTAGCCCACGCCATCGTGGAAAACGCCGCACAGATCGTCGCTGCACAACCGCGGCTCGGCCAACGGTGCGACCTCCCCCTCACGCAGAAGATGGGGCTCTGACCTCAACAGGCATTGGTTGATCGACGTCGTCACGGGGTCATCGGTTGTGCTGTGGATGCCCGCACCCAGCGCGACCCAGCCATCCGCCAGGAAGAACCACGCTTTGTGCGCCCGCACGCCATCCTTGTCGTAGTCCATCGCCGCGACGCCGACCTGACCGTCGGACACACCGCCCACAAAAGCCGTTGTGCCCAACAATGACACGTCTGACCCGTAGGGCAAAGGTTCGACGGTATCGCGGCACGTCGCGCCGGGCAGCTTGCGCCAGTCCCACACCGGCTGAATGCCGTGGTACTCATCACCCCGCTGCATCAGGAAGCAGACGCCATCTGCAAGGTGATAGCCTTTCAGGTTCTCACGGTTTACCCGCACTTCGGTGGCGAGGGTGCGCGTGGAGTGCATCCGCACGGACGCGTAGAAGCGACCGGGGCGGTGCACCATCACATCCGAGCGCCAGAAGTGACGATTGCCGCGTGGCCCGCTCGCGCCCGGCAACTGCACGCCGGTCACCCTTGCCGCGAAGTCCGCATACTCCTGCGCGTGCACGGTGTCGACCGCGGCCATGCGCCGGCAGATCGCAGCGAAGCCGCGACCGCGCCAGGTGGCTTGGGGGTTGTCGATCTGGCGGCCCAGCGCGTGGTAGTCGAACTGGCTCCCCCAGATGAACCACTGCTGCCCCTCGCGGATCAAGCCTGAAAGCGCATGGATCTCGTCGTCGCTAAGAGCGAAGCGCGTGCCCGCGAAGAGGACGGCATAGCGGCTATTGTCGGCGGAGAAGATCTCGCCATAGTTACTCATATAGAGCTGTGGCCCGTGCTGGTGGAAGCTGAAGTCCGGCTGGATGCCCTCCTCGATCGTGATACAAATCTCGCGGGTGAGCGCCGCAGCGGCTTGCGCGAGCAGGTCAGCGTCCCGGGTCGCGCAGGCCAGCACCAACAGATTGCCCGCTTCCCAGGTCAGGTTTGCGCCGGTAAGCTCGAAGCCGCTGCGACGGACGATGGCAACCGCCTTGTCCCAGATCGGCCGGGGAACCGTGTCGCCCATCAGCAGCAAGATCCGGCCGACGTACATGGGTGTGTGGATCTCATTGAACCACCAGTTGTCGCTCTGCGGGTCTCGATTGACCCAGAAGGTCAGAGCGGCGAGGATGGCGCTCTCCAGCGCATCCCCCTCATCCGCGGAGAACAGCAACTGCCGGTAGGCTGCAGCCAGATGCGCAACGCGCATCACGTGTTGGCCGGGCGACCAGTGCGAGCGCGACACGTCGGCGTAGTCGATGTCGGGCCACATGCCGTCGGGGGCCAAGCGCACCAAGGTAGCATTGACCTCATCGGCCGAGGTCGTGATTGCCGTCAATTCCTCCCGCAGGCGCTGCGCAATGATATCGATGTCCTGATATATCGCATTGGGTGATCTCATTAGGTCCGCTCCTTCATTTGTTGCTCAAGGCCAACGGCCCGCCGTTACCTCACGCCGCTCACAACCACGTCCGGTGCTTCGTTCACTCAGCTTGCTCAACCGTTGCCACACATCGTATGCAGGAGAGGCAAGAGCACAAGTGACGTATCCACCCGGTCCGGTCAGGGTGCTTTGCTGGGTGGATCGGCTCCAGATCGCCCACTCCGGAACGCATCCGGCTCAATGTCACTTCTCTACGTCAAAAACGTCCGCGCTGGGGCTCACGCCGAATAGCGACTTCAGTCTTCCGATGTACACTGTGATGGCTTTGGTCGCTACTACACGCTCAAGTTGCTTCCGAGGAAGTGCAGCAGCGCCATTGCACCGTATTTTCAGTCCCGAACCTTGGGATGGTTCAGACATGCCCAGCATCTCCCTACTCACCGAACCGAAGGTGTCGGCCTGGGCAAAGTAACACCCCTGTACCAGCTCCGAATCTTCGGGCTAACTACATAGAGAGGTATTAATGCTGGAAACGCAGACGCTAGCAGGTAAGTGGGCACTGGTCACCGGTTCGAGCCGGGGCATCGGCCGACAGATCGCGCTTGGACTGGCGAAACACAAGTGCAACGTGATCATACACGGGCGCAAGATTGACGGCACCGAGTCGACCAAGGCACTACTGGAGCCCATGGGCGTGGCGACGTTGGCCGTGGCCGGTGATCTCGCAACGGAAGCAGGCGTCGCAGCCATTGTAGCGGGCATCGCAGACGGACCGGCGTATGTGGACATTCTGTACAACAACGCTGCTATACAGAACCCGTGGAAGGAGATTTGGGACATCTCGCCGCAGGATTGGCTGATGACGTTTCAGATCAACCTGTTTGCCATAATCCAGCTGTGCAATGCCTTCGCACCACGGATGAAAGCGCGGGGCTATGGCCGCATCATCAATCTGACTTCCGGAATTCGCGATACGCCGCAGCTCGCACCGTACAGCGTCTCCAAAGCCGCAGTGGACAAGACCACGCAGGATCTGGCCGCCGAGCTACGCGGTTCCAACGTCTTGGTCAACACGCTGGACCCGGGCTGGCTAAAGACTGATATGGGCGGAGAGAACGCACCGGGGACGGTGGAGAGCGTGCTGCCGGGCGCGCTGGTTCCTGCGTTGCTGCCGGACTACGGACCGAACGGACGTTCCTACGCTGCGCAGGATTTCGCGTCTGCGTGCGAATGAAGAGTCAAGTGAGGAGCGTACGCAAATGGCAAACTCCGCGTCTGTAACAATGGCTTTCGTGGGCTGTGGCGCCATCGCCCAGGACCACTGGCGCGGCATCCGGACGCAGGTGCCGCGCCTCAAGGTCACCGCCGCCGTGGATATCAATCCTTCCCGCGCATCCGCGATGGCCGAGTTGACAGGCAGTCAGGCCTTCACTTCCCTGGAAGAGGCTCTGGACCGCGGCGACTTCGAGGCCGTCGATATCATGCTGCCACCCCATCTGCACGAAGAAGCCGCTATTCTGGCCTTTGAGGCCGGGAAACACGTCGTCCTGGAAAAGCCGATGGCTACGACACTGCCCGCCTGTGAGCGCATCCTCGCCGCCGCGCATCAGGCGGGCACGGTCTTCATGATCGCCGAGCAAGCACAATACTGGCCTGACGCAGTCAGCGCCCAACAGTTGATTCAGGACGGCGCGATCGGCGAGATCATCACAGCCCGCGCAATGTTCTCCGAGAAGGTCGAGAAACAATGGGCGGACATACCGTGGCGCTATAAGGCGGAGTTCACCGGCGGCGGCATCTGCTTCGATGGCGGACTGCACAGGATTCGCCCACTGCGTATGTGGCTTGGCGAGGTCGATGAGGTGATCGCCACGCTCGGACATCCATTCGAGCTGATGGAAGGCGAGTCTCTAGCCCACGCGCTCTTCCGCTTCAAATCGGGCACGATCGCATCCTATGGGGCCGTCATCAACGATGCCGTGGATGGGGTCGGCGAGGAGTTCAGCGTCATTGGCACTGACGGCACAATCGTGATTGAGCAGGGCAACGAGGGACGCTGTCTCCTCTACAACAGAGACACCCCTCAGGGTCGCAATGTCCTGCCGGCAGGCACGCGAAAGGACGCCGCGTATGGCCTGGAGCTGGCAGACTTCACCAAGGCTGTGCTTGAGGGATCAAGTCTGGCGGCGAGCCCCGAGGAGTCGCTGGGCGAGCTCCGCACCGTGCTGGCTATGTACAGATCAGCCAAGAGCCGCCAGTGGGAGAAGGTATAGAGCACACAACACGCGAAGAATGGCGAGGACGACCAGAAAAGGTCTGCGCATCAGGAGGTGATCTATGGAGTATCGTCAGTTGGGACGCACCGGACTTCGTGTATCGGCACTGGGTTTTGGCTGCGGATCTGTCGGCGGCCTGTTGGTTCGGGGTGACCACAAGGACATAGTTGAGGCAGTTGCCTATGCCATTGAGTCGGGCATCAACTACTTCGACACAGCCCGCAGCTACGGCGACGGCAGGTCTGAGACCAATCTGGGCCTTGCCATCAAGGAGTTGGCTGCCGAGGTCGTGATCGGGACCAAAGTTGACCTGCGAACCGAGGAAATGGATGATATCGAGGGCTCAGTCATCGCCTCTGTCGAAGGCAGCCTAAAGCGCCTTGGATGTGATCGCGTTGACCTCATCCAGCTGCACAATCCTATTGCCTCACAGCGCCGACCCGAGCGCGGCTGGGTCAGCATTGATGACGTAGAAGCTGCCCTCCAGGCCTTTGAGAAGCTCAAGGAGCAGGGGAAGGTAGGTCAGTACGGCATCAACGGATTGGGTGAAACCGCGGCGATCCACAAGATCATCGCAACCGGCCTGGCGGAGACCACCCAGACAGCCTACAATCTACTCAACCCGTCCGCAGGTCAGCGGGTCCCGCACGACTTCCCCTTCCAGAACTATGAACAGCTCATCGACCGCGCGGTCGAGATGCAGATGGGCACGATCGCCATCCGCGTCTTGGCAGCAGGCGCGCTCAGCGGCTCGATGGCTCGACATCGCACTGCAGCGCAAGGCGTGGGTCCGATTGGCACAAGCGCGAGTTACGCTGAAGACGTCGCGCTGGCGCAGCGGTTCTCGTTCCTGGTGGACGAGGGCCACGTCGACAGCTTGATCGAGGCCGCCATACGCTTCGTGATCGGAAATGCCGCGGTCTCGACAACACTGGTTGGCCTGTCGAATATGGCGCAACTTGAGCAGGCCATCTCATTCGCCAATAGGGGACGACTCCCCGCCGAGGCCCTCGACCGCCTGAACGAGACCTGGGCGAACCTGGCCGACATCGAAGATACAACGTTGGGGCAAACACATTAGGACAACAGCAAACCATCCAGGGAGGAAACTATGTCATCGAGCAAGAAACCGACACTGACCGCGGTAATCACTGGCAACCACAACTTCGAGGTACCAGAGTTCATCAACCTATTCCGGGCCCTGCCTGGAATAGACTTCTACGCCCAACTTCCAAACTGTGTTACGATGGGGTATTGAGGGGTCAGCAAGGAGGATCTAGCCATGAAACAGTTCTGTATAACTACGGCAATGGGCAAGCGTCTTATCGGCAAGGGTATAGCGCAGTTACCTCAGATTCAGACCGTATTGGAGACGGGCACGCTGGTTGTCATCGCCGGGACCACCAACGGCTACGTTGCTGAGGAGATCCTAGCAGCGTTGGGGCAAGCTCAAGGCTTCACACGCGTAGGCTTCCGCCGGGGCGCCACGGTTGCCCCGGGCAGTAGGTTGCCCAAGGCGGAGCTTCCGGGCGACGTAGTCATCGTGGATGGCACGTGGCAGAAAGGCAAGACGATCTTCGATGTGGTTGACGACCTCAGGGCGGGCGATATCGTCCTGAAAGGCGCTAACGCGTTCGACCCCTACGGCCACGCTGCAGTGCAGATCGGACATCCGCAGGGCGGCACAATCCACGCAGCGCTGGCTGCGGTCTATGGTCGCCGTGTGCAGCTTATCGTGCCTGTGGGTGTAGAGAAGCGGGTCTTCGAGGATGTGGGCGCACTGGCCAAGGAGGTCAACGCTCCGGACGCGTCGGGCCCGCGCCTGTACCCGATCCCTGGCGACATATTCACCGAACTCGACGCCATCGAATTGCTCACAGACACGGAGGCCCGTTTGATCGCAGCCGGCGGCAACGGCGGCGACGATCGCGCCGGTGCCGGGGGCGACTCCGTCGTGAAGCGGCAGTCCGCGATCGGGATTGGTTGCGATGAACTGCGCGCCCCTGTGGATCAGGTTGCAGGCCAGA
>CAZEXX010000159.1:6490-8841 GCA_964516885.1 uncultured Anaerolineales bacterium | reverse complement strand
CGCAGGGCATCGTAGACCGTGGCATCATCCGGCTGGTTCTCGAGGATGAGGGCGCGTGGACCAACGGTCATAAGCAGGAAGCCAAACTGCTTGTCGCGGACAAAGAGAGGTTCGGCAACAAGCTGATACGGAGCCTCTTCCGCTAGACGCCCCAGGATCTCCGCCGGCAGCAGATTCTTGATCGGGAACCGGATCCCCTCCTTGGGGACAGGGAAAGCCTCGCCCGAGCAGCACGCGTAGTGTAGACGGGCCCACCCCGAAGACTCGCCTGGGTCCTCGTATAGCGCCAGATAACAGCCGGTGATCCCCAATTCGGGCAGCTGCTTCGTGAGTGTCCGGCCCAGTTCATCCAGGTCGGCCACGGTTGTCAGTGTATGCCCGACGCGGTTCAGTAACACGATTTGCCGGCTGCCGGCCAGAGTCGAGGCGACGTCCATGCGCCTGACAGTCTCGGCCACCAACACCCGTGCCCGACCAAGGAGGTCCTCAACCACGAACCAAGACTCTGCCGGCGGCACACTTCCAGAGCGCTCTCCCAACGTCTCCAGAGCCACCTTTCTCAGAAGAGAGATCACATCCTGGAAACAGACGACAGGGATGCGTCGCCCGGCAGCCTGCGTCAGCACTAGCTCCAACGCAGCCACGAAGGCTGACTGCCAACCTGAAACTGCAGGCTGCCCCGTGCTTAACTGTACCACATCCGCGATGAACCCATCCGCCAAAGCAGGCATGAGAGCAGACAACAACGCCACATCAGGTTCTGCCTGACTGCTGGCGATCGCGGAGAGCTCGCTGATAACAGCCTCACGCCGAGCTCCCAGGTTCAACGGAATAGCCGAAGACGAAGTCTCAGGCCGTTCTCCCTCGCCGGCATGGCGGGGCCTAACCACTGACGGGTGGTCCAGAAGGCTGGCCTGCAGGATCCGGTTGCTGGGGCAGCCACAGGACTCCCGAACCACGAGTCTGGCGGGTATCATGACCTCCATAGGTACAGCGCCGCCGTGCATCTGAGACACAAGCATTGCGACGGCGCGACGCCCAATCTCGTTGAAGGCCACACGGGCCGTCGTCAAAGAAGGGACCACACCAGCGTGAAGCGGGAAGTCATCAAACCCCGCTACAGCGACATCCTCCGGCACCCGAATACCGTGTGCGTGCAGCCAGGTCATCGCGTCCAGAGCCGATCCGGCGCTGGCACCGACAATCGCGTCATAGGGCAGGGGCGACGACCGGCTCAGCTCGCCAAGAAACCGGGCAATGCCGTCCACATTGCTCCACGATGCGCCTGGAGGACACACAAGATCCGGGGAAAACGCAATGCTATGCTCATCCAGCGAGGTTTGATAGGCACGGTAGCGCTCCTCTGCACCGCGATGGGTCACAGGACCGCGGAAAAAGACAATGCGCCGGCAGTGATGAGCTTCAATCAGATGATCGATGACCTCGCGCATCCCCCGGTAGCTGTCCACCAGGATGCTGGGGACGCCGGGTAGTTCCATTTGCAGGCTCACCAAGGGGCGGTTGCCAAATCGCGCACAGAACGCTTGCATACCATCGTGTCCTGCGTGGATGCCCAGACCGCTGCTCATCACAACAGCCCCACTGAGCTTCTCGGCGCTGATCAGTTCATAGATGGCGTTGGCCTGTCTCTCCAAGCTCTGGGGGGAGTCAATCTCACGCCCAACGAAGGTGACAACGTTGAGGTTTTGCTCCTGGGCAGCCTGGGTCGCCCCCAGCCAGATATCATAATCCGGTCGGCTAAAGGCCCACATCACGATGCCGACTGTGGGACGCTCGACCACCAGCTCAGGAAGCGTACAGGTCTTCATTCATCTGCTCAAGCCCTAGTCTGAGGCAATCTATACACATTATGGCACAATCCAGAGTTTTCAGCAACCAACTCTGCAATCAGGAGGCCTACTTCACGTTGCGGGCGATAACAATGTGTCTATCGTCGCAGTCTGGTTGCCAAGATGCAGTCTAGGCCCATCGTCACCCACTAGACCCACCACCGTCAGGGCCAAGACTGCCAAGGTGCCTGTCAGAATGGGCAGCAGAGAGTTTGGTGGTCCAGCATGAAACCTTTCCTAATCATTCGCCCCATTCTGACAGGCACCCGCAATCACGTCATCAATAGACATCTCAACACATGAGAGTACAATCGCTGTGGAGTTGCGGGCCACCTGGACTCGCAGCCCCTTGATGAAAGGAGAGAACTTTGCCACTGACCAAGATTGTATGCACGCTTGGCCCTGCTACCGACGACCCCGAAGTCATACGCGCGATGATCAAGGCCGGCATGACCGTAGCACGTCTCAATTTCTCTCATGGCACCAGCGAGGAGAAACGCC
>CAZEXX010000159.1:0-6390 GCA_964516885.1 uncultured Anaerolineales bacterium | reverse complement strand
GTGGCTCTGGATCTCGGCGTTGACTATCTGGCGCTCTCCTTTGTGCGTCAAGCAGCCGACATAAGAATGCTGCGTGACTATCTGCAAGGCCACCTCACAGAACACGGGCCCCGTCAGGTTGGGGAGGACCCCCACCAAATCCCCGGACTGGTCGCCAAGATCGAGAAACCCGAAGCTCTGGAGGATCTGGATGCCATCATCAGAGCCTCGGATGCCGTAATGGTCGCACGCGGCGATCTCGGCGTCGAGATCGCGCCGGAGCGAGTGCCGCTGGTCCAGAAGCGCATAATCCACCTCTGCAACAAGTTGGGAAAGCCCGTGATCACTGCCACGCAGATGCTCCAATCGATGATCGAGCTCCCGCGCCCCACCCGCGCTGAGGCATCGGACGTCGCCAACGCCATCCTTGATGGCAGTGACGCTGTGATGCTCTCCGGGGAGACCGCGGTGGGCAAGTACCCCGTCGAGACCGTGCGGATGATGGCCAGGATCGCAGCGCACGTTGAGGACTCGGATGAGTTCCCCTTTGACCAATTGCTCGATCTCCCGGTCGACTACGACCGACCCAGTGCACAGATCATCACCAGCGCCATCAGCGGCGCGACGGTCACACTGGCAAAGGCTTCCAATGCCGCCGCCATCTGTTGTTCCACAGAATCCGGGCGCACCGGGCGCATGGTAGCGCGCCACCGCCCCAAGGTCACGGTATTGGGCGTGACGCCGTTTGAAACCACGGCCCGTCGTATGCAGCTCATGTGGGGCTTGATACCGATTGTGGTGAATCCCTTCCATACCACGGACGAGATGATCCGGAGCATGGTGCAAGCGACGTGCCGGCGAGGATATGCCGGCGTCGGCAGCAACGTGGTGTTGACCGCGGGGATTCCCCTGGAGCTCCACGGGGTCACCAACATGATCAAAGTGCACACGGTCCGGGATGCCGACCTGGCGTAGTACTGCAACCGGGACTACGATGGAAAACGAAACACCGGGACGGCATCGTCCCGGTGTCATATAGCACAGTGTGTCTGCTAGCGCAGACTGGACCTAAAGCTGGGCCGGCTCTTCACCCATAGGCGCCATCTCGACCTCACGGTCCATCACCGGCTCGACGACCTGACTACCCTGCGACGCACCACAGTACGGGCAGATGTTCCAATCCAGCGCCAGAACGGCATCACAGGCAACGCACTTCTTCTTCAGATGGGTATGGCAGTAGGGGCAATAGATGAAGTCATCCTGGACCTTCGCCGCACAGCCGGGGCATACGTCCGGCTCCTCGATCGCCTGGAGCAGTGCCTCTTGTTCCAGGGCGTGCTCGTACGCTTCCGAAAGCGTCTCACGTGGTCGGATCAGGAAATAGACAATCAGTCCCGGCAGTGTCAACACTGCCACCATAAATGTGGCCAGAATCTGCACCACGATATCGCGCGTGCGGGAACGGATATCGCGGAAGGCCCACAATACCGTACCCAGCCACAGGCTTGTGACAAAGATGGCGGTCGCAAGCGTCAAGATCGTTACGACTTGCGGTAGGATCTCGAGGAGTTGATCAATCATACGAGTGGGGCTCCTTTTCGACATCCGGCATAGCCCACCGGCTGCCCGGTCTTATTCGCTGGTTCAATCGCGCACACGCAACACGTCGCGAACAACCCGCTACCGTGTACGCTCAGACGCGGGGATTATACCATCGCCTAACTGGGAGGCAAGCATATGACATACGTGACCGTCAAAGAGATGCCACCTGAGGAACGCCCTCGTGAGCGGATGGCCCGGGCGGGAGCACAGGCATTGTCGTCCACGGAGCTCCTGGCGATTATCCTGCGCGTCGGTGTCGGCGGCGAGAACGTGCTCTCGATGGCCCAAAGAATCCTGGCCGGCTTTGGTGGGCTGGGCGGCCTATCGCGCGCTGACTTCTCGCAGCTGACAGCTGAACGTGGCCTGGGACCGGCCAAAGCGTCACAGATCTTGGCGGCCCTTGAGCTTGGACGGCGCCTTATGGCCGAAAGTCCGGAGGAGCGGTGGCAGATCCGCGCCCCCAGCGACGCCGCCCATATCCTGATGCCGGTGATAGGTCACCAAGAACAAGAGCACTTCGTAGTTTTATTTTTGGACACGCGCAACCGCGTCACCGACCGGGAGACACTCTACAAAGGCAGCCTCAACACGTCGCTTGTGCGCACCGCCGAGGTCTTTCGCGGGGCAGTGCGCCGCAACTGCGCCGCCATCATCGTCGCCCACAACCATCCCTCCGGCGATCCCAATCCCTCGCCTGAGGACGTGGCCCTGACACGCCGGTTGGTGGACGCCGGCAAGCTCCTGGAGATACCCGTGCTGGACCACCTCATTATCGGTGAGAACCGCTATGTCAGCCTGCGAGAACGGGCACTGGGGTTTGACACAGACTAGCGCGTGCGCGCCACCACCTATGCTGCCCCATCCTCCGCATACGTCGGCGTGAGCGGGTAGCGCACGCGGAAGATCGTGCCATTGCCCGGTCGCGACGTAAAGGAGACCGTACCCTCAAGATATCGCTCCGTCAACAGCTTGACGCTATAGGTACCGATGCCCCGCCCCCGGCCTTTCGTCGAAAAGGAACGCTCGAAGACTTGCATCCGCACGTGTTCGGGCATCACGGCAGCATTGTGCACCCAGAACTCAATCCGATCCATCTCCACTTTGCCACAGCCGACGGAGACGGTTTCACCCGGCTGAGAGGCCTCGACCGCGTTCTTCAATAGGTTACCCAGGACACGGCCCAGCAGCGCCTTGTCAGCCACAAACTCGATCTCATCGCTGTCAGGCTCAAGCTCCAGGACACGGCCGGTGGCCAACTCGTGGGTCGCGTAGGATAACAGCAAGCCCTCCAGAAATGTGCGCGTTTCGACAATATCCGGCTGGGGCTCGAGCGTATGATTTTCCATCTCCGATAGATCGCGCTGCGTCACAATCTCATTGATCAACCGTTCGGAAACCTCAACGACGAGGCCCTTGACCGCAGCGTCATCCTCATCCGGCTCCAGCGACAACATAAGCTTGACCGCGCCATCGATGATGGTTGCCGTATTGAGGATATCGTGGAAGAAGGTCCGCTCCAGAACCTCACGCCGCTTCTCATCGGTGATGTCCTCAGCCGCCATCAGAACGAAGCGCTCATCGTTGAGCATCAATGGCGTCGACGAGACGCGCAGATCCAGAGCGGGGGGATCCAGATCCGTGTCACGCACAATGCGGCACTCCTCTGCACACACACGGCCCGCCAGAGCCCCCCTTAACGCCTTACCAGCACCGCAGTAACGGCAGAAATCCGTCGTTCCACACGTAGCGCCTTCCTCCAGAGCGTGCTGGCACATCAGTACCTCGCCCGGATACTTGCCGATCAATTCCGACGCCGGAACATGCAAGAAGGCGAGCAAGGACCGGTTTGCATAGATAACCTGGCGACGCGCGTTGACCAGCATAACAAAGCTCGGCATAGCTGACAGCAGCGTGTCCATCATTTCCATTTCCTGGATGTCACGCACCTGGCACTCAGGCTCATCTGCAGCCCTCGTGTCCTGCGACGCAATTTCCCGGGCCGGCTTTCCCTGATCAACCATCATATCACCGCTCCACGTCTGAATAGAATGCCGGATACTTATCTTGGACCTCGGCCAACATGTCCCCAAAGACCGTCGGGGCGTGCGGGGCTAGCTGCTTGAGTACTTCCAGAGCGACACGACGGATCTCCCATTGCGCCTCCGGCGCTAACCGGAGCCTGAAAAAGTGCCGCAACTCTCGGAAGTTCATCGTCATCACGATGCGCGTCTCAGCTGCATTTGGTAGGATAAAGCGGGCATCCTCTTTGCGAATACCCAACCCCCGCAGATCACTGTAGACATCCTTCACCTGATCCACAAACGAGGACCATACCTCGTACGCTTCGGGCGATGCCTTGACGGCATCAGGCACCACGAGGTCGGGATCGGACATATCCACGTACCGCTGACTCTCCTGGCTGTACGAGGCCAGCCGGTGGCGCACCAGCTGATGTGAGCACGCCCGGCTGATGCCGGAGATCTCAAAGGTCGCGCTGGCATGCTCAATGATGCTCTCATGCCCCTCTCTCAACCGGGCCCGCAAGAAAGCAGCCGGATTGCCGCGGCTCTCACTCCGGTAGCAGACACGCCCGGCATGCTCGATCAGAGCTTCCGGCGTGCCATCACCCCCGAGGTACTGTGTCAGTGCAATCAACTCAACCTTCATCGCCGCAGGCTCCTTTGTAGTCCAACCACCTATGACATCGCGTCCGCGCGCCGCGCCATCTCGGCCCGCAGCTTCACCGAATCTCCTGGATAGACAAAGTAGAAGCCCGAGTAGAGGATGCCGCAGATGAGCCACGGGAAGGGAATGGTCCACAGCATGGCGCGGGTGAAGCCGATCCTGTCGGCAAGTGAGCCGGCGATGTAGGCAGCCACTGCAGCAAATCCACTCTCGATAAACGTCGTCATGGCAAAAGCCGTCGCCCGCAACTCCGGTGGCACGACCCCCAACATCATCGGTTCCTTGGCGCCCTTTCCGGGCCAGCTGATCAACAACGCTGTCAAAAAGCACAGAGCAAAGACGGCTCCGAAGCCCCAGTTGTCGGTCATCGTAAAGAGTATATAGGTCAAAGGAATGCCGCTGAAAATGGAAACCTGACCGACGATGGTCCGGCCATACTTGGGGCTCTTCCTCTCGGCCCAGTCACCCAATATACCACCAATGATATTACTGACCGCCGTCCCCACGACGATACCGGCGAAGGCCAGCGTCGCACTTCCGTGAGGGTGGTCAAACGTGATGCCTTCCGTCATGCCCCGCACATCCACAAACCAGGAGATCAGATAGAGGCCCATCACCACCCAGGGCATACTGCCGGCCAGTCCCTGCAGAATCGCAACCCAGATGGTGGGGATGGCCAGAACCTTGGGCATATCGGAGAACTCGGCGCGGTACTTGTTGGCCTCCTCCTCAGTGATCTTGCCCTGGAGTTCGGGTTCCGCACTGCCGCGAACGGGCTCCTTGACCAAGAGGGCGACCAGCACACCGGAGACGATGCTGAAGCCACCCAGTACAAAGAAGCCCCAGCGCCAGAGAGTCGGCGTCGCCAGCATTCCCAGGCCCAGCGTGCCGATGACAATGCCCAGCACACCGATGGCTTCAAGGATGCCCAACGCGCGTCCACGCCGGTTAGGGGGAAACGTGTCCGACATCAGGGAGAACGTCGCGGGCATCAGGCAACCCAATCCAATGCCGGAGATAGCCCGGATCACCAACAATTGCCCGAAGTTCTGCGTGAGCCCGCATGCCAAGGTCCAGATACCCCAGATGCCGGTGCCGAAGATGATGACCTGCTTCCGTGACAACCGGTCGGCGGCGAATCCCCAGAAGGGGGCGCTGATCGACTGGAGGATATTGCGAATCGTACCGATTATACCGAGGGCCGTATAGTTAAGCCCCCACAGCGCCCTGATCGTGGGAAAGAGCACGGACAGGGCCTGCCCCTCGCCCTGATCGATGAAATAGCCAAAGGCCAACGCAACAAGAGTCCAGATCCGAGATCGCTTGGTCGGTTCGGTTTGGGTCGCCATAGTTCCTCGTCATGGGTGGGTTGATCGAAGGCAGTCTATGCCACAGGCAAGGAGCTGCATCTACAGCTATTTCGCTACGATACTGACCAACTTACCTCGCGGTACGATAACCTTTACAACTTGCTTGCCTTCCAGATGGCGCTGCACGTTTTCGTCCGCGAGAGCGGCCGTCTTGATAGCTTCCTCATCGGCATCCGCACTCACCGTTACGCGACCACGCACGCGACCGTTGACCTGCACGGGGATCTCGATCATCTCCTCCACCAGCATCGCCTCATCCCAGGTCGGCCACGACTGCGTGTGGATGCTGTAAGCCTTGCCCAGTAGTGCCCACAGTTCCTCAGCCATGTGCGGCGTCACCGGCGCCAACATCAACAGCAGCGCGGTAACGGCCTCATCCCAGACCTCGGTGGACCAATACGCCGGCTTGGCCTTGCTCAGAGCATTGGTCAGCTCCATCAGGCGCGCAATGACGGTGTTGAAGCTAAAGCTTTCCATATCCGCCGTCACACTCTTGATGGCGTGGTGCACGGGGCGCAACAGATCGCGATCTGCACCGTCGCCGGCTGCCTCCGGTGCACGGGGCGCCTCGGTGATAAGGTTCCAGATTCGGTTGGTCCAGCGGATCACACCTTCCATGCCCTGACCATTCCAGGGGCCACCTTGCTCCCAACGCCAGCCGAACATCAAGTATGCGCGCACTGTGTCCGCACCATACTCGGCAACCAGGCTATCCGGCGCCACGACATTCTTCTTGCTCTTGGACATCTTCTCG
>CAZEXX010000158.1:0-8890 GCA_964516885.1 uncultured Anaerolineales bacterium | reverse complement strand
AGAGCAGCGCGTTTCTCGATCTCGATCGTCTTGAGCCGCGCCACCTCGCTGCCCGTCGAACCGCTCACATCCAGCAGGATCAACGTGGCCAGGTCACGCCGATTGTGGTAGGGCTTCTCATAGAAACTGACCCGTGGCGCGGGCTCCTGACGCCGCTGGATCAGGTACTCGGTCAGCCGATCGACATTGATCTCGTCACCATCAGGCAGGTACTTCTCCTTGGTTAGCTCAGGGCGCAGCAACTCAAAGGCGCGGCGGGTGCGCAGCGCCAGCGTGACAACGTCGGCCGGCAGATCACCGACGGTGCGGACAGGAGGCTCTTTCTCGTAAACGCAGCAGTAATTCTGATAGTAGTCATTCTCGTCCTGACTCCACTCATCGTACACATACGCCGCTGCGATCCCGCCTTCTTCGCTCCGCTCCTCATCCTGGCCGGCCTGATCTTCGGCGCCCGAGGATTGCCGCTGCTGAGCCTTATCTTCCTCCCGGTTGCGCCGCTGCTGCTGCCGCTCAGCCTGCTGCTTGAGATCGGCCACCAGGGAGTCATTGGGCGGCTGGCTCACCTCACCGGGATAGAGAAAGTCCGGCAGATAGACGAAGGTTCGCAGAGGCCAAACATCCAGGCCGGGATAAGCCACCAGCGCTTCCGACATCAGCTCGGGAGTCATCAGAGCTGCAGTATCAAATGCATTGATGGATCCATCCGCCACCGCCAGCAGTTTCGCCCGCACAACATCGGACCGGTCCGGACCCTGGAGCAGATCGAAGAAGAGCTGATCGGCCGGGCTCTGTGCCGCTGCGACGGCCAGTTCCGTCTCCATCCCAAAATCGAGAAGACGGCGCGCGCCCGGCCACCTCCGGCGTATCCCACGCAGCACGCGGACATACTCGAGGATCTGGAAGCAGTTCAAACGCAGCATCTCGCCACCAACAAGATCCGCGCAGGTGGCATAGGCCGGATGGCCCTGGATTCGCGAGAAACTGTCCATCGACAGCATTCCCGCAGCCACCACCCCGCATAGCCGGTACCAGTTGCGGTTCTGCGCGACAACTTCGAAGTGGCGAACACGCGACGGCAGGTAGAGCCATCGACTCATACATACCACACGCGTGCCGCGCTCGATCAACTCATCGCTATCCAGACGGCTGAGGTCCGCGATCTCGACTTCGTAGCCCACCAGAGCGCGCAGCAGAGCTTGCAGCGGACCGGCGAGATCCTCCAGGCGCGCCTCTCGCGTCAGTGAACGGATGACCAGATCGGAAGTTTTGAGCGCCCCCTCCATGAAGCGCAGGCCTGTCCGAGCATTCTGATGAAAGGCACGGAGTCCCTGCCTGACATAGACATCGATCTCGGTGGGTTCCAGCTGCGCGGAGAGCTTCCCGTAGCCGCTGAGAAACGCCATCGCAAGATCCTCATCGATGGCCCGCAGCCGCTTCAGCATCGTCGCCAGATAACGCACGTGCCCGGGGGTAGAACCGAACCCGCCTTCGCCAAGGATGCGGAAATAGCTGATGCCGTAGTGAAGCTTCGACTCCGCAAACTCCCGGCCGATCTCGGTCACCTCGGCAAAGATGCCGGGCAGCTCCATCACCCATGCCGTCCTGGGGTTCAGTGAGCTGAGGAACTCCTTGAGCACATAGTCGAAATGCTGCCGTTCGGCGCAGCGCATCAGGGAGAAGAAGGCATCGGTGACTTCCGGTCGGTTCTCGCCAATGGCGCCGCAGGCAAAGAGACCGTCAAGCGTCTTGGCGAAGATGTCCCGATAGCCCCAGCATACGCTGGATAGCGAAAAACCGCGATACTGGTCCATGGAAATCAGCGAAAAGGCAAATCACAAATCGACACATCACAAATCAGCAGATCGCGCACGTAGGGATCACGCTGGCCGGATGCCCCGCCGATCCCGTGCCGGCTACTCGGCATCTGCCATTTGAGATTTGACATTTGCGATTCGAGATCCGCCGCTTTCCCCGTCTGCTTCCATCAAGTCGCCAAAGTAGAGAGCGACGATGTCAGCAATGGCTGACATCACCTCCACCTCGTCCGTCAGCGTTTGACTGATGGCATAGGTGCAGGCGTCCACCGGGCTGAGGCCCTCTCGCATCAGCATGCCGGCATAGACCAAGAGGCGGCTGCTTGCGCCCTCGTCCAAGCCAAATCCCTTGAGTTCGCGAATCTTGGCTCCCATTTCGGCCAGGTGCTTGCTCTCAGCCTCGGGCAATCCGGTTTCAGTTTTGATGATCTGCGTCTCGATCGGGATCGAGGGGTGCGTGAAGATCAGGCTGGCGAAGCGCTGCTTGGTAGACTGCTTGAGGTCCTTCACGATGCTCTGGTAGCCCGGATTGTAGCTCAACACCATCATGAAGTCCGGGTGCGCGTTCACAACTTCCCCCGTCTTGTCGATATACAGCATACGCCGGTAGTCCGAGAGCGAATGGATGATCACGACTGTGTCCTTGCGGGCCTCGACAATCTCGTCAAGGTAGCAGATGCCGCCGTGACGCACGGTCAGCGTCAACGGGCCATCCTGCCAGACCGTCTGATTATCCCGGAAAAGATAACGTCCGACGAGGTCAGCCGCGGTCAGATCCTCGTGACACGAGACCATAATGAGCGGCAGATCCAGGTTGTGGGCCATATGCTCCACAAACCGCGTCTTGCCGCAGCCCGTCGGTCCTTTCAGGATCATCGGGATGTTGGAACGAAACGCTGCGGCGAATACTGCCTCTTCATTGCCTTGCGCGATATAGTTCGGCGCTTCAAGGACGCGAAACTGCTCCACAATGCTCTGGTTGCCCAAACATCGTCCTTCCTGGATCTCCCTTGGTCAAGATCGTCTAGCGGGAACCCACGCAAGCATTCTAGTCCCCAGTCGAGGGATGTCAATATTGATGGGCTGGACCTTTGAAGCTTGCGCTGGTACAATAGTGACTTGTAGGAGTCATATCGAGAATCCATTGACAGCACGCTCGAAAGCGAGGCGCCCTATGACCAACGGAACAACCGGCAGATCATTTCTCGTGACGATGGCGTTTTCAGCCCTTCTGATTTGCACGCTGCTGACAATCTCAAGCCGGCCGGCGCGCGCAGACTCCGGAGATCTTCCACCACGACCGACGGTTGAGGTGGCGAGCAGCTCACCAGTGGGCGGATTCATTCGCCTTCAAGTCGCTTTTCCCGACTCCTGGTCGTGGACGGCAGATCCGTGGCAGGCTACCCACACGCAGGTCCAGTGGCAGACAGGCGAGGGGAACTGGGTCAACGTCACCGGATGGTACGGAGCCCTCGACGATGTGGATGTCGACGTCGACGGATCGGTCACTGGCGAGAAAACGTGGTGGGTAGCACCCCGTGATTTCAGCACAGGACCCTTCCGGTGGCTGGTCACCGCTGGAAACAGCGGGACCTCACTGGCAGTGAGCGAGCCCTTCACACTGCCGGCTCGCAGCGCCAACACGGTAGAGGTGGGCGTCAGCCTTCCGGAGTAGAACTCCGTTCGCCTGCGCATACCTCGCGGATGGGAACGCCGTGGAGGAATGGCGGAACAGAGGAATTCGGGGATTGCGTGGCGGTCGACAGCCCACCCGACGATCTGGCAGCACATAGTGTGCGCAATGCCCTTGACGACACGGCCTCCCCCAAAACCTTCCTCGGAATCGGCGGGGCCAGGGCATTTCGCTGTGCTCTACCAGACCCCAGCTATCCGCAACGTCTTCGTGAACATGATAAAGGAGGGCATACTTCAGCCGTATGGCAGGCTATTGGACCAGCTAGAGGCACAAGCCGCCGAATAGCCAGACCCACCGAAACAGCCGGGCACCAAGCCCGGCTGTTTCGGTGGGTTGCTGCTGATGCGCGCTACGCAGGGAGCCTCACCCGACGCAACCCAGCGGCCCTGATCCGACGTAAAGCGGCAGCCCAACCACAAACGCACTCCCCACCCCAACCTGACTCTCCACGCGGACCCAACCGTCGTGGGCCTCAACGATCTCCCTCACCAGCGCCAGACCAAGCCCTGTGCCGCCATAGCGTCGGGCAGCGCTACCATCTATCTGGTAGAAGCGATCGAAGATTCGGCTGTGCTCCTCCTCCACAATGCCGATTCCCTGATCGCGCACGGTGATGATCGCATACTCACCGGTGGACGACACACCTGAGAGTACCGTGACCGCTTTGCCAGGATCAGAGAACTTGCACGCGTTATCGAGCAGCTGGTGCAGCGCCTGTGCCAGCCGAGAGAAATCGCCCGGAAAGACCAGGTCTCTCACCGATTCCCTGCGGTGCACGGTGATCTCTGATCCGATCGCTCGTTGTTCGGTCATTTGACAGGCGGTCCTGATCAACTCCGTGGCGGATACCGGCTGCATCGTCAGGGGACCCGAGCCTGCCTCCTGCAGCGTGGTAATCGCCTCGACCAACTCCACAAGGGCCAGCGTCCGCTCCCTGGTCACTTGCATAGCGTGACTCCAACTGTCATCGGAGAGCCCCCCACTGGCCAAGAGCTCAACATAGCCACGCACGAGGGCGAGCGGGGTCCGCAGCTCGTGGGTGACGTTCTGGATGAACTCCTCGCGCAGCGTGTCCAGCCGCTTGAGTTCCTCGTTCGCCGCTTCCAACTGCAAGTTCACGCGCCCGAGGTCCGATGCATATTGAGCGCGGGTGACCGCGACCCCGAGCTGACTGCCAATTGCGGTGAGCAGATCCAGGTCATCAGGATGGAAAGCGTCCTCACGTTGGGAGAAGACTCCCAGCAACCCCACCACGAGCTGATGTCGTGGATCGTTGTCCAGGGATGCCGGGCTATGCGAGGCGCGGAGAGGAACAAAGGCATAGGACTTGTGCTCGCTGAGATCCAGACCTGGAAGGCACTCCACCGTCGGTCCGATCCGCCCGCGCATCACGTTGCCGTCCCTGGCCGTTTTGCCCGCTGCCGCTGTCCCCAGGGGCAGTGGCTGTCCATAGGGTACCTGTCCGTCACTGAACCCCTGGGCAGCGGCAATATACAGACACGACGTCGCCGGGTTAAGCAGTTGTACGATACCACTCTCAGCTGCAACGGCTGTCAGTACCGCACCAAGAGCACGGGATAGCATCGCATCAAACTCAAGCGTGTGGCTAACAGCGTGCGCTACGCGGTTCATAGCAGACAATCGGTGAATCTGTGCGCGCAGGCCGCTCGTCTGTCGCGGGACCTCGACCTGCAACAAGTGATTGAGCCGTTCCATCTCCTTCCGGAAGTGGTCACGCTCTGCGACAAGGCGAACTCTGTCCAATGTGCGCTCGATGGTCACGGAGACTTCACTCATGTCACATATGGGCTTGCTGATGGAATCCCAGGCACCACTGCGCGTCGCTTGATCAGCGTTCCCCAGCCGCCCGGTGGACGAGGTCACAACAACCGGCAGAGAGGGTTGCTCCCCGGCAAGCACCGCAACCACATCTAGCCCTTGCACGTGTTGCATCCGCACGTCCAGCAATACGATATCGAAATGCCCTTCTCTCACCAGGGACAGCACCTCACGGCCATCGACAGCCGTTGCCGTCTCAAAACCACAATAGGTGAGATGATCGTCAAGAGCGCACCTGACGAGGGGCTCGTCGTCAGCGATGAGTACACGCTTGGTCAAGGCAGCCTCCCCGGGTTGGATAGAACCAGAAAGATGTGCAGTCAACGAAGCGGCCGGGCGCCGCGGCTGAGATCAAGGCACCACCAGAAGTGCAGCAAATCACGCCCAGCCTGCCACAGCGCCAGTCGGCAGACTCACCTCGACATTGTACCATCAACTCCGTAACCTGACCACGCTAGTCGGCGAACGATCAACCTTGGCCGATGACACGCACGTATCCGGCAACGAAACGCCGCGGGAGACGCTGAACACCGCCTATCGCTCCCCTCCCTCAGTCACTTGCTCGCTCCAGGTACGCCACCTGCTCGCAGGTCAGGGTGACCGCCGCTGCATCCATCGTATCCCGCAGGTGCGCCTGCGTCTTGCAGCCCACGATCGGCACCGTGACGAAAGGTTGAGACAGCAGATAGCCAAGGACAACCTGGCTGATCGTCAGACCGGTTTCGGTCACCACACTCTGTATCCGTTCAAACCGCTTCAGATTCCTACCCAGCGGGTATGTCAGACGGAGGCCCTGCTTCACCATAGCTTGCCCGCCAGATGCCAACTTCTGGAAGAGCCCCCCCGCCTGCGACGAGAAGGGCACCGCCGCCATCCCTATCTCGGCGTGCAGGCGGTGGAGCGCCTCATCCATCACCACAACACCCTGTCCGGACACAGCAGAGGGATCGACGACCGCCACGTTCCAGAGCATCTGATCGGCCACAAACCCCCGGAACCCCTGCTCCGCAGCATAGGCCTGCGCGGCTGCAATCCGATCCGCTCGCCAGTTCGAGCACGCGACGTAGCGCAGTCTGCCGGCCTTCACCTGGTCGTGCAGCGTCTCCATAATCTCCTCGACGGGTCGCGTGCGATCATCACGGTGCAGATAGTAGAGATCAATCACATCTACCTGCAGGTGTGAGAGGCTGGCATCGACATCGGCCCCGATCTCCGCAGGAGACAGCCGCGGAACGTCCATCGTCGCCAGATCAGGGTGTGCGCCCTTGGTCGCGACCACAACATCCTCTCGGTTGCCCCGTTCCCGCAGCCACCGCCCGATCGTCTTCTCACTGACGTTGCGCTCACCGGGAATCCAGTTGGCATAGACCGCGGCTGTGTCGAGGAAATTCCCACCCCGCTCGACAAATGCATCCAGCAGCCGGAAAGCGTCCGCCTCCGGCACAACTGAGCCCAGCTCCGCCGTCCCAAGGCAGACGGAGGAGACGGACAAATCCGTATTCGGCAAGGTTCTGTAATCCATGGGTCACCTCAAGTGGGCCACGATTCACCATTCACGATTCACCATTCATTCACTCTCCGACTGCACATCAGCCACTCGCTTGAGCTGCGGATGGTCTCACTCAGGATCTCAGATTCGCTCATTCTCCATTCGCTGATTCTCTCCCACTCTGCCCCCTACCCCGGCGCGCGCGGTGGCTGGCCATAGACCTTGCCGGCCAGGACCTTGACCGCATATACCGCAACCTGTACGTGGAAGGGCTCCACGAGGCCGGGAAGCTCCTCCAACGTAAAGAAACCCGCCTCAGTCACCTCAGGACTGGGCCGAAAGGTTCCGTCGGTCAGGGTACAGAGAAAGATAAGGTCGAGGCGTCGCAGGGCCTTGTCACCGCCAATCACCAGAGGGTGCAAGGCGCTAGCGCGATAACCGGACTCCTCAAAGACCTCGCGTTCGATCGCGTCGGTAGGATCCTCGCCGGCCTTCAGCCAGCCGCCAGGAAAGCCCCAAGGGTATTCATCACGGTATGTGTGGCGGAACAAAAGCACACGATCGTCCTCGTCCAGGATCACGGCGATGACTCCCGCCAGGTACTTGGGCAGCAATAGACGCTGAAACCACCCCTGCAGCCATCCGGGCAGCCGCTGCCATATTCGCAGCAGTCTCACCTTCGCCCACGTCCGGCTCATCAGCGCAGCCTCGCGCAATGAATCGTACATCGAACTGTTAGCTCGATCCACCGGCGAAGCCGGTGATTGAGCTCAATGACCCTCTGTACGTATCGTTGATTTCGCATAGCATCTAGTATACGCCACTCGCGGCTGAGTGCACGCCATAGCTCGTCGAACTGGAGCTGCTGACATCACACGCACCGATATGCCTCGCGAAGCGTGCGCCTCCGTGCCGAGACACGCCCACGATTCAACGCCCCTGATGACAGTTCTGGCAAAGCCGCTATAATCCGCACCATCAGTGGAATGGAGACCGAGATGAACCCGACCCCGAGTTGAGTCCCCGCATCCTCCTGATGGCCTGCGGCGCAGTCGGTGGCGTGATTGCCGCCGGACTGCTTGAATCCGGATATGACGTGACACTCGTCACGCACAACGAAAGCATCAGCAGCGCCATCGCGACCCACGGCCTGCGCGCAGTGACACCCGACGGCACGCACGCGCTGTCACCCAAGATGTGCGCCGCCCTCACACACTCGGATCTGACCAGCGTCAGTGGGTCGTTCGACATAGTGCTGCTGGCAATGAAGGCCACTGGTGTTGAGGCTGCCGCACGCAGGGTGCAGCGAATGCTCGCACCCGATGCCATCGTGGTGACGCTCCAGAACGGTATCGTCGAGGATCTCGTCGCATCCATCGTTGGCCGCGAGCGTGTCATCGGCGCACTGGTCGGATGGGGGGCAACAATGCACGGCCCGGGCATCTACGAGAGGACCTCCCGCGGAGAGATGACCATCGGCGAACTCAACGGCCGCACGACCGAACGGGTCCAACGTCTGAAGACCCTACTGGATGCCGCAGCGCCCACAGCAGTATCGACGAACATCTACGGGGCCCTCTGGTCGAAACTCGCCATCAACTGCGTGGTGACGACCTTCGGAGCGACGACGGGACAGCTATTGGGTCAGATGCTGCGCCAGGCCGGGATCCGCCGCCTGGCCCTGAGTGTCATCAGCGAGGTCATAGACGTGGCCACCGCCCTGGGAGTGACCCTGGAACCGGTTGGCGGCACGCTTGACTTGCAGCGACTCTATCTTCCGCCGAGTCGGCGCGACAGTCGACTCAGGCTCAGCGCAATTCCCAAACACGCGATCATTGGACTTGTGGGATTGAAATTCCGCAAGCTCAAATCCTCTATGCTGCAGAGCTTGGAGCGCGGACGTGAACCCGAGATTGACTTTCTCAACGGGTACGTCGTTGAGAGGGGACGAGAGAACGGCGTATCCACACCCGTCAATGCAGCACTGACAACCATGGTGCAGCAGATCGTGTGTGGCGAGCGCCAGATCCGCCCCCAGAACCTGGAAGAGCT
>CAZEXX010000157.1:2318-9087 GCA_964516885.1 uncultured Anaerolineales bacterium | reverse complement strand
CTCCCACCAGTGATTGCGGAGTCACCAGAGCAGCCGTCCCCAAGCGCTTGAAACCAGCCACACCCGACGCATCCACATTCCGCGCACCCCACCTAGCCAACTCACGTAGCGCATCGGCGTCAGCAAGCTCCGGACGCGCGTGGCCCCGCACGGCGACAGCTTTCAGGTTCTTCGAAGCCATTACCGTGCCCATGCCCCCCCGGCCATTCACGTGGTTGGCATTATTCACCAGAGCACCGTACCGTACGCCTCGCTCGGCGGCTGGGCCACACTGAAGGACGTGCAGCCTGGCGTCCCCCAACTCCTCACGGAGTGCATCCTCAACGTCCGCCGTGAACCTGCCCATCAGGTGCGCAGCATCCCGGAGCTCTGCCTCGCCGTCGTGGATCCACAGAGTGACAGGTGCATCGGCCTTGCCGTGAATCACAACCCCATCAAACCCCGCGAACTTCAGCTCTGCAGGCCAGAACCCACCGGCTGATGATTCATCGGCAAGCCCACTGACCGGCGATTTGGCAACCGCTGCCACACGGGACTGTCCGGAGATTGGCGCCCCGGTCATCACGCCGACGAAGAGGCTGAGCGTGTTGTCCGGTCCCAGTGGATCTGCATCCGGAGGTGTGTTGCGTAAGAGATAGTACGCCCCCATTGCGCTACCGCCCATATAGCGGCGATAGAACGTCGCGTCCGGTTCCTCAACTGACAACTCACGGGATGTCAGATTGACGTGCAGCACCTTACCTTGATATCCCAACGGCATGCTCTCACCTCCACAAATCTAGACCTATCTGCAGTCTATCATACCGCGAACCGGGCTTTCCTACAACACACCTTGGCAGTTCTGGTCTTGATGATGATCCGCATCACGTGCGCCTATGAGCAAGAACACCTCCCTGCCGGACAGACTGGACAGAGGCGCATCCGTCTACTGCCTCTTGAGCGAGCTGCACCCCAGGCCGGATCTGGTGGCCCCACCGCCAAATCACAGCTCAACGGCGTTTGTTGATCAATGATCATATGTCCTGATACACATTATTCAAATATGTGGTACCCTATAGAGGGGATTCCCGGGAATTCCCTGGATCTAAGAGATCCAAAAATACTTACGAGGAGACGAACCGTCCACAATGTCTTTAGACCAAAATATCACGCAGGAACACTGGCAGCAGCAAGAGACGCAGGCCCCAGATTGGTGGGAACTCCTTGTCGAAGGTGACTATGGAGATTCCCGGCCACGCCGAGGTGAGATCTTCTTGGCAACCATCCTCTCCATAGACGAGCGCGACATCATTGTCGATATTGGCGGCAAACAGGATGGCATCATTCAGGAACGGGATCTCGTGAACGTCCCCGCGGATTACCGTGAGGGCCTGGAAGTTAGGCAGAGGGTCCCGGTTCGCGTGATCACCTTCAACAGTCAGCAGGGGTCCGTGATCGTCTCGCTCAAGCAGGGCCTTGAACACCAGGATTGGCTCCGCGCAGAAGAGCTGATGGAAAGCGGCGAGGCAGTCAAGTCGGAGATCAACGGCATCAACCGTGGCGGTGTCGTGGCCAGCTTTGGTCCCCTCCAGGGCTTCATTCCCAACTCGCACCTGACGCGCATCCCGCGAGGGACCAGCGGCGAGCAGCAGCTGAAGATGAAGGAAGCTCTGATCGGCCAAACCGTCAACGTGCTGGTCATTGAGGTTGACGCACGTCGTCGCCGGTTGATCTTGTCCGAGCGACTCGCTGCCGTTCACCAGCGCGCTGAGCTACTGGCCGAGATTCACGAGGGCGCGATCCGGACCGGCGTGGTCAGCAACATCGTCGACTTCGGGGCGTTTGTCGACCTGGGCGGCGTAGACGGACTTCTCCACATCTCCGAGATCTCCTGGGATCACGTGGGGCACCCGAGCGAAAACCTGAGCATTGGCGATCAGATCGAAGTGTACGTGCTGGATGTTGATCGCGACCGAGAGCGTATCGCACTGAGCCGCAAGCGCCTCCTGCCCGATCCCTGGAACACAGTGACTGAGAACCTAAAGGCTGGAGATGTCACCGAGGGAACCGTGACTCACACCACGGATTTCGGTGCATTTGTGGACATCGGGAGCGGTGTTGAGGGATTGGCGCACGTTTCTGAGATACCGAACGGGGAACAGGGCCTTGCTACCCTGGGGTCCGATACTCCAGTGAAGGTCAGGATCCTGCATATCGACTCGCACCAACGACGTGTCTCGCTGCGCATTGAGAGCGATGACCCCGTTGCAGAGGATGTGGAACCAGAGAGTTCACCGGACGAGCCTGAAACCCTAGAGTAGGCGTGGGCCCCGCGGAGGGACCAGTTCCCGCACTCATACAGAAGATGATCGCCTTGTCAGCGCACTCGATCGTGGAAGACTGCAGAACCTGATCGGAACGACGCGGTAGGGAGATGATGTGCGCCAGCACAAGCGGGACCTGGTGCGCGTGCAAGCATGACGTGCACACGCATGGAAAAAGGCGCAACGATGCAAGAAGCCCAGCTGTGGGAACGACTGGCAGAAGGCAGTGTGCAGTGTCATCTGTGTGCACACCGCTGCACCATCCAACCGGGTGGGCACGGCATCTGTCAGGTTCGGGAGAACCAGGACGGCACGCTGGTCACGCTGGTCTACGAACAGCTCATTGCGCAGCATGTGGACCCTATCGAGAAAAAGCCTCTGTTCCATTTTTACCCTGGAACAGAGGCTTATTCTGTCGCAACTGCCGGCTGCAACTTCCGCTGTGCCTGGTGCCAGAACTACGACATCTCACAGATGCCACGAGAACAGCACCGGATCTTGGGCCAGGCCGTGAGCCCAAAGCAGATCGTCGAAGCTGCACGCGCCTCGGGATGTCGCAGCATTGCCTACACCTATACCGAACCCACGATCTTCTTTGAGTACAGCTATGATACGGCCGTATTGGCCCAAGAGGCGCAGATCGCCAACGTCTACGTGACCAACGGGTATATGACGGAAGCTATGTTGGCGCAGCTCCACCCATATCTGGATGCCGCCAACGTCGATCTCAAGGCCTTCCGAGATAGCACCTACCGGGAATACATCGGGGCTCGACTACAACCGGTCCTCGACACACTGAAGCTGATGAAACAGCTTGGCATTTGGGTAGAGGTGACCACTCTGCTGATCCCCGACCTGAACGACGATCCGCAAGAACTCCGGGACGCGGCGCAGTTCATCGCCGAGGAACTCGGTTCGGACACCCCCTGGCACCTGAGCCGTTTCTTTCCAACATACAAGCTGACTGACGTGCCTCCGACACCGGAAGCAACCGTGACGCGCGCGGTCGAGATCGGCAAAGCGGCCGGGCTGCACTACGTCTACGGGGGAAACACGCGTCAGAGCCAGAGTACCACTTGCCACAGCTGCGGGGAGATGCTCATACAGCGCATGGGATACACCATCTTCAAGAATCGCGTGACAGCCGAGTCCACATGCCCGGCGTGCGGGACGCCGGTAGCCGGACTTGGTATGGCCGGCCGCTAGCAGAAGGCCACTTCCCGCTAGCTCCCAGAGGGAACCAACATCGAGACACCCTTACCCCCCGAGCGAACAGTACGCCACGCAGAGGTCAGCAGACATCCTCAGACAGGCGCTCGCGCAACTTAGCCCACCCAAGGTACGTAGGTCATATGGAGCACTCCCACGAGACGTGCTCCACGCCGCTCGGCTATCGGACGCTGACCAAGCGGTGCGGTAGAAGGCTGTTGATAAGCTATCGTTGATTGGAGGCTATGACATGGACTATGGTCGATTGCTGCGCCGCGCGTGGGATATCATCTGGGCGCACAAATTCCTGATTCTTCTGGGCGTGCTGGTCGCGCTGATCGGTACCGGCGGCAGCGCTTCGGGGACCGGCTTCCGGTTCGATGGATCCGGCTTTGACTTCGACGGCGGAATGCCACGCGACTTCCGTGAGTTCAGGGATTTCCCGAGGATGCCTGAAATGCCGAGATTCCGCGGCAGCCCGCAGGATTGGGGGATTCCTGTCTTCGCCGGGGTAATGGCCATCGTGGCGATCGGCATTGGCGCCATCCTCGGCTTGGCGCTGTGGGGCGTCTCCACCACCGCCCGTGGGGGCCTCATCGCGAGTGTCCATACGATCACCGAAGGCGGTACCTCCAGCTTCAGCCAGGCTTTTGGTGCCGGCTGGCACAGAATCTGGCAGCTGCTGGGGATCGGTATCGCACCCGCGATTCCGGGCTTGCTGATCTTCATCGCCGGCCTGGGCGTGACGGGTGCTCTAGCCCTCGCCTCACAGGTATTCGGGGGAAACGGTTTCGCCTTGGTGCCCGGTGTGGGCGCAATCCTGATCCCGGTGCTGTGCATCCTCGTCCCGATGGTCCTCGTCCTCAATCTCCTGCGCACCTTTGCCAACCGGGCCTGCATACTTGAGGATCTGGGTGTCTTCGCCGCCTACAAACGCGGCTTGAATGTATTGATCGCCAACATCGGCCCGGCGATCGTCCTCTTCGTGCTCCAGATCGGCATCAACATCGCCCTGGGCCTGCTCATGCTTCTCCCAGGCCTGCTGATGGCACTGTGCTGCATTCTTTGGCCGGTCCTGATCCTCATCGAGGGCACCAAGGCCGCCTACTTCTCCACACTGTGGACACTAGCCTGGAAGGAGTGGACGGCGGCTACGGTGCTCGTATCGGAGTAGAGAGACTACACTACCACTGCGAGAATGGCCCGCTGCGATGCGTTCTGCGGGACCAAAGCCTTTCACGCTGCCGCAGTCTGGCATCCCAGGCTTTGGTCCCTTCCGCGCGCTGTATTTCCGTCCCGTATGGTGTGCGCGAGCGGACACGACGTCTACTTCGAGAATAGCCACCTACGTCAGCTCTCGGGCCTAAGGGCCTGGCTGCGGGCCTTAGGGCCTTCTTCGCGTCTCATTTTCATGCTTGCGCGGTGTGCGCCAGCGAACATGATGTCTACTTCGAAAATAGGCCGGCAGAGCCCACACCCGCGCGCTGGGAAGCGCGTCACCCTCTCCCACACTCCGCGGACGGCGCCTCCGCAGCCGGAGGTGGGAGAGGGGACCGGAGGCGGTGCTTCGGAAACACCCACCTCTGATCCGCTCTGCGGGCCCAATGCCTTCGCCTAGTCTCGATCGAGGCTTTGGGGCCTTCTTCGCGCTGCATTCTTGTCCCGCGTAGTGTGCGTGAGCGGACAAGCGGTCTACTGCTTCAACAGCCGCACCTTATACCGTCGTGCCCGGCCATCTGACAGTGCTCCCGCACTATCGCACTAGGAGCACAGAGATATTAACCTGCTCCAGGAACGATACCACCCCGCCTTCCTGCAGGAGCGACAGGCTCGCCGGCAGCACCACAGTCTGAGCACGCAGCACGTAGATCGCATGAACCAGGTTCTGCAACACCGACGTGATCACGGAATGCTGGTGGTTCATCACCTTCAGCTCGGCAAGAGCCCGCTCCAGCAGATTCCTCCTGGCCTTGAGCAAGAGTTCGGTGTCAGCCACCAGCAGCACCTCCAGGGCTCCCTCCGTCTCATCGACCAGCCCCTCGGCAAAGATCAGCGCCTTCTCGCCAGCCTCACTGGCGTCATAGACCACTAAAATGGGCGGCGCCAGCCGCGCCCCAGACTGGAACACAGCAGTGATACGGGGAGCTTCGGCACTGCAGATGGCACGCGTCGTGGAGCCGACCTGCCGCTCCCGCAACTGCGACCAACCCGCCCGGCCCACAATCAGAACATCGGCGTCCGCTGCCGCCGATTGGATCTCCGTACCCACGCTCCCTCGCGTCACACGAAACGTAGCCTGGATGGATGCTCGCCCCGAAAGCAGCGTGAAACGATCCTGAACCTGGCGGCTGCGAACCCGGAGTTGGCGCTCTACATCAACCGTGTTGATGCGACGCCGCTGCGCAGAGTAGACACCGAACTCCTGGGCATAGGGAAGTTCCGCGACGCGCAGCACGTTGATATCCTCAACGAACAAACCCAGCAGCTCAGCACCGAATCGAGCAGCCAACCTCACCGCCGCTTCCATAGCTGCTCGGCTGTGAGGTGATGCATCCACCGCAACGACAATGCGCCGAATCGTCACCGGCTCTCTATGTTCGTTCACCGGCATCCTCCCCCACAGGCTTTCCGAAAGCCTGGAGTCTTTCCGCCATAGCCTTCAAGCGTCTCTGCACCTTGCCGTTTATCGTCTCCCCGGGATAGATGCCCTGTGCATCCGGCAGCCCGGCCGGAAAACCGGTCAACGTCTCGATCCCCTGATCGATGTGCTCAACAGCGTAGATGTGGAACTCTCCGGCGGTGACGGCGTCCACGACGTCCTGGCGCAGCATCAGGTGTTGGATGTTGGCATGCGGGATCAGCACGCCCTGCTCGCCATTCAGGCCCTGCGCCTTACACACATCGAAGAATCCCTCAATCTTCTCGTTTACGCCACCGATGGCCTGGACCTCGCCATTCTGGTTGACTGAGCCGGTGACCGCCAACGACTGCTTGATCGGCACCTCGGCAATAGCCGACAACAACGCATAGAGTTCCGCTGACGAGGCGCTGTCGCCATCGACCCCACCGTAGGACTGTTCAAAGACCAGACTCGCGGAGAGGGAGAGCGGCTGCTCCTGTGCATATCTTCCGGTCAGGAACCCGGTCAGAATCATCATGCCCTTGGAGTGAAGTGGCCCCCCGAGTTCGACCTCCCGCTCGATATCCACCACCTGTCCCGGGCCCAGACTCGTGCGCGCCGTGATGCGCGTGGGTTG
>CAZEXX010000157.1:0-2218 GCA_964516885.1 uncultured Anaerolineales bacterium | reverse complement strand
GTGATTTCGCGCATGCGCGTCGACAGCTTCTCGGAATCCGCCACCAGGCGGGCGCTCTGCACCATTAGCCTTTCGACCGCACTACGGTCAAAGGGCAGCAGCTTCTCACGTCTCGCCAACGTGGCAATCTGCCGCGCATAGAGCACCTGGCTTTCATCATCCCGCGCCATCTGGTCATCGAAGTCAGCTGCCACCTTGAAAAGCTCACCGAACTCGGGATCCAACTCCAGGAGAGGATAATACAGCCGGCGATCACCGATCAGTGCAACCTTAACCTTGAGCGGGATGGGTTCCGGCTCAAGCGAGATGGTACTCATGACGCTCAATTGCTGCCCCAGAGACTCCATGCGGATCTCGCGGCTTTTCAGCGCGCGCTTCAGGGCCTCCCACGCGTTCCCCTGTGTCAGGAGGCTGCGGACATCGAGGATCAGATACCCGCCGTTCGCCCGGTGCAGTGCGCCAGGTTTGATCAACATAAAATCGGTCATTAGCGCGCCCATCTGAGCGCGGTGCTCCACCCTTCCCAGTAGGTTCTGATACGTGGGGTTGTTTTCGTAGATAACGGGCGCGCCGTCCATCTCAGAATGGTCGATCAGGACATTGATGCTGTAGCGGCGCAGCGGGTGGCTCTGAGACCGCTGCATCGCCGGCACAGACTGCGGGGCGCCCGGCTCCTGCTGCGGGAGGAACTGCGCCGCATTGGCAACCACATCCTCCTGAACTGCATCGAGGTGAGCGATGACTTCCGGCAAGTGCGCGTATGTCTCGCGCAGCTCATCGATCAACGTGCCTACAGCCAAGCCCGCCATCTCGCGGCTCAGCTCGCTCAGCCGCTCGCGCATCCCACGCTGCCATCCAGGCACCTGTCTTAGGATGCGTTGGAGGTCTTGTTGTAGACTCTCGATCTTATCTTCGATCGCCTGCTGCTCCTCTGGAGGCAACTCATGGATCTGTTCGCGCGCCAGCACCTCACCGTCACGCGTAGGCGCCACGGCGATCCCGCTCGGGGTGCGAACCAGCGCCACGTTCTCCCCCTCAGCCCGCTCTTGCAGCTCATCGAACTCCTCAGCCTGGCGCTCACGAAATTCCTCGGTGATCGCGTGACGGCGAGATTGGTATTCCTCACTCTCAAAGGCCGCCGAGAGCACCGTTTGTAGTTCCAGAACCAACGCCTCCATATCGCTCTGAAGCACCTTCCCCAAGCCGGGAGGCAGTTGAATCGCCAATGGCCTATGGTCCTGCGCGAAGTTGTGGACGTAACACCAATCCGGAGGGGTTGCCCCCGCCTCTGCCTGGGACTCAAAGAACTGCTGAACCAGGTCGCGCTTTTCAAGCCCCGACGGCCCCAGGGCGTAGATATTGAAACCGTTGTTCTTCATGCCGGTACCGAACCTGATAGCCTCCACCGCTCGGGCTTGACCCACGGCTCCGGTGATATCGGCCAGATCATCGGTCGTCTCAAAGCCGATACGAGAAAGATCCGTATGACGGCACAACTGCGCAGGTTCGAGATGCACTGCCGGCTTCAACATAAGGGCGCTCCTCCTTGGAATTCCCAGAACAGACTTGATCTGTCCACGTGATGTGATCGAGCAAGCGGTGACCAGCGTGCAGAAAGCGGACAGATACCAGGATCGACGGATCGTCACAGCGATCAAGGCGGCGGCGTTGGGTGGGATGAAGTGGCCGATATCGCTGGCCTTCGCACGCAAGGCACTGTGCTCACGTCATCCCCGGCGTGGCACGCAGTGTACGCTGGACGCCTTTGTCTCAAGATACCACAGAGTAGGATTGATGGGAAACTGGACCCGTTTTCTGGTAGCATGGTATGAAGCATACATGCAAGCACACGTGCCAGATGATAGGTAAGGAAGGTCTGATCATGGCAAAGCACACTCCGCACAGCAAGGGTATCGTGAAGTGGGTCTCGCCTCAATGGCTGATGGATCATCTGTCAGACGAAAGGTTGACGATTCTGGATGCTCAGCCCAACGTCCACGACTACATCATCCAGCATATACCGACAGCGGTCTACTTCAACGAGTTGCTGATCCACGCGCCGGTCAACGGTCGCCCGGCACAGTATGTGCCCGCAGCGGCTTTCGAGAGCATCGCCAGACGTATTGGCATCCGCAGCGACAGACCCGTGGTGGTCTATACCGGCAAGGGGGCCTTCAAAGGTTGTTGAGATGGGATTTTGGTGTTTTATGTATAGTTT
>CAZEXX010000156.1:5231-9117 GCA_964516885.1 uncultured Anaerolineales bacterium | reverse complement strand
TGGTACTTGGGGGGTAGCCTCCTGGGAGAGTAGGTCATTGCCAAGAAGCTTTTTGCTTTTGTAGCAAGACATATACAACACACGGCCCGGTATCCCCGGGCCGTGTTGCGTGCCCAACGTATGGCGTTGGCTGGTGGCAGATCGGATGGGGCGGATGCTCAGGTGGACTGCCACTTGGTCCCGACTAAGGCTCCGCGGCAGGTTAGGCCACAATCCTTAGTATTATTGACACCTATATGAACTTATTTGAAGTTATACCTTGACAAATTCAAGGTTGGGCGCTAGAATGGATGTAGAAGATGCTCTAGTGCGCTTTGGGAGGATGTTAATGTATCCTATGCCTGGAAAGTGTCCGGTCTGTGGCGATGAACTCTACGTGGAGAAGCTGGTCTGCGGTCAGTGTGGGACGTCCATTCAAGGGATGTTCCTGCCGCAGCGGCTCTCGCAGTTGACGGACGAACAGTGGGGTTTTGTCGAGCTCTTTGTGCGGTGCGAAGGCAAGCTGAATCGTGTGCAGGAAGAACTTCATCTGTCGTATCCAACCGTGCGGAATCGTCTGCACGAGGTGATTCGCGCGATGGGCTATGAGGTTGGCGCGCAGGACCCCAAGGATCTGCAGACGCAGTCCATCCTCGATGAATTGGCTGAAGGTAAGTCGTCGGTGGAAGAGGCCTTGCAGCGCCTCAGCCGGTAGGCGATCCAGGTACTATGAGCAATGTCGGCGCGAGAGGCGTGCGCCCGAGGAGACGGCAATGAGCGTAGGCAACATCGGGGAGAAGATCAAGACCAAACTTGAGCGTAAAATGGCGCGGGTGGCGGAGCGGCTGTCCAAACTGGAGGACGATACCGAGCTACTGGCGGCACAGGAAGAGTTGGCGGCGAAGTTGGCGTCAGTCGAGAGTGAGATCGCTGCACTGCAGACCTCTGGTGCTAAGGTCCGGCCGGGCGTGCGTGAGCGTATGGAAGCGCGACGAGAGCGCTTGTGGGCTCGCCAGGAGCATCTTGAGCTGAAGCTTGAGCTGCGGCACGAGCGACGCGAGCGGTTACAGGAGTCGCTAGATGATATGCGGCTGAGGATTCAGCAGTCTGTCTCTGTGCCAGGGGCACGGGACCGGGGGGCGCGGGCTGGCCAGCGGCAGGCGCCCACGCGCAGGATGCAGGATGAACGGCGCAAGATCCTCGAGATGGTTCAGCAGGGCACGATCAATGCCGATGAGGCCGCGCGGCTCTTGGATGCCTTGCGCACACAGGAGGATTCCGCCAATCGCGCGCGTCGCCGGCCCCGGTGGGTGCGCATCCGGGTCACCGACATAGAGGACAACAAGGTTCGCGTGAACCTGACACTGCCGGTGGGGCTGGTCCGCGCTGGATTGCGTGCCGGTGGGAGCATAGCGGGTGTTCAGGGGCTAGACACCGCCGGTTTGGAGGAGATGCTGGACCGTGGAGAGTTAGGCCACCTTCTTGATCTACGTGACGCTGCCGACGGTGAGCGTATCGAGATCTTCATAGAGTAGACACTTACCCGGACGTTTGGTATCTGGCGGGGAGCATCCAAAGATGCTCCCCGCTTGTGTGCCACCCTCGTACATGCGCATATAGTACTTAAGTACTATTGTTTGAAGGTTCTAACCGTGTTATCCTACATATGATAGAATATGGTTAGTATCATTAACCGTGCGACAGATGCCTGCACGAGCGCAAGAGGGAGGCAGCTCATGGTCCGAGGAAAACAGAAACAGAGACTTATACTCTCCATCCTTGTCGCTGCAGTGGTTGTGGTTACGCTGCTTCAACCCCCCCTTACACTTAGTGTCGTGACCACGCGTGTGATTGTGCGTGGAGAGACTCTGGACGCGGCCAAGGCGGCGGTGGCCAGCTGCTCCGGCACGGTTGAGTCCGAGATCAGGATCATTGACGCGGTCGTTGCGGACGTACCGGAAGCACAGATTGCGGCGCTGTCTCAGGCGCCCGGCGTCACGCTGGTGATGCGCGATCGGGAAGTTGAGGTGTCCGAGCAAGCTGCCAAGCAGAATGGTCCTGTGGACACTGACTTGGTGCATTTCACGGAGGCGATTGGAGTTGGCGACGTGTGGGCTGCCGGTGTTCTGGGACGTTCGGTTACCGTGGCCGTGCTGGACACGGGTATCGATCCCACGTTGTCTGAACTGCGCCGCACGTGGGGAGAGAGTGGTCAAGAGCGCTTCCTGGCCTACTACGACGCGATTGGGGATCAGGTCCACACGCACCCCCAGTTCCTGCAGTCCCCCCGCGATCCGAACGGTCACGGCTCGCACGTCGCCGGGATCATCGGGAATGGTTCCTACGAGTACCCGGATGATGGGTATCGCGGCGTGGCGCCCGGCGCCAACCTGGTGGCTGTCCGTGTCCTTGGGGAAGAGGGGGCCGGCACTTACTCGGATGTGTTGCGTGGCCTGAACTGGGTCGTTGAGAACAAGGATCTATACAACATCCGCGTTCTCAATATCTCGATGTACTCCGTGCCGTTCGCGCCCTACTGGGCCGATCCCTACAACCTGGCCGTGATGGCAGCTTGGGACGCGGGTATCGTGGTTGTTGCCAGCGCGGGCAACACCGGTCCGGAACCGATGAGCGTGGGTGTGCCCGGCAATACGCCCTACGTCATCACGGTGGGAGCTTACACAGATCACCGGACGCCGGACGATTTTGGCGATGACTACATCCCTGAGTTCTCTGCGACAGGCCCCACGCTCGACGCATTTATCAAGCCTGACGTGATCGCGCCTGGTGCGCACGTGGTCTCACTGATGCGACCGACCGTCTACTTGCGCGACGAGCATCCCGAGGGTGGCTCGAGTGCACGGTACTTTGAAATGTCCGGCACGTCTATGTCCACCGCCGTTGTCTCCGGCATAGCGGCGCTGATCCTGGAAGAGAACCCTGACCTTACTCCGGATCAGGTAAAATACCGGCTAACACAGTCTGCGCGCCCTCAGCTGAGCTCGGCGACCGGTTCTGCTGCGTACAGCGTGTGGGAGCAGGGCGCGGGGCGTGTCTGGGCTGCGGAAGCTGTATTGGGCGACATCAGTGGCGAGGCCAACCGGGGGATGGACATTGCGGCCGACCTGGCCGGGATGATCCACTACCAGGGCTGGACGACATTCGATGCGCAGACCGGTGAGTTCAAGATCGTGGGCGGCGGGTTTGATGGGTGGATTTCCGACTACACGACCTGGAACGGTAGCTTCGACAGCTGGGTTGATGGGTACGCTGAGTGGTCGGGGGGAACCACGAACTGGGTGGACAGCTTTGACAGTTGGGCGGACAGTTTCGACAGCTGGGCGGATAACGCCGGCGGCTACGTGGACAGTTTCGACAGTTGGGCTGACGGCTTTGATAGTTGGGCCGACAGCTTCGATAGCTGGGCAGATACGTGTGTGGCCGACCCCGGCGCGATCGATACCTGGGAAGACGGCTTTGACAGCTGGGCGGATGGTTTCGACAGCTGGGCGGACAGCTTCGATAGTTGGGCGGACTACGTGGCCTGGGTCGACAGTTTTGATAGCTGGGCGGACAGTTTCGACAGTTGGGCCGACAACTTCGACAGCTGGGCGGATGGGTCAACGAGCTGCGCAGAGTGGGCGGACAGCTTTGACAGCTGGGCGGATGGATATGTCGGGTGGTCGGGCGGCATCGAGACGCTGTCTGATGGCCTGACGCTCTGGACCGGAGCCTACGGCGGCTGGAATGGCGGCTATCTGACCTGGTCCAATAGCTTCGACAGTTGGGCGGACAGCTTTGATAGCTGGGCGGATGGCTTCGTCACTTGGGCGAACGTCTGCGGTGTGGAGACGGAGGGCTTCGACAGCTGGGCGGACGACGTCGATAGTTGGGCTGACGGCTTTGA
>CAZEXX010000156.1:0-5131 GCA_964516885.1 uncultured Anaerolineales bacterium | reverse complement strand
CGGAGGGCTTCGACAGCTGGGCGGACGACGTCGATAGTTGGGCTGACGGCTTTGACAGCTGGGCCGACGGCTTCGACAGCTGGGCCGATTATGTGGCCTGGGTGGATGACTTCGACAGCTGGGCTGACGGCTTTGACAGCTGGGCGGACAGCTTCGATAGCTGGGCGGATGGCTATACTGAAGAGACACGGCCGGTCATCTGCCAGGCCTGGGACGGAAGTTTCGACAGCTGGGCCGACGGCTTTGATAGCTGGGCCGATAGCTTCGACAGCTGGGCTGATAGCTTCGACAGCTGGGCTGACAGCTTCGACAGCTGGGCTGACGGCTCCCCGTACCTCGCCGTAGCCTACGACGTTTGGGACGGTGGGTATACCAGTTGGGCCGGCGGATACGGCACCTGGATGGGGTCATTCGATAGCTGGGCCGACAATGCTGGGGATGCTGAGTGGGCCGCCGACTACGCGGATCAAGCCAATCTTCCCACGCCCCTCTCGCCCGTAGGTATCAATATCTGGGTTGATGTGGTGGAGTGAGGTGGCATAGCATCCATCTGTGTGAGGAGACAACGAACGAGGAGGCTCATTGAGCCTCCTCGTTCGTTGTCCTAGCTGTCTGAGGTGAGGCGTGAGATCAAGTGTGACCTCACTGAGCGGCTTTATCGAGTCCCACGAGAAACTGGCTGACCCGTGCGAGATCGACTTGCGCGCCGAGTTCCTCGAAGATGGTGCGGGCCTGCGCGAGCTCCGTGCGGGCCGCGATGAGCTTATCGGCCCGCATCAAGGTCTGTGCAAGCCAGTAAGCGGTTCGCCCGACTTCCACGTAGGAGCCATTGGCCTCGAAGATCGTCTTGGCCCGCGTGAGGCGCTCCAGAGCTTCTGAGACGCGCCCCTGGGTGAGGACAAGGCGTCCAACCAGTTGGTGGTACCGTCCCCATTCAGACGATTCTCCATCGCTCTCGCCGGTGCTCTCGGTCAGCAGTGCAAAGCTGCGTTCACTCCAAGAGTGCGCCTGGGTGGTCTCACCTTGCTCCAAGCAGAGCAGGCCCTGTAGCCAGTAGGCATCGATGACGTTGGGATTGGCGCTGGCCCCAACCTGGGCATACAGCATCAGTGCTGTGTCCAGATATCGGGCCGCCTTCACGTGCTCACTCTTGCGCAGATAGAGGCGGCCCAGGTTCATGTTGGCTTGCGCTATCTCGTAGGGATTTGCGATCCGTTGGGCGAGCTCATAGCTGCGCTGCAGATTGGTCTCCGCTTGGTCCCAGTCCCCAATATCGATGTAGACGTTGCCTATGTTGGTGTGGGCGATGGCTACGCCCTCTGCATCACCGATGGTCTGCATCGCCTCCAGGCTGTGCCGGTAGGTCTGCAGCGCGCCTTTCCAGTCCCCGCTGCCGCGCAGCAAGATCCCCAAGTTGTTTGAGGAACGGGCGACGCCGAGCAGGTCTCCCAGCCGTTCTCGGATGTCCAAGGAGCGCTGAACGGCCGCGGCTGCCTTCCGCCGTTGTCCCTGGCTCAAATAGACGGCGCCGAGACGGTTCAGGATGGATGAGAAAACGCTGTAGTCCTCTGTCGTCTCGACAAGGGAGGCCGCGCGCTCCAGCAGAGCTTGCGCGCCGGCAAGGTCCCCATCACGCAGCGTAAGCCATCCCAGTGCACCGTAGATCTCAGCCTCAATGGCCGGCGTGCGCTTGCCGGTGTCTGCTATCTCGGTTGCCGCGGCCTTCAGCCAGGACTCGGCCTTCTCCAGGTTGCCGAGCTTGTCCCAGGCCCGGCCGAGTTTCAGCATCACATCGGCACGGGCGACCGGCCCGGCCTGCGTGTAGTCGTTGAGGGTTGCTTCGTAGAAGGTCACGGCAGCCTCATACTCGCCGACGTGCTGCTGTATGTCCCCGAGGCCGACCGCGGCTTGCCGGCGGGCTTCGCCGGTTTGGCCGAGATGCTGGGAGAGTTGCAGGGCGCGGCTGTAGTGACCGAGAGCTTCGCGGTTGGCGAAGCGGTCTTGGGAGCGCTTGCCCGCCTGCAGAGCGTAATCGAGGGCCCTGTCGCGAACGCGAGCGCGGTCGTAGTGGAGGGCCAGGGCCTCAACATGCAGGTCCAGGGCACCGTCATAGAGCTCCTCGATGCTTTCGGCGACCACGCGATGCAGCTCGGGGCGCTCGCTGCGCAGGATGCTGCGGTACACTGTCTCTTGCGTCAGGATATGGCGGAACGCATAGGTGCGCGGTCCGGCGGCGGGCCGGAGCTGCAGGAGGCCCAGCTCGGTCAGTCGGTCGATCATCGGATCGATGTTATCGACGCGGCGCAGTCTGTGCTCGATGACCTGCAGGAGAGCTGCATCGAACTGCAGCCCGATGACCGTCGCGTGCTGCAGCAGGTACCGCAGGTTCTCGGGTAGCCGGTCGACGCGCGCCAGCATAAGGCCCCGCAGCGAGGTGGGAAGGTCCAGATTCGCCAGCTCCTGCAGCGAGACTGCGCTCCACTTGCCGTCTTGCAGGTGGAGGAGCTCCTGCTCGATCAGCATGCGGACGAATTCCTCGATGTAGAACGGATTACCCTCGGCGCGCGTGAGGATGGTCTCCACGGTGGCATCCGGGACGCCATCGAGATCCACGAAGCTGGACAGCAGAACGCGGCTCTCGCTCGCTGTGAGTGGTGGGACGGTGACATGGCAGCACAGGGCCGCATCCAGGTGCGTGCTATCCAGGCCGGCGGCGGCGTGCGGGCGCATCATGACGCAGAAGAGGATTCTCGACTCGGTGATCAAGGCCAGCAGCGACTGAAGCACCTGCCTGGACAGATCGTCGGCCCAGTGGAAGTCATCGAGAATGAGGATCAACGGGTGGTCACTTGCTTCGTTGATCAGCCATTCGCGGATCGCCAGGGCAGTGAGCTGGCTTGTCCTCTCCGGTCCCAGATGCTCCCAGAGGACCTCCTCACTCTCCAATTGGGGCAGCTCCAGTAGCCGCCGTATCAGCGGCCTGAAAGGCTCGCTGACGCGGCTCTGCCACTGGTCGGGATCCGCGTAACTGTCCAGCGCATCCCGCAGCAAGGAGCGGAACACGCTGTACCCGGTACCCTCTGAGTAGGGAAGGCCCCGACCGCGCCAGACGGTGAACCCATCGGCGCGAATCCGCGTGACCCACTCGGAGATCAGCCTGGATTTGCCCAGGCCGGCCTCGCCGGTGACGGTGACGAGACGGCCTTGCCGGCTCGTCAGGCAGCCCTCAGAGAGGTCGTGCAGTTGCGCCAACTGGGTGTCGCGGCCGAGGCAAGGGCCGACCATCCCCGGGACCCCACGCGGTGAGGTGGGAGAGGCCCGGAAACTGAGTGCCTCGTGGATCTCGACCGGGGCGTCGACGCCCTTGACGACCACCGTGTGCGGCGGGGCAAAGTCAAAGAAGGAGTCGGTGCGCGCGTAGACGCTGTTGCTCACCCAGATGCTTCCGGGTTGGGCCAGGGCCTCCAGGCGCGCAGCGAGGTTTACCGTCTCGCCGATCACGGTGTAGGCGGATTGCTCCTGTGTGCCCAGGACGCCAGCGGTGACCGGGCCGCGGTTGATGCCGATGCGGATCTGTACTGGGGCCCCGAGCTGTGCGCGTGCGATCTCAGCAAACTCCGAGGCCGCCTGTTGCATGTCTATGGCGGCGCGCACGGCCAGCTCCGCATCGTTCTCGTGAGCAACCGGTGCGCCGAAGACCGCCATCAGGCCGTCGCCGGTGAATTTGTCGACGAGGCCCCCATAGCGATGGACGCAGGCCACCAGCCGCGAGAGCAGATCATTGATCAGGTTGAAGACAGCCTCAGCATCCAGCGAGACAGAGAGCCGGGTGAAGCCGACGGCATCGAGAAAGAGAACAGTCACCTCGCGCCGCTCGCCGCGCAGTCGTTCCTGGTCGTGCAGTATGCCGTCGGCGACAATGGGGGGGATGAATCGACGGAGACGGTCGATCATCACATCGCGAGCGGCCAGGTCGGCTTTGAGTTGGGCAATGGTCTGGTCACCCTGGGCCCCGGACTCATGGCGTGACGGCTCAGCTCCGTCGGGGGCTGATTGAGGTTCTGCTGATACCAACTCTTCGCGTTTGTCGCTGTCCATTAGCACGCTCGCCATTTGCGCTACACGCGCGCAATGTCCGCCGGTTGACCATCGCATTCAGACTGGATTGTATCATAGGTATGGGGGGATAGTCAAAAAGACGTAAGAGGGAGGTGGGCCGCCGGCCCACCTCCTTGGCATTTCTGGCCTGAGGTAGTGCTGCTATGCAGGGTGCTTTGGCCGGAACTGCTGGGCGCACCTCGGCAGTCTTGGCCAAAGGCAGGGCTCCTGAGGAGGGGGCTGCCGGACAGTGCCGCTGGGTGGGAATTGGTGCAACCGTAACTCCGTCCAAAGATGCTTGACGAGGCTCGACTACCGGATACAATTTCAACATGACAAACGAACCAGTGTACACATACCCTCGCAGACGATGGATCCGCTATGCCATCCAGGGGATCACTCGGGTTCTGTTCCGAGCGATTTCTGACTTCCAGGTTATCGGCCGTGGGAATTTCCCCAAGGAAGGCCCGTTGCTGGTAGTAGCCAACCATTTCAGCTTTCTCGATCCTGTCGCGATGTTGACAGTATCGCCCTATCCCATCGAGTTCGTCGGGGGCTTTAGGACGCCCAATGCCCCTGACAATGTGGGCTTTCTGCGCAAGCTCTGGGGCTACTACCCAGTGTATCGCGGCACCGGATCGCAGGTTGCCTTCCGGGCTGCGGAGGCTGTTTTCAGCCATCAGGGCGTGCTGGGGATCTTCCCGGAAGGGTCCAGCGCTCACGCGCTCCTGAGACCACCGCGGGGGGGCGCTGCCTTTATGGCAGCGCGGAGCAGGGCCCGCATCCTGCCGATTGGGCTGGATGGCTTCACCGATGTCTTCCCAACGCTGCGCCGTGGGAAGCGCGCGCGTGCGACCGTTCGGATCGGCAAGCCCTTCGGACCGGTGACCGCGCCGGGTCGGGGCCGCGAGCGCCGGAAGCGAGTGGACGCGATCGGCCACGAGATTATGCGGCGCATCCGTGATCTCATTCCGCCCGAGCGGCACGGCCACTATTCGGACGACCCTGCCATCCGTGCGGCTGCGCAAGGGAC
>CAZEXX010000155.1:0-9145 GCA_964516885.1 uncultured Anaerolineales bacterium | reverse complement strand
CTGCTGTCACCGACGATCACGTCCGCGTAGCCGTCGCCGTTGACGTCTCCTGCCGTCCCAGCCGAGATGCCGAACATCCCGCCCTGTGGTTCGCCCACGTCGGTCCAAGCCGGTTCGGCGGACAGACCCAGCGCAGAGCCGTAGTAGACATACGCTTTGCCTGCGGTACCGTAGCCAGGCGCGCCGATGACGATATCGGCATAGCCGTCGCCGTTGATATCGCCGGCGGATTCCGCTGCATAGCCGAATGAGTCACTCGCAGCCTCACCAGTGACCATCCATGCTGCCGGATCCGGCTTCGGTCCCGTCGGACTTCCGTGGAAGACTTGCACCTTGCCGGTGCCGTTGCAGTCGGAGGCCACGATCAGGTCCGAGAAGCCGTCACCGTTGACGTCACCCGCCGAGGCCACCCCGCAGCCGAAGGTCCCCGCGCCAGTCGCGCTCCAGTCCGCCGCACCCGCGCTGAGACCGGCCGCCGAACCGAAGTAGAGATAGGCCTTTCCCACGCCGCCGAAACCTGGGGCGCCCACGGCAAGGTCGGCGTAACCATCACCGTTCACGTCCCCAGCGGCGGCCACGTCACCCGCAAACCAATCGCCGCTGTTCTCTTCCCCTGCCGACCACCCGGGCGCAGCGGTGCTTATGCCCGCGGTCGAACCGTAGTAGACGTCGACGCGTCCGGCGGACAGCGCCCCTCCGGCGCTGACGTAGACATCGCTGAACCCATCCCCGTTCAGGTCGCCCGCTGACCCGACATCGCCACCCAACTCCTGGTTCGCACTCGTGCCATAGACCGACCACTTAGGAGAGCCAAGGCCGTCGCCAAAGCCCAGTACCAGATCGGCCTTGCCGGAATTTCCGGCCCCAAGGCGGTCGAAGCCGGGCGCGCCCACGATGTAATCGCTGAAACCATCGCCGTTGACATCGCCTGCCGGGCCTCCGCCGGCGCCCAGGTTGTCATTGACGTATTCGCCATATGAAGAGCGCGTACTGGACGTGACTGAGGCTAGTCCGTACGAGGCACCAGAGTAGACGATCAGCTTTCCCTTGCCGTCGCTATCGCCGGGACTCCCCACCAGCATATCGGCATACCCGTCGCCGTTGATATCCCCGGCAGGGGTGACAACGGCGCCCATGCGATCGCCAGTGCTACCCGGCCACGTCAGCGGCGATCCTGCCGGGCCGTCTATCGATCCGGCGTAGTAGTAGAGCTTGCCGGCGGAGTGATCGTACCCGACGGCCCCTATAGCGATGTCGGCATAGCCGTCGCCATTGGTGTCGCCGCCGGTGGCGACGCTGTAGCCATATTGGTCGCCCGCATTTTGGCCGCTGCCGGTCCAGGCTGCGGGACCCGTGACAACGCCTTCCGGGGCCCCAAAGTAGACGTAGGCCCTGCCGCGATCGCTGTCGTTGCCCGGTGCGCTGACCACGACGTCGTCGTGGCCATCGCCGTTGACGTCCCCGGCGGTGTACACTGCTTGCCCGTAATCAGAGCCCGAATGCTCGCCGATACCCACCCATGCAGGTGCTCCCGCCAGGCCCGTGTCTGAGCCATGGTAGACGTAGGCCTTGCCGACCTCGTTGCCCGCGGGGTATCCCGGTGCGCCCAGCACCACATCGCCGAAGTCGTCGCCGTCGACATCGCCGGCCAGGGCCACGGAGGCGCCCAGACGGTCGCCCGTATTCTCGCCGGCCGTGCTCCAGGCGCGGCCGGTATCCAGGCCGGACGAAGATCCATAGAAGACGTACACCCGTCCGCGATCGCCGTCGTCACCCGGGGCACCCACGATCAGATCGTCGTAGCCGTCCCCATTCACGTCACCGGCGGCGCAGGCGGCGCGGCCGAACTCGTCGCCCGGTTGCCCCGCGGCTACCCAGGTCGGACTGCTATCCAGCCCTGTCAGGCTGCCGTGGTAGAGGTAGATCTTGCCTGCATCGTTGTCGTGGCTGGGGGCAGCGATGAGCACATCGCCATACCCATCGCCGTTGACGTCACCGGCTGCGGTGGCCGTCTCGCCGAAGGCATCGCTGCCCTCCTCGCCAAAGGCGACCCACTTCTCCTCGTCGGGTGCGCCGAGGTAGAGCAGCGCGCGTCCCTTGTAGTTGTCATTTCCGTGGGCGCTCAGCAGTATGTCATCGTAGCCATCACCGTTGACGTCCCCCGCAGTTCCCACGATCATCGCGAGGTAGAGGTCCGGATCCCACCCGTTTCTGGTCCAATCCGGACGCACCGACAGTCCATCAGCAGAACCATGGTAGACGTGCGCCGCTCCATACGAGGAGCCAGGACCATTCAGCGCGCCAACGATTACGTCATCGAAGCCATCGCCGTTGACATCGCCGGCACCGGCAACCGACCAACCGTAGCGATCGCCCGGCGCCTGACTGAACCCTGTCCAACTGGGGCTTGCGCCAAGGCCCGACGACGCACCGTGGTAGAGGTAGGCATTGCCGGAGCCCCAGGTGCCGATGATCACGTCATCGTAGCCGTCGTCGTTGACGTCGCCGGCGGCGCCCAACGAGAACCCGAGCGATTCCCCGGCATCGCCAACTGCGGACCATGCCGCCTCATCGCCCAGGCCCACCATCGAGCCCTGGAAGAGATAAGCCCGACCGGCGGTGCTACTGGCCGTGTCCGCGCCGACCAGCACGTCATCGTAGCCGTCGCCGTTGACATCGCCAGCCCCTGCAACGGCTTCCCCGAGGCCATCGCCGGAGTTCTCACCAACCTTGTACCAATCTGGCGTCTTGGATGATCCGCCCAGCTCCCCACTGCTGCTGCCGAGGTAGAGATAGGCCATGCCGCGATTGGCGTAGTTGTAGGCACCAATGATGAGATCGTCATAGCCGTCGCCGTTCACATCACCGGCGGTGCTGACGCTCTCCCCGAAGTGATCGTAGTCGTATTCCCCTGTAAGGCTCCAGTAGGAATTGAGCACGCCGGTTGGGGATCCGAGATAGAAGTAGACCTTGCCCTTGAGCGTAGAGTATGCGGTTGCCACGACGTACAGGTCGTCATAACCATCACCGTTCAGGTCGCCGGCGGTGCCGACCCTGGCGCCCCACTGTGCGCCACTTATCCCCCCGAGTTTGGTCCAACCGGGGGTGGTGCTCGGGCCGTCCGGCCCGCCGTAGTAGACATAGGTCTTGCCCGCGGAAGAATTCCAGCCCTCGGCACCGACCACGATATCGTCATAGCCATCGCCGTTCAGATCGCCCGCCGTGCCTACGCCCACGCTGAAACGATCTCCGGTGTTCTCGCCGTAGACGTACCAACTCGTGGTGGTCAGCAATGGATCCACGGTGATGGGGTAGTCCGCGCCCCCGTCATCGATGATGATTCGGATGACCCGGCTGCCATCCGCCGTCAGGTGGGCGGGCAATTCGCGACCCGAGGCGTCGGTGACATAGAGCGTGTCGTAGCGCAGCAACGAGCCGTTAGCGCCCGGAGGCGCGTAATCGATCGCGTCGGGAGCGTCGGCAAGAAGGACCAGGTCCGTCTCGATAGCGATCTCCAACACCAGGCTGCGTCTTCGAGCCCGGGCGCCGGCGGGTGGGGCGTCGATGACAAACCCCTGCTCGACGCCGCGAGTATCATTAATGTACCACTCGGAGATCCCTTCGCGCCAGAGGTCGACGCGGGTGCCGGTGACGACGGGGTCTGCTGCGGGAGGGAGCGAGGCGAGATCCCCCTCGTACCCATAGCCGGAAAGTCGCATTGCCCATGTCCACTGAGGCTGAGCTGCCTCGATGGCACTTCGGCCACCGGCGATGCCTTCCAGCGCCGCATCCATCCCCGCCGAGGACGGGGCAAGCGCAATGCTGGCGCCCGACACGGCCACGTCAAGACCTTGGGAGAGGTTCTGTCCGGTGTACGCCGTGCCGCTGCCGGCGTCGGTATCGGGTGCCAGCGTGTACATCTCCTGCCGAATCTGCTCCTCCACGGTGGACCACCAATCCTCGGTGGCGCCGGGGGTCTCGGCCAGCTGCTGCGAGATGTCGTCGGTGGCAGAGCTATCCCCTGGAGGGGTCTCGCCAAGCGGCGCGTCGGCCGCAAGGGCTTCGGAAAGCGGCGTGACCAGGGGTAAACCAAATGGGAACATCTGAGAGATCAGGACCGAGACAAGGATCAACGAGGTAGCAACATTCCTGGTTTTCACGAGCGACTCCCCCCTCTTGGTGCTTGGCTGACAAGAACGCAAGTGCTGCAGATCCGACTTTGGCTGAACCGGCCGACGAAGCACGGGTCTGGCTACACCGTGCGCAAGACTCAACGGGCTTGCGTGTACGGCAACACGAGGACGTGGCGAGAGGCACTACCTGTCCTTGGTCGCTGCTTCAGTCCCGTTGGGCCGGTCCATATCGGTCCGTCATACCAGTGTCACCCCCCAGGGCAGTCCGGTATGCCGCCGAGTATCCAACCAGTATACTATCGATTTCGGGATTTCGACAAAAAAAATCCCGGCCAGTTGCGCGATTCGTCGCATATGGCGGGAGCAGGCAGCCAAGACACGGATGCGTAGGCTCAGTTCGCGGAGGGGACTGGAGCTCGCTGTTCAGATGGCATTGAGTGATTGACGCCAGGCCAGCAGATCTCGCGCGGTCTCCAGCAAAGGGCGTGTTTGGAATCCCAGTTCGCGCCGAGCTTTCTCCGAGCTGAAGCGCGCGTTCTCATGTAAGGTGCGCAGGGCGTAGGGGGTGAACTGCGGCTTGATGTGTGCCAGCCGATAGATGTGCTGTGCCGCGCCGGCACAAGCTGCGGCCAAACGCCATGGCAGGACGAGGTGCCCGGAGCAGACGTTGGCAGCCCGTTGGACTGTGGCCTTCGCCTCCTGCAGGGTAGCATAGGTTCCGGAGAGGATGTAGATCTCGCCCGCGTGCCCCTTGTCTCGTGCCAGGATCAGACCGTGTGCTACGTCGCGCACATCCACGAAATCATACGCGCCGGGGACGAGGAACTGGAATCGCTGTTTGGCGAGGCGCACCAATGTGCTGCCGAGCAGCGACCCGCGGAAATCGTATGGGCCGATGATGGCGGAGGGGCAGGCAATAACGGCGTTGAGCCCACGTTTGAAGCTCTCCAGCACAGCAAGTGTGCCCTGGGCCTTTGTCATATCGTAGGTTCCGGCGGCGTTCTCAACAGCCAGAGGGACAGCTTCGTCGACGATGGTTCCCTCCGGCAGACGTTGGAAGGCGTGAACCGAGCTGACGTGCACGAGGCGTCGCACGCCGGCGCTCAACGCGGCGGCGGCGACGTTGCGAACACCCTCAACGTTCACGCGTTGCATCAGGGTGTTCGCTCCCGGCATGATTGAGATGATGCCCGCGAGGTGATAGACGGTGTCAACGTCTTTCATAGCACGCTCCAGGGACTCCGGGTCGAGAACATCACCCTCTACACACTCAATGTCAAGACCATCCAGGGGGCAATGGATGTCGTTGGGCAGCAGCAACGCGCGAACGCGTTCTCCCCGGGAGACGAGCTCCCGCGCCAGCACATTGCCAAGATGTCCCGTGGCACCGGTGATCAGGTTCATCATTCCCTCCTCCTCATACTGTCCAACACGATCCGGATACTCCGCTCGGCAACCTTCCCCCAGTCTGCGCCGGTCGGGTCCAGCAGGCCCTGAAAGAAGAGCCCACTGGTCAGAGAAAGGAATACCTGACCACCAGCGGCAGGATCGATTGGGGACAGCGTACCCTCTGCTACGCCGAGCTCTACAAGATCCACGAAGAACTGCTGAAAAGCACAATAGTGGGAGAGAACTGCTTGGCGCATGACTTCATCGCGACTAGCCTGCGTCCAGAATTCCATAATGAGGGCCAGCTGTTGTGGTCGCGATGTCAGGATGTCCTGGAACTCACGCGACATTGCCAGTATCCGATCGGGTACCGAGCCGGAGTCGGGATCCGGCTGTTGAAATGCCCGATTGAGGTCCCGCAGCCATACATCGACGAGGGTGAGAAAGAGGGCCTTCTTGGTCTGGAAGTGATAGTAGAAGGCGCCCTTGCTCACCCCGGCACGTGCGCAGATCTCGGCAACGCCGGTGGCGTCGTATCCTTGTTCTGCGAATGCCTCAGCCGCCGCGGCCAGAATGCCTGTCCTCGTAGTCTCACTGCGTTGCTGGTTCGCCAAGTGGCCCTCCAGGAGCTGTAGATAAAACCGACCGGTTGGTATGTTATCATGAATCCGATGCTGGTCAAGGTGTTGGCAGTGAGGGCTATCGCATTTGGAATGCAGTCGCGCATTGTCAGTCATCCCGAGTGAGTTAACCCAGCTGCCGGCTATGCGAGGCACCCTCACTGTCGCGGTATGCCAAGCAGTTGTCGGCTCGACCCGTTCGGGATGACAGAGTGGCTTGAAGCTTCAGGTGAGTGCGATGGCCCTGCATTGGCAGTAGGGTGGTTGACGCAAGGTGGAGCCGTGCTACATTAGCCGTGTTACGGCGACACAGATTCACACCCGTGAGGGCGGGGATGTCGTCGACCTGCGTTTTTATAATCTGTCCACGGAACCAGTGAATGGCACATAAACTGACTGCGGTCTTGGTGGGATGTGGCGGTATCAGCCGCCAGTGGCTGCGCACGATCACGCAACTGGAGGATTTCCGGTTGGTGTCGATGGTCGATCTGGACGACACGGCGGCTCGGGGGCGGGCTGAGGAGTTCGAGCTTGCCGATGTGGAGATCTCGACGGATCTGGCGGTGACGCTGGAGCGCCTGCAGCCCGACATCGTCTTCGACTGCACGGTCCCCACGGCGCACCATCTGGTGACGCTGACCGCGCTGGAACACGGCTGCCACGTGATGGGCGAGAAGCCTCTGGCGGACTCGCTCGACCACGCCCGGGAGATGATCGCGGCAGCGGAGGCTGCGAGCAAGCTCTATGCCGTGATGCAGAACCGCCGGTACGACCCGAACATCCGCCGCCTGAAGGCTTTCCTGGACTCCGGCGTGCTGGGTCGGCTGACCACGGTGAACTGTGACTTCTACATCGGCGCGCACTTCGGCGGTTTCCGCGACCATATGGCGCATGTACTGCTGGTTGACATGGCGATTCACACGTTTGACGCGGCGCGCTTCCTGATGGGTGCTGATGCGACCGCCGTCTACTGCCACGAGTGGAATCCGCCCGGATCGTGGTATGACCAGGGGGCCTCGGCGGTGGCCATCTTCGAGATGACCGACGATCTGGTCTACACGTATCGAGGCAGCTGGTGCTCCGAGGGGCTGAACACCACGTGGGAGAGTGACTGGCACATTATCGGTGAGCAGGGCAGCGTGACGTGGGACGGCGCGGTGGGGTTCAAGGCAGAGGTGGTGGACAAGGTGGGTGGCTTCTTCTCGGAGTGGAGGGATGTGGAGGTACCGGAAGTCGATGGCCCGACAAAGCACGGGGGACATGCGGGTGCGATCCGCGAGTTTGTGGATTGCGTGCGAAGCGGCTGTGTGCCCGAGACGATCTGTCACGACAACGTGAAGAGCCTGGCGATGGTCTTCGGGGCCGTGGAGAGTGCCGAGTCCGGGCAACAGGTGGAGATCGCGGTCTAGCTCAGCGGATGATGCATAGTGATCACCTTGGTAGTGACCGCGTATCTCGGTTGCCGACGACGCACGGGGATGAAGTCATAGCAGGTAGCCGCATCCGATAGGGAACTTTGAGAGATTCATCTCGTCATGTCCGCGCGCCCTGATTACTGGAGCCACTTCGTCATGTTCGGTGTCCCGTAGTGTTTTGCGCTCCCCTTTCACGCTATGCCGTTGATAATCCTGACTGCCACATCGATACGGACATGCTTCCGGTATCTTACATACGTTCGGCTCGACTTGCGGTAAGCGGATATTCAGACGCATAGGTTTCCTCTTGCTCCAAGTCACGCCCTATCCCAGATCTTGAACAGTCACGCCGTTTTCTTGACACACTAAATCCGCAATGGTATAATAGTTTCGGATTTTTCGGAGATTTGCCATGGCCAGAAGATTAACCCGCAGACAGCACCAATTTCTCAGCCAATTTCTTGACATGTATCAGGAGATCGATAGACCTATCCATTATGTCGCTTTGGCTGAGCGCCTAGATGTTGGGAAAATAACTGCTTACGAAATGCTCCGGCTTCTCGAAAAACGCGGGCTGGTGAAATCTGAATACCATCTTCCGGCTGGTGACCGGGGACCAGGTCGCTCAACTATCTTGTTCATACCTACCCCAGAGGCCACTCATCTGTTTGAGCTGTTATCCGCGGGGGATGATGCTACGGAAGACTGGGAATCAGCAAAACAACAAATCTTGCAGCAACTGCAAGAAGGCAAGGCGGGGGGATATGAAACCTTGTTGAACGATCTATTGGCACGAATCCCCGAACGGCGTTCTCCCTTGATCTTCATTGCCGAGATGATTACTGCCATCATTTTAACTGTAGCATCTATTCAGAAGGCGATTGAAAGCAAAGATTTGGTGGATCGATTGCGTCGGATTGGCCGTCCAGGGGAAATCGGGTTGAGTGCCCTCGTGGGGATTGGCGCGGCTCTTTCACTCGTTGAGAATGTACACCTAGACCTCGCGACATTTCTACTGGCGCAGAACGGAAGGTACCAAGAGATGCTGATAGAGATTGGGGGAGAGAAGCAGAATCAATTGAGCGGCTTTGCCCGCGAGGTTACGAGAATAGTCAAGGGATGATCTTTTTTTGGTCGATTTTTTCGTTTTATTCTAGATTCTTGGAGCCCCCATGTTCTATATGAAGAGAACATGGGCAAGGCCCTCTTCGGCTAGCAAACCTCAGTGAGGAGAAAACCATGTCCAAAATCGCTATCGTGACAGACAGTACTGCATACTTGCCTGAAGCCTTCGTCGAAGGCCATAATATCCGAGTGGTTCCTTTGAAGATTCATTGGGATGGCGCTAACCTGGAAGATGGCATCGATATCACTCCTTCTGAATTCTATGAACGCTTGGCAAAATCCTCAACTATCCCGACAACATCCCAACCTCCGGTAGATGAGTTTCTGCAGATTTATGAAGAACTCGCTGCCGATTATGATGGCATCATCGTTCCCTTGATATCCTCCGGCATTAGCGGAACCGTTTTCTCTGCCACAACCGCGGCATCTGTGTTTTCAAAGATACCGGTGGAAGTGATCGATA
>CAZEXX010000154.1:0-9163 GCA_964516885.1 uncultured Anaerolineales bacterium | reverse complement strand
GGCCGAAGCAGAAGGGGATCAGGTCAGGTGGCGTCAGCAGCAGCGCGTTCGTGCCAAACTCTCGCAGGTCCGGCGCAATCACGACACCGCAGGGCACCGCCAGGCGCACCAACTCTCGGATGCTGGAAAGGCGCAGGTGCGGCAGATCTCCTGGTATGACCAGCATCCCCTGTCCCTGACGCGCCGGCAAGGATGCTGCCGCTTGCACCAGAGCGCCATTGAGCCCACCACCACCGGATTCGGGCAGGAACTCAACCCCATAAGCCAATGCGACCTCGCCAACCTCAGGGTCGGGGCCGATCACCACAATACCCCGCAGACCATCGCTGCTGCGTAGGACGGAGAGCGTGTGCCGGAGCATCTCAAGAACCAGGGCCCGCCGGTCGGCCGGTCCCATCACCGGGGCGAGGCGCGACTTCGCCTGGTCAAGCGCCTTGATCGGCACCACCGCCCAGAGTTCTGAGATCACGATTGCCCTCCGGACCGCCGGCCCGACTAGGAACCGAGCTCAGCGGCAAGCCCCAGAACTTCCCGAGCCAGATCAACGCGCTGATCCAGTCCTGGCATCAGCGTCTGCGCAACGCGCACGGCCACACCCAGTTTCTCTATCTCTCCGGCCTGTTCGGCATCGATGCGATCCACAAAGAAACCCGCCAGCAAGCCACGGTAGTACTCGGCTACAGCGAGCGCAGAGGGTTCTCCGATCAGCTCACGGAACATCTTGGCCGCCGGACCCTTGACCGCCTCCCCCCCGATGATCGGACTGACGGCAAGCACGGGGCGTGCGGCCACAGCATCACGCACACCCGGCAGGGCCAAGATCGGATCGATGCTGACAAAGGGGTTGGAGGGGCAGATGACGACGACATCGGCCCAGGCAAGCGCAGCCATGACCTCTTGCGTGGGTCCTGTTCCTTCGTCGGCCTCCCACCGGAACCCCACAACCCGTGGATCGCAGGCCTGGCGCACGAAGTAATCCTGGAACGCCAGTTCGCCCCCATCCGTGATCACGCGCGTGCGGAAAGGAGAGTCCGCCATCGGCAGTACGGGGTGCTGAATGCCGAGGGACTTCGCCAGACGATGCGTGACCTCTGTCAGGCGCAGGCCTTCCTGCAACTTGTGAGTGCGCAACAGGTGCGTCGCCAGATCACGATCCCCGAGCCGGAACCAGGAGGCCCCACCCAACCGCCGGATGGACTCAAGACAATGGAAGGTCTCCCCCTCCACCCCCCAACCGGTCCGGGGATTAGCGATCCCGGCCAGCGTGTACATAATGGTGTCCACATCCGGACAGATCGTCAACCCAAGATGCTCGAAGTCATCCCCCGTATTGACGATGATGCGCAACTGCGAGGGGGGTAGGAGATAGGCCAGCCCCTGCACTAGCTTGGCGCCCCCCACGCCCCCCGCCAAAGCAACGATGTGCAGATCTCCCCCGGCTGAGAAATCTACTTTGCGGTGTGTCATCGGTCCATCAGATCCTGGAGCCTTTGCGCGAGCCGACCTCAATCCGGCGCCACGCCGCCACCACGGCCAGCGTGATCAGAGCGGATGCCGCAGCCTCCGGGAGACCATTGATGAGCGCAATCGGCGGCAGCAAGACCCAATCGAGATGCCCCAGCACTCCAATCATGCCCAGCACGAGAACGGTATTCGTCACGCTGCCCACCAGCCCGGCAGCGATGAAAGCCGGCACAGGCCGGCGTTGTAGTGCGCGATAGGCCAGCCACGCCATCGGCCCAATCACAAGCCGTGGCAGCACCGCCAGCAAGGGGTTCGTGAACCACACGTCGGCCGGCCCCGTGGGCGCGATGGCGGCCTGCAGCATACTGAAACCCCCGAAGATCAGGCCTACAGCCATCCCCACAACCGGGCCCTCCAGCACGGCGCCGATGATCACCGGCACATGCATGACCGTCAACGATGCGCCGGAGAACCAAGGGATGAACCCCAGCCGTGTAACCCCCAACAGCACAGAAATCGCTCCCAAGACACCGGCAACCACAATCTTCCGCGTACGTTCACTAGACATTGTCTGAATCTCCTTTACCCTGCTGGCGAGAGCGCACTGTACGCTCCCATCGAACCTATTATAGTAGAGGCGAGGCATTACCCAAATCGATGTGGGATTCGACGCCATCTTCGTCCGCGGAGATATGTTGCGGGACGGATCAGCCTGACAGAAATGCCTCGCCCTCTGCGATGGCACACCCGAAGAGGGCAACGCATCCCGGCAACCATCAAGCAGACAGGCGATGTCTCTGCGTCCGATTCAAGGTAATTCATCGGTGACCAGACGCGGAATGCGGTGCCCCTACAGGATGGTTATATCGATCGTCAGATGCCATATGCGCGCATGCTGCCATTGACCGGACGCTGGGCGGCTCTATACTGAAACCATGACAGCATTGATCGACATTCGACATATCTCATACGCATACCCCACCCCGGGCCGGAACACCCCACCGGCGCTCAACGACTTGTCCCTCCAGATTGCAGCCGGAGACTATGTGGCCATCGTGGGCGCCAACGGCTCCGGCAAGTCCACCCTGGCGCGCCACCTCAACGCTCTGCTCGTGCCGGATGACGGCTACGTCCGCGTGGGCGGACTGAATACCCGCGATCGTGCGCATCACACCGAGATCCGGCGCACCGTGGGTATGGTCTTCCAGCGTCCCGAGGACCAGATCGTGGCGACGGTCGTCGAACACGATGTCGCCTTCGGGCTCGAAAACCTCGGACTGGACCCGGACATAATCCGCGCCCGGGTAGAGGATACACTCAAGGCGGTCTCCCTGTGGGACGAGAGAGAACGTCCCCCTCATATGCTGTCAGCCGGGCAGATGCAACGGCTGGCTCTGGCAGGGATTCTGGCGATGCGCCCCGATTGCATCGTCTTCGACGAAGCCACCGCTATGCTCGACCCGGTTGGGCGGCAGGCCACCCGTCAGATGATGCGTGATCTCAACAATGACGGGCTCACCATCCTGACCATCACCCACCGTATGGATGAGGCCCTGGACGCCGATCGCGTGGTGGTGCTCGACCACGGACGTGTGGCACTTGACGATGTGCCGGCCCGCATCTTCCGCAACGCCGAAGTTCTCCACCGGCTGGGTCTGGATGTTCCCTCTTTGGCCAAACTCGCCACGGCCCTGCGCCGGGCGGTGCCGGATCTGCCAGAAGATGCAACCACGGTGACCTCGCTGGTTGGTGCCATCGATGCATACCCCCACCGGACAACGCCGATCACACAGGAACCACCTGCACCGCCCGCACAGACGATGGCCATCGTCGAGGCGCATGGACTGAGTCACACCTATATGCGCGGGACGCCCTTCGCGCGCCAGTCACTGGATCACGTTGATATTGCCGTTCACGCCGGTGGCGCCCACGGCCTGGTAGGCGCGACGGGCTCGGGAAAATCCACGCTGATGCAACATCTCAACGGGCTGCTCAGACCGCAGGAAGGGACCGTCCACGTCGCCGGGCACGACCTCAGCGATGCAAAGACCGACCTGCGCGCCATCCGGCGGATGGCAGGCCTCGTATTCCAACGCCCCGAGGTACAGATCTTCGAGCAGTATGTGGGCGACGAGATCTCCTACGGTCCCAGATTGGCAGGCCTGGCAGGAGAGGAGCTCAGATCACGCGTGCGATGGGCTATGGACCTTGTGGGACTGGATTTCGAAGGCTTCAAGGACAGGATGACGTTCGCACTCAGTGGAGGTGAACAGCGGAAGGTGGCGCTGGCGTCCACGCTGGCCCTACAGCCCCGCGTGTTGCTGTTGGATGAGCCCACGGCGGGTCTCGATCCCCGCTCGCGCACAGAGCTACTGGCACGGGTGAGCCACCTGCAGAAAACTGGCGTGACGCTGATTCTCTCCTCGCACGAAATGACGGATATCACAGCGCTCACCCAGCGCATCACGGTCATGGACCACGGCCGGTCGCAGTATACTGGCTCGGTGGCCGAGATCTTCGCAGATGGAGAGCGGCTGCAGAACTGGGGGCTGGCGCAGCCCGTAGTCACACAGGTCGCCGAGGGCCTGCGTTCTCGAGGGTGGCCCCTGGCAGTCGGCATCGTTGACAGCGAGCACCTGAGTCAGGCGCTTGCGCACGAACTGGGGACAGCCATACTGGGGCCGCGCAGATGAACGACTTCGAGTTCCAACGCTACATCACAATCGGGCAATACCTCCCCACGGGGTCTGCCATTCACCGCCTGGATCCCCGCACGCGTCTGGTCGCCGGAGGGCTACTGCTGATGGCCATCACCGCGACACCGAGCCTCGCCGGCATCGGCTTAGGCCTGATCGCACTCTTTCTCTTGACCGCGCTGGCGCGCGTTCCGCTCAGGTATGTGATGAAGGGCATCTTGGCCCCCCTGCCCTTCATCCTCTTCCTGGTCATCCTGCAGGTTCTGCTTGGGCAGGGGGGCCAGGTACAGCCATGGATCACCTTTGGACCCATACGCATCACAGCCACCAGTCTTATGGCCGGCGCCAAGATCCTGCTGCGCTTCCCCGCGCTGATCCTGGCCATCACGCTCTTCTCGGCGTGCACGGCGACTACGGAAGCTGTCCGTGGGCTTGATGGACTGTTGCACCCGTTGACGCGCATAGGGCTGCCGGTGCAGGACTTCGTATTGATGGTCCAAGTCTCGCTGCACTTCCTCCCGCTCCTGGCCCGGGAGGCCGAGCGCATCGTGAAGTCCCAAGCGTCTAGGGGGGCCGAGTGGGGCACCGGTCGCGGGGGCATACTGCGCAGGGTCCGGCAGAGCTTGCCCGTACTGGTACCGCTCTTTCTGGTCAGCCTGCAGCGCGCCGAGAACCTGGCCCTGGCCATGGAAGCCCGCGGCTATCGTGGCCAGGCCGGCCGCACCTCGCTGATCACGCTTCGCTTTGACCGGCGCGACGCGCTGGCTCTCGCACTGGTGGGGGCATTCTCCGCGGCCATCTTGATCGTGTAGCTGAACCACGGTCTGTCATTATTCATCAATCATACCGCGCAACCACGCTACTATCCTCACCAACCTTGCTCCAAGCGGACCCAGTCCGCGCTCTGCTCTGCCTCCCATCCGTCCCCAAAGCGCTGGACTGGAGTCCAGCACGAGCTCTCCGCACCCATCCTGATTGTGTAGCTGATCCGCGGTGTGTTGTTGTACATCAACCATACCGCGCGACCACCCTACTATCCTCACCAACCCTGCTCCAAGCGGACCCCAGTCCGCGCTCTGCTCTGCCTCCCATCTCTCCCCAGAGTGCTGGACTGGTGTCCAGCATGAGCTCTATGGTTCCGTGATGCGACCGTATGATGATACCCAGCCCCTCATTTGCATAGATTCCGCAACCTCTGGTACAATATCGTTACAGAACAGTCCTGAGCTCGTGTCTGGGAGGACCTGGTAACACATACTATGTCAAGGGCACTCAAGAGAAGCTACGACCAGCTGCAGGAGGTATACGGCGTGCAGCTGCGCCTGGCCCAATATCCGATCCTCGCGCCCGAGATACGTAAGCTTATGCGCCGCGAGTTGTTCGCGCGGGGCATTATCACACAGCAAGCCTTCGAGTCCGAAGTAACCCAGAAAGCCGTCGTCTCCCAACATCGCGAAGGGCTTGCCGATCCCTTCGGAGACGAACCCACGGCAATATGGAACGAACGCCTGGCGATCATCCGCGACCAACTCACGGACTTCTACTTCGCCAACAACTACCCAACAGACCGCCTGGATCAGATGATCCAGCGTACGCTCAGCGCATCTCCGTCGCTTGAAGAATATCCCGTCACGCTGAGGTTCAATCCGGAGTTGGCCCCGGTCGACCTGCTTTTCGATCAGGGAGAGGCCTATGAGGCCTTGCCGGCCGAACAACTCGACCGGGTCCGCCACCACCTGCGCGAGATCATCGTCGTCCTGATCAAGAGCATGTTGAGCGATCAACTGGAATTCATCGGTATTGCCAAGGAGGTCTTCACGGTCCGAGATCTGCGCGACGTACGACGGCGTGTCATCGGACGTGGCAAGATCGGCGGCAAAGCCGCCGGCCTGCTGCTGGCTCGCAAGATCCTGGAGACGGTCGATAGCCAGACTCGGGAGGATGCCGGCTCAGAGGACCCTGTTGAACCCCACAAACACGTCGTCATCCCCGACTCCTACTACATCGGGGCCGACGTCTTCTACGACTTCCTGATGATCAACGGCTTCACCCACTACATGAACCAGAAGTACCGGCGGAGCGAGGAGATCACAGCCGACTATCCACACCTCCGGCAATCCTATATGGCGGGGCGCTTCCCGGGCTCGATCGTGGAAGCGCTGAGGGAGCTACTCGATAGCCTCGGCAGGACCCCTATCATTGCACGTTCGTCAAGCCTGCTGGAGGTGCACTTCGGGGCTGCACTCGCGGGCAAATACGAAAGCGTCTTCTGCCCCAACCAGGGCACCCCTGAGGAGAACCTGGCTGCTTTGCTGCGTGCCGTCAGCCAGGTCTACGCCAGCACCCTCAGCCCGGATGCCCTGCTCTATCGCCAGCAGATGGGGCTGGTTGACTACGATGAGCGGATGGCTGTGCTCATCCAGACGGTACAGGGCACGCGCTACCGCAATTTCATCTTCCCTGCCATTGCCGGTGTGGGCTACAGCCGGAATCCCTTCCGCTGGAACCCCAAGATCCGCCGGGACGACGGCTTTCTGAGGTTGGTCTCGGGATTCGGCACCCGCGCCGTGCAACGGGTGGCCCGAGACTACCCCCGCATTGTGGCGCTCAGCCACCCCGAGCTGCGACCCTATGTCGGCGCCACCCAGATTCGCAAGTACACTCAACACTTCATTGACGTCCTTGACCTGGATGACAATGAAATGAGGTCCCTGCCCGTCCGGCAGGTGCTCGGTTTTGATTACCCCGGCATTCGCTACCTGGCATCCCTGGACAAAGGCGACTACATCTCCCCTATCTTCGCCCGCGTACCGCCCACTGAGAAGGGCAGCCTGCTTCTGACATTCAACCAACTGGTCAGGGATCGACACTTCATCAAACTGATGCGCGCCATCTTGAACAAGCTGGAACGCTACCATCGTTGGCCGGTGGATATCGAATTCACGGTGGATGTGACGCCGGGTTATCCCCATGCCACCTATGACGTGCATTTGCTGCAGTGCCGTCCGCAGACCAGCCGGAAACAGCAGCAATCGGTGGAGATTCCTGACGCCATCCCGGAATCGGATCTCATTCTCCGAACCACCGAGTTGGTGCCGCACGGCAAAGTCTCCGACATACGCTACGTCGTCTACGTGCGCCCGCAGGACTACCGGAGAGCGCCCGACACCACGGCCAAACTTGAGATCGCACGGGTCATAGGACGCCTAAATCGGCGGTTGGACGGCGAGATCTTCATCCTGGCTGGTCCGGGACGGTGGGGGAGCTCCGATGTCGATCTGGGTGTGAAGGTCACCTACGCCGATATCTACAACACTCGTATGTTGATCGAGATCGCTGGAGCTGATACAGGTGCGGGTGCCGAGCCCTCCTATGGCACGCACTTCTTCCAGGACCTGGTGGAAGCTGCCATCTACCCCCTGCCGATGACACTGGGCCGGTCGGGCACGGTGCTCAATACCGAGTTCCTCGACACCGCACCGAACAAGCTGCCGGAGCTGCTGCCGCAGGACGCCGACGCAAGCGACTACATCCACGTCGTCGATGTGCCGGCGGTGGCTCAAGGTCGCCACCTCGAGATCATCATGAACGATGAGCAGGAGCTCGCCGTCGGCTACCTCAAGAGCCCCCGGTACAACGAAAAACGGTAGATCGGGATGCCCGATCTACCGTTGTCTTGCCGGCTAACTCTCCACCACTCGAGGATTGACTACACCCAGCCTCGCAGCTTGCAGGCCTCGGCAACCCGACCCACCGCCACAACATAGGCGGCCATACGGTTGTTGATGTCGTACGCTTTGGCGGCCTCCGCAACGGAGTGGAACGCCGTGGTCATCTTCTCATCCAGCAGCTTGTGGACCTCGAGCTCCTTCCAGTAGTAGCCATAGGAGTTCTGGACCTGCTCGAAGTATGAGACCGTCACACCACCGGCGTTGCACAGGAAGTCGGGGATCACATAGATCCCCTTCTTGTACAGGATATCGTCGGCGTCCGGTGTCGTCGGGCCGTTGGCCAGCTCGGCGATGATCTTTGCCTTGATCTTGTCAACGTTATCGAGTGTGATCTGATTCTCGAGGGCGGCCGGCACCAGAATGTCGACATCCAGCTCCAGAAGCTCGGCATTGCTGATACTGTCGGACCCGGGGAAATCAACGACCGATCCGGTCTCCATCTTATAGGCGATCAGCGCATCCGGATCCATCCCCTTGGGGTTGTAGACACCACCCTGTGAGTCGGACACAGCGACGACGCGCACGCCTAGGAGCTCCGGCCCCAACGTCGCGGCATACTGACCGGCGTTGCCGAAACCTTGGATAGCCATCGACATGTTCCCAGTCTTGAGCCCCAGCAGCTTGGCCGCCTCACGAACGCAGTACATCCCACCGCGGGCTGTGGCATCCCCCCGTCCGGCGGAGCCGCCCAGCGGCAGAGGCTTCCCGGTGATCATGCCGGGTACGTTGTAGCCGCGCATGAACGAGTATTCGTCCATCATCCAAGCCATGATCTGAGGTGTGGTATAGACATCGGGGGCCGGAACATCCATGTTCTCGCCCAGAATGCGCCCCACCTGGCGGATATAGGCACGGCTCAGTCGCTCCAGCTCCCCCGGGGACATGACTTTGGGATTACAGATCACGCCACCCTTCCCGCCACCCAAGGGGATATCCATCACCGCGGTCTTCCAGGTCATCCACGCACCCAGGGCGCGCACGGTGTCGATGGTCTCGTGCGGATGAAACCGCAAGCCACCCTTGGTCGGCCCGCGCGAGTCGTTGTACTGAACGCGGAATCCGTGAAAGATCTCGAACGATCCGTCGTCCATGCGTACTGGGAGGGTTACGTGTAGCTCGCGGGTGGGCCACCTAAGAAACTCGTGCACAGCCGGGTCAAGCTGCATGATCTCCGCAGCCGTGTCCAGCTGCCTTTGAGCAATCTCAAAGGGATTCAGTTCTTCAGACATCTCTCTCCTCCTAAGGCTTGACAGTACAGTTGCCCCCGCAACT
>CAZEXX010000153.1:7887-9359 GCA_964516885.1 uncultured Anaerolineales bacterium | reverse complement strand
CCCGATGACGGCATTGTCGAGACGATAGAAGTCCGACTCCGCAGGAACAGAAGAATCCGGCAGATCCCCGGTGCTTGAAATCAGTGACAGGTCCGTATAGTTGGAGACCTGGATGTTGGTTCCGAAGCTATGGTTATTCCATGTCGTATCTGTCGTCGTTGTTGACGTCGTCTCGAGCGTGCAGTTGATCGTGCTCTGGACGAGTGCAATTCCCGGCAGCGTACGGTATGTGTTGAGCAGCGGCTGGTTATCGGAGATGTGCATCGCCACAGCCGCGGGGTGTTCAGCCGCCAGCCCGGGGACGGCAACGGAGGGTCCTTGGCCGCCCAGCAACACCCATACCAGGCTCAACATCACCAGGGAGCTTCCGACTAGACCTGTCAGAGTCAGGGCACGCCTAGAAACCATATGAAAGCTCATTTCTCGTCTCCTGGGAGTTTCGTGAGTCCGCACACCATCCAGACAGCCGGTCCCCAACCACGAATTTGTATGTCTCAGTGTTCCGGCAGCGGCTCCATCGGCGCCATATGGCTCAGCAGCTTCTTCACACCGATGCCATTGCTGAAAATCACCGTCACCATCTCCTGACGCCCTTCGTACTCGCTCTCGAGTACCATCCCTTCACCATAGTACGTGTGCTTCACCCGCTGCCCGGTCTTGAAGCACAGCTCGGGCAAGGGCTCAGCGGTTCGCGGCTCACGCGACTGCGTTCCCCACGAGGATACTGACCAGCTGGGCTTGGCGCCACGGCGCCGGCGGTCTTCCGGCCGCTTGAGCACCTCATCGGGCAGATCCTGAAGGAACCGCGAGGGGGCAGAAGGCTCACTGCCGCGATACCCACGCCACCCACGGCGGAAGGCATAGGTCAGATAGAGCCGCTCCTCAGCACGCGTCATCCCCACATACAGCAGACGCCGCTCCTCAGCCACGTCCGCCGCAGAGTCAACAGAACGGCTGTGAGGGAGCAGTCCCTCCTCCAGGCCGGCCAGGAAGACGACACGGTACTCCAACCCTTTGGCTCCGTGGAGCGTCAGCAGCGTGACCGCGTCAACTTCGTCGGCCAACTCATCCACGTCCGCGACCAAAGCCACATCGGTGAGGAAATCTACCAGAGAAACGGTGGGCGCTTCAGCCACCACGGCACGCAGCGCCATCACATTTTCCCAGCGCGACTCCCCCTTATCGCTGCCGTCACGCACATACGGCTCAAAATCGCTATCCGCCAGCACCCGGTCGATGAGCCGTGCTACGCTGAGTTCATCACGCAGCACCGTCCACTGATGAACCAATGTCGCAAAGGAGGTCAGCGCACGCTCGGCACGGCTGCGCAGCGTCCCGGAACGCACCAGCGACACCAATCCCCGATAGAGACTGGACCCCAATCTCTGCGCTTCGGCAGCGACCTTGCCCACTGTCCCAGCACCGATGCCTCTGGGTGGCACGTTCACCACCCGCATGAAGCTGAGGTCGTC
>CAZEXX010000153.1:0-7787 GCA_964516885.1 uncultured Anaerolineales bacterium | reverse complement strand
CCGGACTTGGTCGTAAAGAGATGCTTTGACGTCCGGTCAGGATTCTGGGCGATGATCGCCTGCGCCCCATCCAAGATAACTTGGGTGGAACGGTAGTTCTCCTCCAACAAGAATTCACGCAGGCCCGAAAAATCTTCCCGCAGCCTAATAATATTGCGGCAATCCGCACCGCGCCACGAGTAAATCGACTGATCCTCATCGGCAACCACGTAGAGGCTCTGATGCCCCAGGGCCAGCTGCTTCAGAATCACATACTGCGCGATGTTGGTGTCCTGGAACTCATCGACCAAGACATACCGAAAGCGATCCCGGTACCGGTCGCGGAGCGTCTCATCCGTCTGGAGCAGTCGTGCGGTCTCCATGAGCAGATCATCGAAATCCAGGCCGTCATTCTTGCGCAGACCTTCCTGATACGACACGTAGGCACGTACGACAATCTCGTCATAGTACGTGCGCACCGGGTAATGCTCAGGCGTGAGGAGCTCGTTCTTGGCTCTTGATACAGCACTTAGGAGCGAGCGAGGGCGATAGCGCTTGTCGTCCAGGCCCATATCAGCGATAACCTGCTTCATCACCGTCAACTGGTCATCGGTATCGAAGATGAGATAGTTGGGCGACAGCCCAAGTACCTCGGCCTCACGCCTCAGAATACGCGCACACGTTGCATGAAAAGTGCCCAAAGTCATCGGACGCGTCGACGTATCCCCAAGCATACGGTCCAGCCGGTGTCGCATCTCGAGGGCGGCTTTGTTGGTGAACGTCACCGCAAGCACATGCCAGGGAGCGACGTCCAGCTCTGACAGCATCCAGGCGATACGATGCGTCAGCACGCGGGTCTTCCCTGAGCCCGGGCCGGCAATCACCAGCGCCGGTCCCAGAGAAGCGGTCACAGCAGCCCGCTGTTGGGCATTGAGCACACGAAGTAGAGGATGGTTTTCGTATTCCATATCTATCATTGTAACATAGCGGAAGGCCCGAGCAACTAATCTACCGCCCTCGATCAGCGGGTCGCGCTGTGCCCATCCTGGGACGCACCCTATCGCTTCCGCACAATGGACCAGACGACTCGTGCGCCGATCAACAGCACCAGGACGAAGCTGACGATGACAATGGTTTGCACCACCCAGTTGGTGTTCGTGACCACCGGAATGAGTCCGGCCAACCCGATCGTCATGCCGGCAATGATCACGCTCAGCGCAAGCCGTGTGAATAGGCGATCCAAGGTCTCTAGATTGGCCCGGTCAAAGGAGAGCGGTATCGGTTCTCGCTTCTCCAACCTGTCGATCAGCAGCTGCCCGGCGTGAGGGATTTCCTCAAACAGGTCCATCCACGCCCCCCCCCGCCGGACCGTATCGGACAACCAGTTCCAATCGGGCACAACCGTGCTCAGGATCAACCGGCTGACGTAAGGTTTGGAGAATTCGAAGATATCAAAATCAGGGTCCAGCGTCAGACCGATCCCCTCCATCATCGCCAAGGTCTTGGCCAGCAGCCAGAAGTTGCTGGGTAGCTTAAGCCGGTGCTCGAAGACGACCGGCATAATGTCCTCCACGACCTCTTGGAGATGCATCTGCCGCAGCGGCAGCCCGCTGTAGTGATGCAGCAGCCGCTCAATATCGCGGGTAAGGTTCTTCCGGTCGACATCCACGGGGGCCGCCCCGATATGGATCAACTCCTCGGTCGCACCTTTGGCGTTAAGTTGGACGGCCACATTGTAGAGACGGATCAGATTGACACGGTCAACCCGGCTGAGATAACCGACCATACCGAAATCCATGGCGCCGATCACATTGTCCTGCATCACCATGAAGTTGCCCGGGTGTGGATCAGCGTGAAAGAACCCGTCCACCAGCACCTCTTGGATGATCATCTTCGCGGCATTGGTGGCAATCACCTGACGGTCATAACCGGCAGCATCAATCGCCGCAATCTGATCAATCTTGATCCCCTCAATGTACTCCAGGACCAACACACGCTTGGTCGTGTGATCCCAGTACACCCACGGGATACAAACCTCCGGCACATCCTTGAAATTCTCTCGAAAACGATCGGCGTTCCGCCCTTCCGAGATGTAATCGAGCTCGCTGTTGATCGTGTCGGCAAAATCCTCAGCGATCTCGACAAGATCGTAGACCTTGCCCAGCGGTGTGTGGTTCTGCACGTAACGGGCGATATCGTGGATGATCTCCAGATCCGTCTTCAGCGTACGCAGGATGTTCGGGCGCTGGACCTTGATCGCGACACGCTCGCGCGTCGGTAACTTTGCAAGATGGACCTGCGCCAGGGATGCTGAGGCCAAAGGCACCGTGTTGATCTCATCAAAGACATCCTCCAGCGGAGCATCGAGCTCTTGCCGGAGGACATTCTCGATGTCTCCCCACATAACCGGCTGCACCTTGTCCTGGAGTTTGATGAGCTCGGTGATGTAGTCAGGGGGGAGCAGGTCAGGCCGCGTGCTCAGCACCTGTCCAAGTTTCACAAAGGCTGGGCCAAGGTCCTCAAGCGCCTGGCGAAAATGAAACGGAAGCGATGCAGGTTCCGGCTTGGGAAGAGGAGTGAGATCACGAAGCCAGAAAGGCTCCGAAGGGAGCTGGGAGATCGCGAAACCGAATCCGTGGCGCGTGAAGACGGTCAGAATCTGCCGGTATCGCTGCAGATGCCGGATGGGGCGTGTAATCGTGGGAAAATTGAAGACCGTCAAAGATCCAGACCCTCACCAAGTACACTTTCAGGGGAAACTCACGAGCAGTCACGGGTTAGGTTCACTTCAAACATTGTGGCATCGTTCCGGTCTTTCGTCAAGCTTAAGGGTGACGCGCGCCCGGATGACGGTAGCCAAGAAACCTGTATTTCATCAGGGTCCACAGGACCGTGAAGCCATCGCGCCAGGAAATCTTCTTCCCCTCATCGAACTCACGCCCACTGTATGAGATCGGCACCTCGTAGATGCGATACCCGCTCAACAGAATCTGCGCCGTGATCTCCGGATCGAAGCCCCAGCCGTTCGCCTTGAGGTCAAGCTTACCGGCCACCTCGCGGGTGAAGACCTTGTAACACGTCTCCATATCCGTCAGAATCGTATTGTAAAGAAGATTGGTCACAAATGTGAGTGCCCGGTTCCCCAGCATGTGCCAGAAGAACATCGCCTTGGTCGGTCCACCGCGAAATCGTGATCCGTAGACCACCTGCACGCGGCGCTCCAGAATCGGCTGTAGAAGCTTGACATAGTCGCGCGGATCATATTCCAGATCGGCATCCTGTATCAGGCAGATATCCCCGGTCGTGGTCTCCAGTCCGGTCCTGACCGCACCGCCCTTGCCCTGATTTCTCTCGTGGAAGACGATCACCACGTCAGGTTCAGCGCGGAGGGTATCTAGATAATCGCGCGAGCCGTCGGTAGATCCATCGTCAACGATGACAATCTCGCGATCGAGATGTATCAAAGAGTCACTGGCGTGGTCCGACCACACAGGAACATCGAGAGCAACCACTCGCACACGGCCCACGATCTCTTCAATCGTCTCGATCTCATTATATACCGGGATAATCACTGATAGCTTCACAAGAACCTCCGGAGAGAGACTTACCTATGTCGATGTGTACGCCGGCCCCGCGGCCACACATCGGCAAGCAGATTGTTGCGTTCAGCAGTGCTGAGATCACGCCACCGACCAGGGACCAGATCCGCCGTGAGTGCCACACGACCAATCCCCACCCGAACCAAACGCACCGTAGGGTGCCCCACCGCAGCCGTCATTCGCTTGATCTGACGGTTCATGCCCTCTCGAAGTCCAATGCGCAGCCAAGACGTCTTCTCTGGAGAGGGCAGCGGCTTGAGAAAAGGGGGAAGCGGGGGTTCACCGGCGAGAATCTCCACATCGGCCGGCTGAGTTCGGCCCAACTTTATCTGCACCCCCTCGCGCAACAGCGTCAGGGCTTCGATCCCGGGCTGCCCTAAAACAAGTACAGCATAGATCTTGGTGTGGCTGAAGTCAGGATGCGTAAGGCGATGCAACGTCTGCCCATCATTGGTCAGCAGCAACAGCCCTTCACTATCCAGATCCAACCGCCCCGCCGGCTGCAAGTCAGCAGGAATTCCCATATCGATCAGATTCTCGTGGCCTACGGAACTTCGTTGGCGGGTGCTCAACACCCCGAACGGCTTGTAGGCAATGACATAGCGATACATAACTCACCGCCAGTCTCCGAAGGACCACCCCGCCAGCGGTTGTAGGAGATCGTGGGCCGTGAAGTCCAAGTGGATGGGCGTCACCGAGATGTAGCCCTGTGCAATCGCCGTGAAGTCGGTCCCATCCTCCATAACGCCGGTAGGAGGGTCGCCCCCAATCCAGTAGTAGGGCGTACCAGAGGGGTCCTCTCGCACCACCAGAGCGTCGCGATACACACGCCGCCCCATCCGCGTCACACGCACCCCTTGAATCTCGCATAGCGGCAAGTTCGGCACGTTAACGTTCAGAATGACGCCATCCGGCAAGCCCTGCCGGGCCACAACTTGCGCCAGATATGCTGCGAAGTTCGCGGCGACCGAATAGTCCGCGACACTCTCGTAAGTGTCCAGGGAGACTGCAAAGGCCGGCAATCCTCCGATGGCACCTTCTATGGCAGCTGTCACCGTGCCGGAGTAGGTAATATCGTGGCCGAAATTCGCGCCGCGATTGATGCCGGAAATCACCAGGTCAACCGGGTCAGGCACAATACCCAGCAGGCCCAGAGCGATCGCATCTGAGGGGGCGCCATCTGTCACCAGGACTGGGGCTCCACCGGCTAACCGACCTTCACGCACGCGCAGCGGGCGATGCATCGTCTTCACGTGTCCGGATGCACTCCAGTTGCGGTCGGGAGCAATCACCGTGACCCTGGCGACGTCACCAAGGGCCGTCGCCAGCGCATCGATGCCGGGTGCATCGACGCCATCATCATTTGTAACCAATACGTGGGGCCGTCTAGCGCCCATAGGCCAATACCCCAATTGCATCAATCATCAAGACACCATCCCCCTCTCAACGATCTCATTAGCGCCGCGCGCTGTAATGCCGCAATTCCACGGCGCAAGTCTCGGGTTTGGGTACAGAAACAAACCGAAACCGTGATTCTAAGTTTCGCAAAGGTCAGTGTTACTGACGCTCTCACCAGAGTCAAGCACGTTTACTTGCTGAAGGACAACATTAACTGTATAATAAGGTTGTCTGGATGTCCAAAGCTGCACACAGGAAGACTTGTATGGATTTGGTCAAAGTCGCGGCTAACTCTCGATCAACCTCCGTTGCAGGAGCTATCGCAGGTATCGTTAGAGAGAGAGGGCGGGTCGACGTCCAGGCCATCGGAGCAGGCGCTGTCAACCAGGCAGTGAAGGCCATTGCCATTGCTCGAGGATACCTGGAACTTGACAACATCGAAATCGCCTGCATCCCGTCATTCACTGAAGTACTCATCGATGGCAAGGAACGCACAGCAATGCGCCTGGCGGTCGAATCGGGCTTCACTATGCACCCCCCACTCTAGGCCGCCGCTACCTCCGGCATATCCAGCAACAGACTCTCCACTAACAGCTGCCTATTTGCGTTGGCGAGCAGCGCTGACTGCGCATACTCCAGCGCAGACAACACCTGAACGGTTCGCTCCACATCTGTTGCGGCCACCACTGCTTCCAGCGCCCGACGATGCTCAACGTGCATCAGCGCCGTGTCATTTTGAGAGTGTAAAAGCAGCACGTCGCGCCAGAACGTAAGCCAGTACTCCAGCGTCTCGGGCAAGGCATCGCTCTCACGCGCCAATGCCTTGGCCGTGTCAAACCTTGTCGGCAGATCCTGTCCCAAGATCGCAACCAGAAGTTCCAACGTGGACTGCATCCGCACATACGTCTCGGCATGTGTCGCAGCGCGCACCGCCCAGCCCATGCGACCGCCGGAAATACGGGCCAACCGCTCGGCCAGGCCGGGCTCCACCAGCCATTCTGAAACCAGAGCCTCGGCCACCAACCGGCTTGGCAATGGGCGAAGTACGATTTGTTGGGACCGCGAGACAATCGTGGACAGTAGTAGATCGGCATCGGTCGCCAAGAGGATAAGGTGCGCGTAGGAGGGCGGCTCCTCCAGCGTCTTGAGAAGTGCGTTGGCGGCCCCGATCGTCGCGCGCTCAAAATCGCTGATCAGCACAACCTTGCGAGTGGCCTCTTTGGGTGTTAACGCCAAGAAGCGCTCCACAGGGCGGATCTGATCGATCTTGAGGCGCGCCGTGGCCCCCTCAGGTTCCACCACCAGATAGTCAGGGTGATTGCCGGACCGCAATTTGCGACATGCCAGGCACGTACCGCACGGTTTGTCGTTATCAGCCTGGCACAACATGGCCGCGACAAGCTGTTGCGCGAGCGTATGCTTGCCCACACTTGCAGGACCGGTGATCAGCAGCGCGTGGGGAACCTCATCCCGCGTCACCGCTTGGCGCAGCCCCTGCACCGCCCATTGATGCCCCACTACAGGCCAGGGTTTCATCGTACGGTCTCCCTCTGTCTCACGGCTGCCCGGGCACAGGCAGCGATGACCTCATCCGCTATCAACGCCGGCACCCCCTCACGGTTGTGAAACGTGACGTGCACGACCGAATACATAGGTGCCGGCAACTCCACCACGGCTTGCCCCACCAACGAGGGTCGCACGACCACCACAGCAAACACGTAGGACTCGCGCGCCAAGAGTGTCAGCGCATCCACCCACCCTTGCCGGTACTCAAACTCCAGCGGCCCCATCTCGTCCAGGACAAATACCTGTGTCGGGAAGCTGCCCGCTAGCGCACGGGCACTGCGCGCCATCGCTGCGGCATTCATCTTGAATTGGCACAAAGGCCGGGCAGATGAGGCATCAAATGGATCGGTCAGCTTGTAGGCTGACTCAGTGTGCAGCTCCCGGACCTCCAAGTCATGGGGTCCAGTCCGTTGGGTCAACAGCCCGGATACAGATAACCCGGCTTCACGGATTGTCGTCAATGCCTGCTTCAGAGCCGTAGTCTTGCCGACCTGGCGCTCGCCCGTTATCAGCATGATCCTCGGATAGGATGACACGCCCAATGAATTGAGACCTCCAGCAGCCCGATCAGATGATCACTTGACACAGGACTCAGCACAAGGAAAGTCGGGGGGCTTCGGTGCCTCCCCTTCCCCCATGCTTCCCTATCACCCTGGTGACTTGGTCCCATCCCATTCTTATACAAGAAGGCCGGTTGGCAAACCAACCGGCCTTGCTAGTGGAGATGGCGGGAATCGAACCCGCGTCCGAAGAATTCGACGATGAGCATCTACAAGCGTAGTCGACGATTTTAGTTTTGCGCGGGGGTCGTTGCCGACCACGCCCATCCGCGCTAAGCCGATCGGTCTTGGACTGGCCTATCGGCGTCTGCCAGTCTGCACGCCTACTTTATTTCACCTTGCTCCACCACGTTTGCGAGATGGCGAAGGGGCGTGACCGGATACCCGGTCAGGTCTTGGGTCTAGTCGCCTACTGCTTACGCAGCAACGGCGACGGGAGCCCAATTGTTTGCCATATTGTTGGCATTTATGGTTTTGCTTCTGGGTTTACGGAGACGAAGCCTCCCCGGCTCGCAGCCCACAGCCAACCTCCCCCGTCGAAACCGATCATCCCCATTACTAGTATAGCAGAATCGACGGAGACATCAAGATTAGGATGATCATGCTATAGTATAGCTATGGACCGACATACATTCCGAAGCCTCGTCTCCGAGGCGATCGCCGGATTGCCGTCAGAAATCCGCGA
>CAZEXX010000152.1:0-9423 GCA_964516885.1 uncultured Anaerolineales bacterium | reverse complement strand
TCTTACGTCTCCTTGCTGGAGGGAAAAATCTGAGGTTTGATAACCCGCGAGCCGATAGCCTCGAGCCGGCTGGTCAGCGCTTGGAACATAGCCTCATCCTGGTAGACGCCAATAATAGCGCCGCCGGAACCGGCGAATTTCGCGGAAGCGCCACACGCTCGGGCAGTTTCTATCATCTGGATTTGCCAGGGAGCCAAAGCGAAGATGCTGTTGCGCAGGTTGAAATTCTCATCGATCAGTTGGCTCAAACGGGACGCATCTCTCTCCAGAATCGCCTGCCGTCCATCTTGGGCCAGTTGAGCAAAATCTTCCATCGCCTTGACAATCAGAGAATCCCCCCTGTTGTAGCGACTCCGGATATCGTTGTGGAAGATCTCGGTGGGTTCGCTCAAGGTAGCGTGATAGGCTACGTAAATGGGAAGCAGCAGGGCGGGATCCATTGGCTCATAGTCATAATGCGTCAATCCGGCGACGGTCTTTCCTTTTTCCTTGGCAAAATCCATATAAACTAGCCCCTCGTAGCATTGGATCACGCGATCCTGCAAGCCGCCGGCAATGTCCAAGGCTCCCTCCACCGCAAGGACGAAAGTAGGCTGTACCGGCAGGGGTAGTTCTACGCCGTAAAACTCCATCAAGGCTTGAAGTGTAGCTGTGATGATGGCGCTAGACCCCGCCAACCCCACCTGTTGGGGAATATTGGTCTGGTAGCGCACGGAGAAATTCTGGTCGTGCAGTTTGATCTCTTGCGCGTGGCAGTAGTCCACAAAGCTTTTGATGGTGGCTTTGATGAGCCGGATGCCGCCGTAATAGCCGTGTAGTTCCACGTCTCTTGCCAGATCGTAGATCGAGCGGAAACGGGCCCGATCTTGCTCGGCCAGGACAATGTCTACCGAATCCCATTCGTACAATACTACGCCCGCCCAAAAGTTGCGCAGGATGATGGAAATGGTCTTGCCGTTATAGCCGTCGGACGGATTGCCCAGCAGCCCGGCGCGAGCGTAACCCCGCTTACGTATGATCAACATCGAGCAATCCCTCCAAATGGTGTCTCAAGTCCGCGCCGTATTGCTCATCCGCTAGAGAAAATTCCACAAAAGCGCGAAAGTATGCGCCAAAGTCGCCAATGTCGTAGCGCTTCTCGTCTTTTCGCAGGCGCATGCCATACACTTTGTGCCCCTCCCGGATCAATCGTCGGATAGCGTCGGTCAGTTGGATCTCGTTCCCTGCGCCAAAGCCGGTCTGTTCCAGGGCGTCAAAGATGGCTGGGCTGAAGATGTAGCGGGAGGCAATGGCCAGGTTGCTGGGTGCCTCTGCCACTGAGGGCTTTTCGATTACGTCCGCTAGCTCAAAGATGTCGTCGTCGTTTTTGGGCGCGGCAATCCCATAAAGATGCACTTGTTGTCTCGGCACCGTTTCAAAGGCAATGACCGCCGCCGCTTCTTTTTCCACAAAGCATTGTTTCATTCGTTGCACTATGTCGCTTTGAGCGTTCATGCCAATGATGGAATCCCCCAGCGCGACCACAAAGGGTTGTTCGCCCACAAAGTGTTTGCTGCATAGAACAGCGTGCCCCAGACCCAAAAGCTGGCGTTGACGCGTATAAAAGTACTGGGTCGGGTTGCGTTCGAAATCGAGTTCCGCCAACAAGTCTTCTTTGCCGGTTTCGCGCAGAATCTGGGTCAATTCCTGGTTCAGATCAAAATGGTTTTCTATTGATCTCTTGCCGGGGCCGGTGATGAACAATATCTGATTCACTCCCACCTGGGTCAGTTCTTCCACTACGTATTGAACCACCGGCTTGCGACCCACCGGCAGCATCTCTTTGGGTTGCGATTTGGTGGCGGGCAGCAAACGGGATCCAAGTCCCGCCACCGGCACGACGGCGATATTGATGTCTGTTGGTCTCATGGTTATGCACTCCTTTGTAGAATCAGGGTTGTTCCTCCAGCCCCGCCACTGTGAGTCCCACGGTCAAGACGATGCGCCTGAAGGCCTCGGCGTAGGCGAGTCCGGCCGGTTTTCCGCATTCGATGGCCCACTCGCGGAGCAGTTCCCCCGGAACCTGGCCGGTGGGGAACTGGCTGACATGCTGTCGCAGGGCCTCGATTTTGAGATCCAGGGTGTCGGTGATATCAATCCAGGTATCAGGTCGCGAGGCGAATGTGATCAGTATCTCTTCTACGGCGTGTGGCTCCAACCCCTCTTGGAGAAGCTCGGGAAAGCCCAGCGGCCATGCGGCGGCATGCGCGGCGGCGTCGAGGGCCGCCTGGCCCACCGCACGATGATCAGGGTGGTTGATATACCCTTGCCCGGCGAACAGACGGGTCGGATCGAAACAGACCACAGTATCCGGCTTGAAACGACGGATCTCACGGGCCAGATCGCAGCGCAGGATCAAGGTCGGTTCCACCTGACCGTCGCCGTAGCCCAAGTAAACGACATCGCTCTCGTCCACGCCGACGACGCGGGCCGCGGCGCGCTGCTCCGCCTCGCGGATGCGGGCCAACTCCTCGTGAGTCATACCCGAGCTGAGACTGCCGATATCACCGCTGGTGACCAGCACATACCTGACCCTGGTTCCAGCTTGTGCCCATTTTGCAGCTGTGCCCGCCGCAGCAAACTCGATGTCGTCCGGGTGAGCGGCGATAAATAGCGCCCGCCGTGGGGGAAGGAGTTTCTGTGTCATCATCATCTCTCCTATCGCGCCCACCGCTCGTGGACGGATGGCATCTGGGGGAACGGCGCGTGCGGTTCGCACTGATACCAGTAGCCGACTGAGGCAATATCGTCCGTGAGCGGCTCGAATTTCCTGTTGGGCCACCAGCCCAGGGCCTGGATGGTCACCTTGAGGTCCTGTTTGAAGCGGATGGGATCCATTACGTGCCAGCGGTAGAGACCGTGCTTTGGCACCTCACCCGCCTCCTGGCGATAGAGGGGATAGCCCAGGAAGGGGGTCGAGTAGGTGGTTGTGCCCTGTCCTTTGGTGATGAAGCACCACGCGCCGCCGAAATAATCCTCGGTGCCGGTGCCACAGATGGTCGGATAATCACCGTCGCCGTCCATGTAGAACTTGATCTCGCCTTCGCCCCACCAGCCGTTGGATAGCTGCGTCCAGGCCAAGAATGTGCCGACATAGTGTCCCTGGCCCTGTATGCCATCCAGAATGATGTGCTCGGGGTGTTCGCGAGTGGTCAGGGAACGGCGCCACTGGGCGTGGAAATAGGCCGCCTTCTCCGGCACCTCGGTCAGGGCATAGGTGATCTGGTAGAAGAACCCGGAAGGGATGGCACCCTGATGCTGGTTCTCGATGGTGATACGCGCATGCTCTCGAAAGGGCATAGGCCAATAGCAGTTGAAGCCGCCTGACGGGTTCACCGCCACCGGCAGCGAGTTCACATCGTAGCGCAAGCCGTGTCCGTTGCAGAAAAAATCGCCCAGTGGTACCTCGACCGAGGGCTCTTCTTCCTCGTCCCAATAGATGCGCAGCACCGTGTCGCGGTAGGCTTCCTCGGCCACCGTGATCCAGATATGCTGGATGACGCCGGGTCCCTCAACGTCGGCCAAGGTGGTGATGCCGGAACGCAGGGGGATGATGCATGGCCATACCTTCCAGCCTTTGCCCAGCGCAACCGCCGGGTGCTCAAAACCTGGTGGCAGCGCTGACTCCTGGCCCTGCATCAGGGCGGCAATTGCTTCCTTGTCCGGCACGGAGGCTCTGGCCCCGCCACCCTTCTCTCCCGTTGGATTCTCGGCCGAGATGGAGCGAGTTTCCGCATCGGAGAGCAACGCCAGGTTGCCCAAGCCCAGATTCAGCGAATTGAACATCTTTTTCTCCTCCTCAGCCCCGTCATTCCGAGTGAGCGTAGCGAATCGAGGAATCTCTTGCAGGGATGGTTCATACACATAGTAACACTGATTTGTCCTTCACGCTTCACGAGTTGCAGCCGGAGCGGGCAGATCCCGCTCGATCTCGTTCAGGCGGTAGCCAAACCCCGGCCCGCCAAGCGTTGACAGATCAAGCGTCCCGTTCTTTCGCCTGTACAATCCCGGATGCACCTTCTCCTCCGCTCGTGAGGCATCGGGATAGAACTGCATGGCGTTAGTCTCCACGCCCATAATCGTGCCCGCGTGCGCGGCCAGCAGCACGTGGGGAATCTGCGCCAGCATGGGGTTGGTCAGGTCCTGCACCATCAGCGTCATACCGTGCGCTTTGGCCCAACACAGGCTCAACAACGCTCCGGTCTGCGTCTTGCACGTCTTGAGCGCCACGCCGGTCCAGCCCAACTCGCGCCCCAGGCGCACCATCTGCCAGTCGTGCGCACTCTCGTCCATGAAGAGCGGCTTGCGCGCCGATGTGCTGTGCGCGTCAATACGGTGTTTCTCCAGGTCGCGGGGGAATGGCTGCTCGACGTACAGAATCATGCCAAAGATGCGTGGGCGCTCCACAACCAGCCGGTCCAAGATGCCGTTGACATAGCTCGGATCGGTCACGGTGCAGTTGAAATCGGCTGTCAGCCAGTCTGCACCGCCGGCAAGGGCGATCTCGCCCACGCGCACCAGCCGCGCGTAATCCCAGGCGGCGTCGGTGCCGCGCAACTTGATCTTGAGACATTTCAGCCCATCGCGGGCGATCCAATCGCTCAAGGTCACGGGGTAGCCGTCATCGGGTTCCGTTCCGTTGAGTTCAGACTCGTCGAGCAAGTCCAGCCCGCCTACCAGGTGCCAGGCGGGCAGCCGGTTGGATCGCGGAAAGCTGAGAAAATCTCGCGGATAGGCGTCTGCGAACGAGACCTGCGCGTCGGCAGCCGGCTGCAAGAAGTAGGCCAGATCGCGGTTCATGAAGTCGGGGCTGTACGTCTGGTACACCGGCGTCCCGTGCAGCACTCCATAGGCGTCGTGCAGGGCAATGTCGAACGCGGAGCAGCAGACAAGCGCCGCCAGCCAGGGCATAGGTTCGGCCCCGCTGCCCCGCTCTCGGTCCACTTCAGCTAACAGGTCCGGCAACACCTGCTTCTGAAAGGCGTGCCCGATCTCAAGCGGATGCCCCAGGTGGTCAAAGTCGGCCCAAGCCGTGGTGAGCGTCAGGCAAAACTGCTGCAACGCCGTGTGCCGCTCGGCGTAGGGCAGCGGGCCGGGCCACACCCACTGCACGCTCAACGGCGTCTCGCCCCAACCTTCGGCGCTCCGCCCCTGCGCGTCCTCCACCCGCAGGCACACCCGCGCGCAGGTGATGGAGGTCAGCGTCTCCGAACCGAACTTGAGCGGCACGCGGGTCTGCACGGGTAAGAAGTAGAGCGAGGCCGCTATTGATCGAACGTCGGTCATCTTGGGCATAGACCATATCCTTCTCTGTGCAACTTCTAGTTGCCTGCCATCCTGGCGCGGCGGTATTCAAGCGCGAACCGGGTCCCATCGTAGCCGGGATCGTCGAGCCGTAGATCATCTGGGGATACACCTGTGTGCTTTGCTGGTTCCTCCTTGCCAGAGATCATAGTCCGGCTCGGAATAGCGATCGAAAAATGTGTCAAGTCGGGAGCCTAACTTCTGCCGGACCGCTGAGTGCTCCGGCAGGTCAATCAGGTTCTGGCGCTCCCCGGGGTCATTTTGCATATCATAGAGGTCATCGGGACCTTCCGGAAAGCGACGCGTGTATTTCCACCGGGCGGTACGCACAGTTCTCGTGTTTTCATATTCGTGGAATGTGACTTCTTCATCCCAATCCAGTTCATCGCCAACCAGAGCGGGCGCATAGCTTCTTCCGGGCAGTTCAGGACCCGCGGGAATTTCATCTTGTAGCTTCAAGTAATCCAGCAATGAGGGAAAGAGATCATAGTTACAGATCATAGCATCACAGACATCGCCAGCGGCGATGTGCCCGGGATGCCTTATGATGAGGGGTATACGCAGGTTTTCATCGTACATCATCAAGGGACGGCCGTGGTCGGCCATGCTCCACCATCCGTGATGTCCCGTACAGAGACCGTGGTCAGCGGTATAGATGACCAGGGTGTTGTCGTCAAGCCCTGACGCGGCCAATGTCTCCATGATTTTCCCTGCCCCGTCATCGACGCCGCTGACCGCTGCGGCATAGCTCCGGATGGAGGTTTCGTTGTTAAGATTCTCCCGGTATCCGTTGAGCCACGGATGGACCTCCTCGCGAGGAAAGCAGCGGAGGGGCTTGTCGGCGTAATATGCCGTGTGCCGGTTCCGGTGTCCTTCGAGAAGATCGTTATCCAGTCCATAGGGCCCGTTGTACCCCACGTAGAGGAAGAAGGGCGATTCGTGTGCCTGGTTCAGGAAATCCACCGCGTGTTCGGTGATCACGTCGGTGTAGTAACGTGGTTCTATGTAGATTTGCTCCTGCCAGACGGCCTTGCTGTTGTAGAAGCTGGACGTATGCCCATACGGCTTGCAGAACCAATAGTTGAAACCCAACTGCGGATGAAGACTGTCGCCGAGATGCCACTTGCCGCTCATGCCACAGGCATAGCCACGGTCGCTCAGGATTCTCGGCAGTGTCGCAAATTCTTCGATGGTGCAATAGGCCTGTGGTCCCACCTGAGCATCGGGCTCCTCGCCGCCCAGCCAGTTGTGCACCCCATGCTGCGACGGCATCAGGCCCGTCATGCAAGTCGCCCGGTTGGGAGAACAAACCGGATTCGTACAGAAGGAATTGGAGAATCGGAGCCCCTCTTGAGCCAATTGGTCGATATTGGGGGTCAGAATCTCTCTATTGCCGTAGCATCCAAGAGTCCAGGTACTCTGATTGTCCGTGATAATGAAGACAACGTTCGGGGTTGACTCTCCACTGATCATTTTCTATCCTTCCAACACTGCTCCCCGGCTGGCGGGGCCGACGCAGGCGGCGTATAGGCGCAAGAACCCCTGCGGGATCTCTTTGAGCGGTGGTACCCACTCGTCCAACCGTGCCTGTAACTCATCCTCGCCAAGATGCACGTTCAGCACGCGGTTGGCGATGTCCATCTCGATTATGTCACCATCCCGTAAGGCGGCCAACGGCCCGCCCAGCGCGGCCTCCGGGCAAACGTGGCCCACGCATGGTCCGCGTGTCGCACCGGAGAAGCGGCCATCGGTGATCATAGCGACCGAATCCGCCAATCCCATGCCGACCAGAATCGCCGCCGGCAACGACAGTTCGCGCATTCCGGGGCCGCCCCGTGGCCCCTCATAGCGCACGACGAGCACGTCACCGGGGCGCACGCGACCGCCCAGCAGACATTCCTGTACCTCCTCCTCACAGTCAAAGACCCGAGCCGGGCCGACGTGACGCATCATCGACGGATGGACGCCGCTGACCTTGACCACCGCTCCCTCTGGGGCCAGGTTACCGTGCAGGACGACGATGCCCCCTGTGGGCGCGAGGGGGTCCCCCAGTGAGTGGATGACCTCAGGTTGACGCACATTGGCCTGAGCGGCAACCTGGGACAGCGTGGAGCCGTATGCGGTAGGTCCGCTCAGATCGAGCAGCGGTCCGAGTTCCTTCAGGAGGGCCGGCACGCCGCCGGCACGACCGAAATCGGACACCGAGTAGGGCGACGCCGGCTTGAACTTGGCCAGGAGCGGCGTTTCCCGGCCAATGCGATCCCAGTCGTCAAGCGTGAGCCGGTAACCCAATTCTGTGGACAGGGCCGCCAGGTGCAGCACCAGGTTGGTTGAGCCGCCAATGGCTTGCACAACGGCGACAAGATTGCGGAGCGTTGTTGACGTCACCACGTCTCGGAAGGTCACGTCGGTGGCCAAGGACTCTACAACGTGCCTGCCTGCCGCAGAGGCCAGCGACAGCAGGTCGGGGTGGACGCCGCTTTTTCCGTCGTGGGACGCCGGCTCCACAGCCGCGACCGTCGCGTTACCGGGCAGGCTCAACCCCGCTGCCTCTGTGATGGCGCACATCGTGTTGGCCGTGCCCATCATGTTACAGACGCCGGGGCCGGGGCAGGCGGCCAGTTCGATCTGGTGCAGCTCTTCGAGCGTGATCTCGCCCCGGTTAGCGCGCCCGATCGCCTCCTTGACATCGCTGGCGACGACACGTTGGCCTTGCCACCGGCCTTCGGCCATCAAACCGCCGGTGACAAAGATCGTCGGCAGGTCGAGGCGTGCGGCGGCCATCAACATCCCCGGAACGACCTTGTCGCACGAGGCCAGGCAGACCAGGGCGTCAAAACCGTAGGCGCGCGCCGTCATCTCGACCGAGGCCGCGATCACGTCGCGGCTGGGCAAGACGGCGTGCATGCCCTGTCCCTGGCAGATCCCGTCGCATAGGGCGATGGTGTTGAATTCCAGCGGGATGCCCCCGGCGGCGTCCACGCCCTCCTTCACCGCTTCCGCCACCCGGTTGAGGTGGATGTGGCCCGGCACCAGCTCGTTCCACGAGTTTGCGATCCCAACCAGAGGCTTGTCCTCGACCTCATCCACGCCGCAAGCGTGGTACAATCCTCGCGCGTACGCGCCGGCCAATGCTCCCTGTTTCATCAGAACTCCCATTGTTCAAAATCGCGCCAGTCCAACTGCGGCTCCCAGCTGAGCAGCCTCTTGGCTTTGCGAATGTCTTAAGTGACCCCCATGTGTTGGATCACGAAAGAGGCAGAATGAGTGAGAATTCCAGCTCGACAGACCAAGGTTATCATACCTTGATGAACCTTACCAACTGCTCCTGCTGAACGCCCAGCAGTCCGGGGCGTCGCGGGAGCGCATCGTCGCGCTGTGTTGCTCTCGTTGTTTGTGGCTATAATGAGCAGGCGACATCTGGAGTGGAACGTGGTTCCGACCACGCGTGGTCGGAACCACGGGAATAGAGCCCGCGATTTCTTGGTCGGCTGCATTGGCCGAGTCGGCACGGTGTCAGGAGAGAGAGATGAACGAGGAAAAACGACGCCCCTTGCGCGTGATCAACAGCGTAGCCCCCATTCGAATCTGCGACAACGGCGGTTGGACCGACACGTGGTTCGCCGAGTATGGCAAGATCTTCAATATCGGAGTTTACCCGTATGTTGAGGTCCAGATCGAGGTCTACGCTGCCGAGGCCGGGGAGGACCGCATTGTCCTCTATGCCGAGAACTACGGCGAGCGCTTCGTCGTGAATCCCGACGTTCCCGGCTGGGACCATCACCCACTGCTTGAGGCTGCCATTGGGCGTATGGGCGTGCCGGATGACATAGCGATCCAGGCTACGATCTATTCCGAGGCGCCCAGCGGGTGTTCCACGGGCACCTCGGCAGCCGTCACCGTGGCCCTGATCGGTGCGCTGGATCGCCTCACACCCGGACAGATGAGTCCTCACCAGGTGGCCTATACCGCGCACGCGGTGGAAGTCGAGATGCTGAAGCAACAGTCCGGCATTCAGGATCAGCTCTGTTCGGCCTACGGCGGTATCAACTACATCGAGATGTTCGAGTATCCGCACGC
>CAZEXX010000151.1:0-9455 GCA_964516885.1 uncultured Anaerolineales bacterium | reverse complement strand
CAGGATTGTCTGGCCGATCTAGTCAGGATCGTGCGTCTGAAGGCCTGTAGAGGTCGGGCTCCAGTGGCAAGGAGGGTAGTGATGGTTGCTGATGCGCGTGTTATGCGCCCGGAGTGGTTGTCCCAACTCAAGCCGTTTGGCCAGGCCGACCGCGGCAAGGCGGTCGCACAACTCTTCACTTCGCTGGGACCCTATGCGGTAGCGTGGGCCGCGATGATCATCACGGTCAAGCTGGGCTGGCCCGCCATCGTCACGTTCGGGCTGGCTGCTGTGGCTGCGGGCTTTCTGATCCGCATCTTCATCATCTTCCATGACTGTTGCCACGGATCGTTCTTTGCCTCGCGCGGCGCCAATCGCTTCTGGGGCTACGTGACGGGCATCCTCACATTGACACCCTTCGATGTCTGGCGCCAATCCCACGCTAGACATCACGCGACAGCAGGTGATTTGGACCGCCGGGGAACCGGCGACGTGTTCACTATGACCGTGGCGGAGTATCGAGCGGCCACACCGTTGCGCCGTCTGGGGTACCGGCTTTACCGGAACCCGCTGGTTATGTTCGGCTTGGGCGCGGCGGGCTCTTTCATCATCAGCCAACGGTTTGCGCCGAAGGGTGCCGACAAGCGCTTGAGATCCAGTGTGGCCATCACTAACCTTGCTCTGCTGGCCATCCTGGTGATCTCCTGGGTCACTGTGGGCTGGGGAACGTATGTTGTTCTGCAGGTGGCGGTGTCGTGGATTGCCGGCATTCTCGGTATATGGTTGTTCTACATGCAGCACCAATTCGAAGATGTCTACTGGTCCCGCCACGAGGACTGGGACCGCCTCCGTGCTGCGCTGGAGGGGAGTTCCTACTACAAGCTGCCGAAGCTGCTGCGGTGGTTCTCCGGCAATATCGGCTTCCACCACATCCACCATCTGCGCTCATCGATCCCCAACTACAACCTTCAGGCGTGTTACGAAGCCATACCTGAGGTCCAGGAGGTGAATCACCTGACATTGCGCACCAGCTTGCGGTGTCTTGGGTTGGCCCTGTGGGATGAAGAGGCTGGGAAGCTGGTCAGGTTCCGGGAGGTGCGACCTGCCTGACGCACCATACCTCCAATTGAGGAGTTAGCTTATGGTTAGCACAAACCTGAACGCAGCGTCGTCCTCATACCACATCGGGAAGTTGCGGCCTCTGCGTTGTTGTACCGTCGTGATGCTCAGAATTCAGCTCCTCGGCTTAGTGTGATCGCGTGAATAACCGGGCCAGTTCGGCATAGTGTAGGAAATCCGTCACCACGAGGTCGGCGCCGGCCGAGATGACGCGCTCGCGCTTGTGGGGATTGAGGCCCTGTCGCTGGTCCTCGTCGGCGGCGACACCCAGTGTGACGGCGTCGTGGGCCTTGCCGTTGCGTATCTCCACCGGGCCGTCGCCGATCACCAGCAACTCCTCACCGTGCAGATCGTTCTCCTCGATGATCTTCTGGATGACCTGTGCCTTGGACATTGCGACGGCATCATCCTTGGCGCCGTAGATGTGCCGGCCAAAGAAGGCTGTAACGCCCAGCGCAGCGGCTTCTTCCGCAACGTAGATGTGGTCCGTGCCGCTGGCCAGATAGAGCATCACCCCGCGATCACGCAGCGCCTCCAGGAACTGCCGTGACCCGGCGATGCTCAGCGTGTCCCGTGCGGCCTGGCTTCCGTCGAGGTCCGCCAGTCGCTCGCGGACCGGGCCGAGGAGCTGCTCATTGTAGAAGCGCTTGTATTCGTGTGCCGTCTTGGGTTCGGAGGCCAGCCCGACCCGGCGCACGGCGTCGGCCAGCCATTCCATCTGTTTGATGGTGAGGATGCCGGTGGACCGGTCGACGTAGTCGATGACCTCGGTCTCCAGACCCGGTGGAGTGGGGTGTCCATCAGTGATCATCTCCACCATCAGCGGGATCATCACATTCTCCCAGCCGCGCCGGATCACCGAGAGGGTGCCGTCGAAGTCGAAGAGCGCGTGGCGCACCCGACCGAGGGCCACGCCCGGATGGATGACTTCCAGCCAGTCGAAGTGTGTGAGGTGGTCTATCATTTACCTCGCTCCTGGGCCACGGACCAGCGGAGAAGGATCTCATCCGGTGAAGCGGTCCCGGTCTCGCTGAGCTTCTCCACGACGACGGCTGCGGCCAGGTTGGCCAGCGCGCCGGCCTCAGCTGGCGTGGCGCCGGCGACCAAGGCGGTGGTAATCGTTGCGATAAAGGTGTCGCCCGCCCCCACGGGGTCCAGCGGCGGGGTGACGGGTGCTGCCGGTATCTGATCCTGATCTTCGCCGGCAGCGACCAGCACACCCTTGCCGCTCAACGTCAGGTAGACGGGGCGCTCGGACATCTGGGCAAGCCCGCAGGCCACCGCCCACTGCAGGGCACGATCCTCGCGTGTGGGATCGTGGCCGGTGGCCGTCGCCGCCTCGCGCCAGTTGGGCTTCAATACCATCTGTCTGAAGAGGCCGATGCGCGTTCGGGAGTCGGCGACAAAGACGCGGTCGGGATGACGTGTGGCCAGCTCGACTAGCGCCTCGCGCACGCGCTCGGTGACCACGCCGTTGATCTCGAACTGGTCGGCTACGATGACAGCGTCGAGGTTTTCGAGGTTCTGGGTGATGCCTCCGATCAGCGCCTCCTCCAGCGTCGATGAGAGCGGATCGACGTTCCCAAAATCCAGCCGACCGTCCTCCTGCTGGGACTCGTAGCCTGTGAGCAGGGGCTTGATATAAGCTGTGGTGCTGCGCTCCGGCGATTGGATCAGAGCACCTGTGTCGATGCCACGTGCCTCCATCTCGCGGCGCAGCAGATCCCCGCGCCAGTCCACACCCAGGACCGAGAAGACCATGACGTGCGCCAAGTTGAGCCCCACAAGGTTCTGGGCCACGTTGCCCCCGGCGCCGGGCGCGTAGCGCTCGCTGACGACGGGCCGCGGGAAGCGCGGCGTCTCGCGCGAGAGCAAGGCGCGGGTCATATCCACGGTCCAGTAGGCGTCCAGGGCCAGGTCGCCGATCACGCCGACACGGCACGTTTGCGCGCGCTTCAGGAGGTCGTGCAGGCGGGATATGGGCAGGTACTCTGTCAGTGTTTGCTTCATTGGGTATCTCCTCAACCGGGTTCCGGCACGAGCTGGCCCTTCACCATATACCTACACTTGCTCTGAGCTGAGACCAGTCCGCGCTCTGCGATGGCGCTGTAGAGTCTCTGTGGTCATGGTAAGCCTTCGTGGCATCTGTACACGGGGCCGAACTAACAGTTCAGCCTACACCGGTCTCCCGTACGTTGTGTTGTTCGTAGGTCGAAGCGTCTGCTTCGACTGCGCGTGCGGGTACTAGTGGCGTGCTGGGCGCTTCTGCGCACTTGTGGTGGCAGGCAATCGCTCCTCGATTCGCCACTATATCGGATCGTCAAACAGTGTGACCTCCAGCATCTCACACAGGGCGTGGTAGCAGAGGATGTGCTGCTCCTGCACGCGGTCCGTACGTTGGGCGGGGACGCGAATGGCGATATCTGCCAGCTCAACCAGCCGACCACCATCCGATCCGGTCAGACCGATGGTGGTGATGCCAATAGCGCGCGCGGTCTGAGCGGCGTAGGCCACATTGCGGGCATTGCCGCTGGTGCTGATGCCGAGGAGCACATCGCCAGGGTGCGCCAATGCTAGCAGCTCCTGCGCCAGGTTCACGTCGCGGTCCGGCCGGTCGTTGGCCACGGCGCTGACCAGGGATGGGTTGGTGCCCAGGACGACGGCGCGCAGACCGCCCTCCAGGTTGCGGATCAGCAGCTCGCCGTCGGGCTGGAGGCGCAGCCGGCGCCTGAGGCTCTCCGGCAGGGGGCGGGCGTGCGCGTAGGACTTGAGCAGTTCCCCCGAGATGTGCAGCGCGTCGGCCATACTGCCGCCGTTGCCGCACAGATAGAGCGTGCCTCCGGTCTTGTAGCAGCGCACCAGCTCGTGGAAGGCCCGTGCCAGATCGTCGGCAACGGGGTCCAGTTCGGGATGGCGGGCCAGGAGGTCGTCAAGGATGGCGCGGGCTGGGGCCGCCAGGTCCTGGAGACCGCCCCGAGCCGCCGCCGCGGTCGCCGATAACACCGGCTGGAGCGCATCGAGATGATCATCCAAGGCTTTGACGACACGATGGTGCAGGTTGGGGATCGTCTCGCGATGGTCGCCGGTGATGTGATAGCCCGCGCCACCGAGGGAGACGGGGCGGTTGATGATGTTTTTGCGCGGGCGGTAGTAGTAGAGCGGCTGGTTGTAGCCCAGCTTGCCGTGGTAGTCATCGCCTAGCGGGATCAGATCGAAGTTGGCCGTCGTGAGGCGAGAGACGGTGTGGCCCAGATTGCGCGCGATGGTCAGTGACTTCAGGAAGACCTCGGGTCCCGTCACCGCGGAGCCGAAGTTGAGGAAGACGCCACCCTCCAGCTCCGCAACGGATCCGGCAAAGGTGAGGAAGTCCTTGCCGCTGGTCGCACCAAGGATGGCGAAGTCGGCAGCAGGGTGCTGGTGGACGATATCGGTGCCGACCGTCGCGTGGACCGTGGCCGGGATGGACAGCCGGTAGGCGTTCCACAGGACGTTGACCTCGCGGTGCGGAAAGCGCTCGGGCCAGCGATCGATGAAGCGTCCGATGGATGCACCGTAGCCCAACCCGTCGCGCGCGCCCTCGCGCAGCGCCTGGAACATGTAGAGACCAGTCTCGTCGGCCATTCCGAAGGTGCCGTCCTCCAGGCTGGTGGCAACATCCTCGCTGGTTTCGCCGATCAGGGCCAGCTCGAAGTCGTGGATGGAGACGGCGCCGTTGCCAGCCACGTGGGTGACGATGCCGCGCGCCATCAGGTCGATCAGAAGACGCGACAGGCCGCTCTTGATCACGTGGGCACCCATCATCCAGATTACAGGGCGCCCAGCCCGGCGGGCGGCGGCGATAGCGTCGACGACGGCGTCCAATTCGGCGGACGCGAAGTCCGGTGCCGGCGCAGTGGGATCAACGAGGGAGGCCAGCGTCACCAGGTTGGGTCGCTGGGCGATGGGGTAGGTCGTCACTTGGGTCAGATCAATTGGGTGCATAGGTCGACTGTCCTTATTGTGCGTTCCTGATCAGGAAGTATCGCTGGATGTGTAGTGTAGTCTGCTTGGCGAAATGCGCGAGAAACGACAGCAGTGGCGCAGATCGGCCTGCGTGGGGAGTCTGGACTCTCAGCTGTCGCCACGCTTTGTCTCTGCCCAAGTGTCCCTTGGTCGCAATCATCCAAGTGATCGCGATGATGCAACAGACGATGGCGCGGAGGGGGTCGGCATCTTTGGCCACGGGGCAGCCGCTGTCCCACGCGGGGATGATCTCGCCGACGACTTCGGTGCTGGCGCGCAGGAGCATGGTTGGGATCACGCTGCATCGAGACCGCCAGTGCGACTATTTGAGGAGGGGTCTGAATGCCGTGGCGACCGTGGGAAGGTATGTCTGCTCCGCCTGGAGCAGTGTAGATGCCGGGAGCCAGATGGACCACGATATGAGGTAGGCAAGGGCGAAGAAACGCACGGTCTTCTGCGCCGTGAGCTGGGACCCGGTTGAGGATTCTGGTCCATCGCTCTGTTGTTTCGGTGTTGTTGACTGGTTGGTGTGAGGCAGTTTTCGTTCCGACATATGCATACTCTGTGAGTGCTATGATCTGGATCAGTGACGTTTTCGGGTTTGTACCTGGCGTGTATAATGGTTCCACCAGAGCACTCTGGCATGAGGAGGCGCTATGCGTGTCGTTGATCTGAGTCATCCGATTACTGCCGATATGCCCATCTATCCCGGCGATCCGCTGCCGTCCCTCGATGTGGCCTCGACGTTGGACGGAGCCGGTTATGTCACAAGGAGGATTGCCTTCGGTTCGCACACGGGTACGCATATGGATGCACCGGCCCACATGATCGCGGGAGGGAGGACGCTGGATGCCTATCCCATCGGTCATTTCATCGGCTCTGCGGCAGCGCTGGATCTGACGGCGTACGTCGGCCCCACGATCGAGTTGGTGGCGTTGTTGCCCCATCGATCCGTCATCGTCGGTAGCGACTTTCTCCTGCTCAGTACGGGATGGCATCGCCACTGGGGCGAGGACCGCTATTTCGCCGACTACCCCGTGTTATCCGTGGATGCTGCCCTGTGGCTAGCTGGCCTGGGGTTGAGGGGTATCGGCGTGGACACTTGCTCCGTCGACGCTGCCGCGTCCGCAGTGCACGCAGTACATCACGCATTTCTCAGTCGCGATATGGTCATCATCGAGAACCTCACGAATCTTGATGCGGTTTCAGACGCCGACTTCACCTTTGCGGCATTCCCGCTGCGCATCGATCGTGCAGACGGTTCGCCGGTCCGGGCTGTGGCGATGTTCACCGATGGTGACTGATGCTCTCATCTGGCTTGTCATCCCGAATGGGTGTGCCAATCAACCTCGGCGCTACATCGTGCAAGTGCTGATTGACTAATAGTCCGCACTACCTATACTGCCCGCAAATTTCCCAGGACTGCGAGGTGGCTATGGCACAGGCGCTTTCCCGTCGCACGAAGATCCTGTACGGTTCGGGCGATATTGGCTTCAGTCTGACATCCACGATGATTGCCGCCTATCTGGCGATTTTCCTGACCGATGTTGTGGGTCTCTCGCCCGGCCTTGCCGCGATCTCGATCCTGATCGGAAAGAGCTGGGATTGGATCAATGACCCGATTATCGGCCATATCTCCGATCGCACTCGGACACGTTGGGGGCGCCGTCGGCCGTTCCTGCTCTTCGGGCCATTGCCTTTTGCGCTCACCTTTGCATTGCTCTGGTGGCGTCCCCCGTTTGAGGCCCCAGCTGCCCTCGTCGCCTATTATGCTGTCGCCTATGTGATCTTCGACGCTGCGGCGACCTTTGTCTATATGCCCTACTTCGCTATGACGCCGGAGTTGACCTCGGACTACGACGAGCGCACGTCGCTCACAACGTATCGAATGGCGTTTTCCATCCTTGGCAGTCTTGTCTCGTTTACCGTTCCGCTGTTGATCGTGGGGAGTTTTGAGCCGGTCAATGCCCCCAAGGTGCTGACGATGGGAGTGCTCTTCGGTATTGTCTCCGCGCTGCCGTTGTTCTTGGTCTTCTTCGGCACGCGAGAGCGTGAGGAGCACGTGACACTTGAGCAACCGAGCCTGCGCGAGTCTTTGCGATCTGCCGGCCATAACAAGCCGTTCCTCTACGGCCTGGCGCTCTTCTTGGCGGCGTGGATTGCCGTTGACATTGTGCAGGCCATCCTGCTCTTCTACGTCAAGTACTGGCTGGGACGCGAGTCAGATAGTGATCTGATCATGGCTGTGATCTTCGTCACCGCGATGTGCGCACTGCCGATCTGGGAGGTTGTGTCGCGGCGCTGGAGCAAGGTGCGGGCCTATATCATCGGTGTTGGTTTCTGGGCCGCGGTGCAGATCGTCCTGGTTCTGGTCAGTCCGACCACCGGGTTGGTGCCGATCCTGGTGCTCTGTGTCCTGGCCGGCATTGGCGTTGCGGCTGTTCACGTGTTGCCGTGGGCGATGATCCCTGACGCGATAGAGTACGATGAGTGGCGCACCGGCGAGCGGCACGAGGGTATGTACTACAGCCTGACCACGCTGACGACCAAAGTAGCGGCCTCGATCGCGATCCCGCTGGCGCTTCTGGTACTGGAGTTCACTGGCTATGTGCCCAACTCGGCGCAGCAACCGGCCGCCGCACTGATGGGGATACGTATGGTGATGGGGCCGATCCCGGCAGTACTGCTTTGCCTTGGCATCGTGATTGCCCTTCGCTATCCTCTCGACCGGAAGGCGTACGATGGGATTCTGCGCGATCTTGAGACACGGCGGGCGGGCGTGGAGTGAGCTGGATGTTGGATGTTGGATACTTGATCTGATGTCGTGGATTCTTCTGCTCGCTTTTTCGCTTGATCGTTTTCTTGCATTCTGCATTCCTGAATTCCTTCTCGCGGGGTGCTTCTATGACCGAGCTTATTGACGTTCGCCCGGTGCGCTCCTCCCGGGAGCGACGCGTCTTCCTGACTTTCCCCTGGCGTATCTACAAAGGTGATGCGCTGTGGGTGCCGCCGCTCTTGAAAGATCGTGCTGAGGCGATCGACCCGGCTCGGGGGGCTTTCTTCAAGCGTGGGGAGGCCGAGTGCTTTGTCGCCTGGCGGGGTGGGAGGCCTGTCGGCACGATCTGCGCTGGTGAGGATCGCTTCACCAACGAGCACCGGGGTCTGCGAGAGTGTGTTTTCGGTTTCTTTGACTACATTGATGATGGAGCCGTCGCTGCGGCGTTGGTCAACCGCGTCATTGCCTGGGCCAGAGGACGGGGGCTGGATACGCTGTTCGGCCCGTTCAACTTGGACTACGAGAACAGCTACGGCGTGTTGCTGGAGGGCCGGAACCGGCCGCCGACGATGCTATGCGGCCATACACCGCCGTATTACAAGGAATTCATGAACAGCTTCGGCTTTGGTCCAGCGCGGGGGGATAATATCGCGCTCGCGGCAGATATCACCGAGGATACGCCGGCATACCGGCGGCTCGCTCGCTTGGCGGAGCGCGTGCGCCGGCGCCGCAACGTTATCGTCCGCACCCCGGATCTGGATCACTGGGACGACGAGATTGACCGCATTTATCGGTTGCTGAACACCGCGCTGGCGCATTTGCCCGACCACATCGGGTGGCACCGGTCGGCAGTGGAGGCGATGCTCGCTCCTTTTCGCACGATAGCGGATATGGATCTGATACTCATTGCCGACGTCGATGGCGAGTCGGTAGGCTGGCTGCCCGGTGTGCCGAACCTGAATGAGGTCCTGATCCACGCCAACGGTCTGCGCTACCCGTGGGACTACCTTAGGGTGCTGAAGTACAAGAACCGCCAGCCTAAGTGTCTGGCGATCAAGAGTGTGCTCATCCTGCCTGAGTATTGGGGCACGGGCGTGGCTGCGGTGCTGGGTGCTGAGATGATCAGGCGAGCTCGGGCTAAGGGCTATACCTGGCTCGATCTCTCGATCACGTCAGAGGATAACCCCCAGACGCCGTTGATAGGCGAGCACATCGGGGCGAAGGTGTACAAGCGCTGGCGGGTCTACCGGCTGCGGTTGCAGGAATGAGAGAATACAGAATCAGCGAATCAGCGAATCAGCGAGCAGGCGAAAGAGTGAGCAGAGAGACCTCCCGCTGATGAGACAACAGTCTTCACCTTGCGCAGTTTGAGCCCCAGCAGCCACGCAGGCCCGCTTCGTGAGCTATGCACTGGACAGTCTGTAGCATCAGTATCGAGTATCCAACATCCAGGTTCCGCTCTTGACATTGGATGTAATTTATGCTATTCTGTATTTATAAATAGCTACTATCCATAATGATTTCACAGGAGGGGTTTCGATGTTCAGCAAAGCAGTTCAGGATGCGATGAACGAACAAA
>CAZEXX010000150.1:4403-9484 GCA_964516885.1 uncultured Anaerolineales bacterium | reverse complement strand
GCCGTGGTGATGGTGAAGCTCACAGTCGCGTAGACCCTGCTAATCCTGCGCAGCGTTTCCAGGTCCTTGAGGACCAGATCGCTCTTGGTGATGATGTGCACCGGGAAGCCGAACTCGGCGATGACCTCAAGAGCCCGCCCGGCCAGGTTGATCTCCGCCTCCAGGGGCATATAGGGATCGTTCATCGACCCCAGCCCGATCACGCCCTTGACGCGCTTGCTCGCCAGCTCCTTGCGCAGCAGCTCGATGGCGTTGACCTTGACCAGCACCTCGCCGTCGAAATCCTCGATCTGGTAGCATTCACTGCGGCTGTCGCAGTAGATGCAGCGGTGCTGGCAGCCACGGTAGAGGTTCATGTTGTACTTCAGCCCGAAGAAGGTGTCGGGATGCTTGACATGACTGAGCAAGGTCTTGGCCCGTATCTTGCGTACGTTCGTCATCAACCACCTCCAGGTGAATTTGCTGATGCCCGCGAACCGAACGGCCGCAGTAGCCACAGGAAGAGCAAGGCGGCGACGAGTCGCAGCGTGCCGCTGAGCGAGAAATCCCATAGATAGCCGGCCCCGTCGATTACCCGTCCCCCGATGAGTGGCCCGATGACGCTGGCCGCGGCCAGCAGTGAGGTATAGCCCGCAGCTGCCTGTGTGCTCTCCTCGCCGTCCAGAAGCTCAAGGAGTAGAGCAAAGGAACCGATCTCGAACCCGCCCCACAGGAATCCGGCCGGCACCATGACGAAGACGATGTGCCACGGCTGTGTGGCGAACAGCCAGAGGAAGGGAAGGACCGGGATGCTCAGTGCCGCCACTGTCATGACCCACCGGGCGCCGCGCTTATCCAGGACATTGCCCCAGACACGCAACCCGATCATGCGCGTAATCGCTCGGATCGTGGTCAGGATGCCGATGGTGCCTACGGGGGACTTGAGTACCTCGATCTGGTAAACCGAGAAGTAGGGGCCGCCGATCTGCAGGGCCAGCTGAAACAACAGCCGGATCAGGACAAAGCCAAGGAAGATCCGGTTAGCGGTGAGCGCGTGCCAGAAGGAGCGAAGCTGTGAACTGATGCCGCAACTGGGGGAGGCTTTCCTGCGCTCCTCGGGGATGTGGCTGTAGGCGTAGGTGGCGCCGATCCCGAAGACAAATGCGATGCCCAACGCGATCTGATATCCGCTGGGGGCGCCGTGCCGCTCGATCAACTGGCCCGCCAGCGGAACCATGAGTATGGAGATGATCGCCATTATCACGCTGCGTGAGGCCAGGTAGCGCCCGCGGCGCTCCATCGGGACGATGTCGCCCGTAAGCGAGAGCCAGGCTGGGATGAGGACGTTGAGGAAGCCGGCCCGTAGGGCGAAGATCGCGATTATGGCCACGATGGCAGAGGGGCCTTCCAGGAAGAAGGGGACAAGCGCTGCAAGTAGCAGCATCAGCCGGAATAGAGCGGAGAAAACGACGACGATACGCTTGCGCTGGCCCCAGCGTCGCGTCAGGGCTGCGCCGAGGATCGGGCTCAACATCCCCATTAGGCTGGCCAGGGAGGTGAACCCGCCTACCTGGCCTCGTGATCCCCCCAGCGCCAGGATGTATAGGCTGATGTAGCTGAGGTAGAGGGAATCGGAGAACGACGTCAGCAGGCTGTCGAAGCCGAATGCGCGTATTCCGGTGTGGTACGCCGGAGGAATGCCCCGTACATCAAAGAGGTCAGGAACCCACCTCCAGGCTCCGATCGAGCCGACCATAGTGTGCAGTCGGGACAGTGCAGAGCGGTCAGTGCCTTTGGCTTGGGTGTCTCGATTCTTCTCTTGCATACACTGGATTATACACCGGGTTGCGGCTACTCACCGACTTGGGGGGCACATCAACCTGTCATCCCGAGTGGGCAACCCGGTCGATCTCACTGGATAGGATTTTGAGTGAGGGATCTCATCCCAGGATCAGATGCGCTGTCCTCAGCACAAGATCCCTCGCTGTCTCGGATTGATGACGAAACCGCCTTGCCAACCCACTCGGGATGACAAGGCGATACGAGGCATGAGGTACTACGTCGGGCTGATCAGGCTACTCCGAATCTCCTCCAGATTCTCGGCGACGCCATGCATGCACCATGCGTCTCTAGCTGGTGGCGAAGAGCGCGGCCGCCTCAGCGATGAGAGCGGCGGTCGGCACGCCGAAGGGGCAGCGGGATTCGCACGCGCCGCACTCGTGCGCAAGCGCCCGGCAGTCGCTCGCCGAAGCGGGCATTGCATCGTAAGCCGCCTGCAGCGCCGGTGTGATGCCCGATTGCGCCGGATCGAGCAGCCGTAGCGTTTGGCCGATGTCGATGTAGGATGGGCACCGAAGACAGTGATTGCAGTAGGTGCACTCGCCCGGTACGAATTGCTGGAAGCCGGTCAGGGTCTCGGAGAAGTCACGTTCGTCAGCATCGGCCTCTTCGTAGGCCAGTGCGGCCTCGAGTTGCCGTACACTGTCGCAGCCGGGAACAGCCGCACACACGCCGATCTGCGCGAGGGTGTAGGCGAGGCAGCGAACGGGCGTGATTGTGTCAGACTCGCGCAGCTTGACGGCTTACCCACCCCGCAGGTAGTGGCCCACCCGCACGGTGCGCGGGCCCTGCAGTAGCTTGCCGCCGCCGTAGGGCTTCATTGCCACCACGCGCCACGCAGGTGCGCAGCAGACCCGCCTTGCCGACTATGGCGTGCCCGGTCAGGTTGATGGGAAACATCAGCACGTCGATGTGAGCGCTTTCCACGGCCTGCAGCGCCGCTGCCACCGTATGCCCGCTGAAGCCGAGATAGCGCGCCTTTCCCTCCTCCTTCAACCGTAATGCGAGGCGTAGGAAGCCGTCCTCACGGAAGTCCGTGTCGAAGTCCTTCTGCGAGTCGCAGTTGTGCAAGAAGAGCACATCTACATAGCCGGTATCGTAGCGGGTGAGGAAGTCGTGGAAGAAGCGGTCGCTGTTGCGGATGGCGCGCGTCTTCTTGTACTGGCTATCCTTACCCACAGTCGCACCGAGGTGAGAAGCCAGGATGGCTCTATCGCGGCGGCCCTTGAAGGTTTCGCCCCTCGCGTCACGAAAGTCAGGCTCGGCGCAGAAGAGGTCGAAGTAGGTAATGCCGGCATCAAGTGCGGCGCGGATCACTTTGACGATGTGGTCGTGATCCTTGCTGATCAGGTACTCCGTACCAAGTCAACGGCGCCCTTCGCGCGCGAAGATGAGGGCAAGATGCCGGGCATCGGAGTGCCTACGGTCCCAGACTGTGCTGCGTTGAGTCGGGCAGATCCAGCCGGAGCTCTCTTAAGCCCGTACCGAGTGCCCAGGAAAGCATCATCCCCACTCACTGATCTTCTATGTCGGCGGCGCGGCGAAGTGCAGCCTCCGCCATGCGTATGTGAGTCAGCTCGTGTTGTGCCATGCCCTGCAGGACCCCGCCGATGGTGCCCTGTCCGTAGTCGACGTCGCTGGTGTCCCGGTGCAGGATGTCGGGCGATAGCTGGGTGACAAAGTCGAGCATCCCAGTGTGGATCTGGTCCCAGGCCGCCAACACGACGTCGAGATCCTGTGTTGGGTCGGTGCCGACTTGGGCGAAGGCCGGGTTATCCTCAAGAAACGGGGGGAGGTGCCCCAGAGAAGACCAGGGCAGGTCGTTGCGGAGGATCCAACGATTGAGGTACAAGTCCTCGGCGAAGAGCAGGTGGCGCGCGTGCTCCAGTGCCGACCAGGTATCGGGCCCGGTGTGGTGGTTCAGCTGCTCCGCCGGCGTGCTCCGCAGGCGGGCGTAGAACTCAGCCCTGACCACATCCAGCCGTTCCGTCACCCTCTTGACTTCCACCGGGTCGAAGGTGTCACACATCCGCAAACGGGCGCGTTCCGGGTCCCGCCGGTCCAGCTCGGCCTCGATGAGCTCATCCACGCGGATGCCGAAGATCGTGAGGCCGTTGATCGCCGCGCTCTCGATCGTGAGCCCCGACAAGTTGGCGTCGCGGATCGTGGCGTCACCCAGATTCACGTTCTTGAAGCTCGCCTTGTACAGGTTTGCGTCATCGAAGATCGCTTCACCCAGGTCTACGCCGCGGAAGATCGCGCCGGTCATACTCTTGTTTTCGTGTCGTTCTGCCATTGTTGATCATCCTCGCTTCCAGAATCTGATAGCTGGCCGGCTCCAGGCTATGACCGGCGCCCGAACTTTCCTGGGGGCCACAGCCTGGAGCTTGAGCCTCACGGCTGAGTAGCCCCTTTGTTCTAACACTTCCTCAGTGTAACAAGTGTTTGTGACAGATCGTGTCATATACGCGGAAGCTCTTCCGCTGATCTTCTCCACTGCTAACATTTCTAACAGTGGAGCCACGGCTGCGTCCAGGTCCTCTCCCCCGCGGGGGAGAGTTAGAGAGGGGTCTCCGCTTCCGGCGCGGCGTAGTCGCCCCGATCCTGAAACGCACTCAAGTCCTTGTGTCCACTCCAGCATCGGAGTACAATCGTCGCTAGATTGAGACTCTAGACAGGAGTGCACAATGACCGAGTGGTGGCATACCAAGCAGTGGCGATTGATCCAGACGAATCTGCGCGAGACCGATATGCTCGACATCGATGCTCAGCGCGTCGTATCCGACCTTCAGGCCTTCAAGGCGAACGTCCTGATGCTCAATGCGGCGGGGATCATCGCCAGCTATCCAACCCAGTTGCCCTTTCAGTTCCAGAGCCCCTTTCTCCAAGGGGACAGCCTGCAGGATATTGTAGAGGCCTGCCACGCCGCAGGTATCCGTGTGATCGCCAGAACGGATTTCTCCAAGGTGCGCCGTCCGATCTACGAGCAGCATCCTGACTGGGGCTACCGAACCGCTGCCGGGGAGATCGTGGACTACAACGGCGATGTCCACGTCTGCATCAACGGCCCCTATCAGCAGGGGTATATGCCGCTGATCATGGAAGAGCTCTTCAACACGGTCGATTTCGACGGCATCTTCTTCAACATGGGCGGCTATCAGACGCGCGACTACAGCGGCAACTACCACGGGATCTGCCATTGCCAGCACTGCCAGGCCGCGTTTGCGGAGATGTACGGGATGGCGCTGCCCGACGCGGAGGAC
>CAZEXX010000150.1:0-4303 GCA_964516885.1 uncultured Anaerolineales bacterium | reverse complement strand
CCCTACCGGCACGTGACCGTCTCGCCGCATCAGCAGTCGCTGCGGCTGGCACAGAACCTCGCCAATGGGGGTGCCGTTGACTTCTACCTGATCGGGCGCCTGGACAACCACGAGGATCGCTCCGGCTATGACGCGGTGAAGGGCCTTTTCCATTACCATGCCGCCAACGAGGAGACGTACGTGGATATGTCCTCGAAGGCTGAGGTGATGCTGCTTGAAGCCGGCGCGAATCAGAACGAGTACCGCGGCTGGTTCCGCGTCCTCGTTGAGAACCACGTCTTCTTCGATGTGGTCCGCGAGGATGCCGCCTTGGAGGTCCCGTGGGACCGCTACACTACCGTGATCGTGCCCGCCATGGAAGCGATGACTGACGCTGTGGCCGAGCGCCTCGACGCGTTTGCTAAGGACGGCGGCACGCTGATTGTCACGGGCCAGTCGGGATTCCGGGATGAGAACTTCAACTTACGGGAAATGCCGGCTTTGCAGAGCTTGGGGATTGAGGATGTGCTGCTGGTGCGAGAAGATATGCGTTCCGCCTATCTGAAGTTCGAGAGCAAAGCGGGCTTCGCGCGGTTCGATGACACAGACCTCGTCTACATCGATGGCCCCTACGTCTATGCGCACTACGATGAGGAGACCGAGGAGCATATGCAGCTGATCCCACCGCACAACTTTGGCCCGCCAGAGCGCTGCTACTACGATCTCGTGGTCGATCGTCCCGGCTATGTCGTGCATCCCTGCGGTGCCGGTCGCACCATCTACGTGCCGTGGATGCCCGGCACGCTCTTCCACCGGCAGGGGCACGTCAACACGGCGTGGTTCTGCGCAGACCTGCTGGAGGGCATCGCCGGTGTCGCCATGGCGGGCGGTAACCTGTCGCCGATGGTCGAAGCGACGTTGACGGAGAAGAACGACGGCAGCTATCTGCTGCTCAGTCTGGTCAACGCGTCCGGCCACTTTGGCAACAGCTTCTATGCGCCTGTCACCATGACCGATGTGGTGGTTGAGGTCCCCCTGGCCGAGCAGCCGATGTCTGTGGTGGGTCTACGTTCGGAGCAAGCGCTGCCCCACGAGTGGGCGGACGGCATCCTGACCGTGCACGTGCCCTCGCTGGCGCTGTTTGAGGCGATCAAGATCACGATATCGTAGGAGCGAAGAATGGTAGAGACCTATTCGATGATGGATGTAGCGCCCACCGTGAGTGCGGCGCTGGGGTTGACTGAGCCGGCGGACGCGAAGGGCTCGCCGATCCCCGACGTTGTGGCGGACTTGGCCGGCGTGGAGCGGATCGCGGTGTTGGCGCCCGATGCCTTTGGTTGGTACGCCTGGACGCTGTGGCAGAGCGAGATGCCGTATCTCGTGAGCCTGCACTCTCGGAATAGTCTGATCCTGCGGTCGGTGCTGCCGTCGGTCACAGCGGTGAACTTCGCGACGATGGTGACGGGCACGGATCTTGAGGGGCACGGCGTGCGCACCTACGATCACGATTTCCAGGCCGAGACGCTCTTCGATGTGGTGCGTACGGCGCGTAAGCGCAGCGCGGCGGTCGGCTTCGAGGGCTACACCGGCAGCAAGCTGCTGGCCCGGTACTCGGATATCGACGGCACGACCGAGCGCGGTACCGATGACGAGATCGTGGATACGGCGATACGGATCGCTGACGCGCAGTGCCCTGAGTATCTCATCGCGCAGCTTGGCCGCGTGGACGATATCTTTCACCAGTTCGGCCCGTCATCACCTGAGGTGGTGCCGATGCTGCGGGCAACCGATGCCCGGCTGCAGCGGCTGGTCGAGCATCTGAAGCCTCTTGGCTATGGCATCATCATTCTGGCCGACCACGGCCAACACGATATCGTGGATGATCCCACGACAACGCTCAAGGGCGGTCACGGGTCGGACAGCGACCAGGATTGCCAGGTGCCGTGCACATGGCTGTGACCCATACCGAGGTGCAACTGTTAGCTGCCACGATCAACGTCTTCCGCGGTGTTGTCGTGGACCCAAATGGACTGTGCACTGATCCGGCGCACTTCTCTCTGCAACTGGCACAGTCGTTGACGGCCTGGAAGGCTGATGACCACCAGGTCGTTTGGTTGGAGATCCCCATCGACAAGGCAACGCTGATCCCGGCGGCAGCACACGCCGGCTTCATCTTCCATCACAGCCGGCCGGAGTCTGTGATGATGACCCTGCGGTTGGTGACGGATGCCGTGATCCCGCCCTATGCGACGCACTACATCGGCGCTGGGGGGCTGGTGTTGAATGCGCGGCAGGAGCTCTTGGTGGTCACGGAGCGCATCCATCGCCATAGACACCCGCATTACTACAAGCTGCCGGGCGGGGCCTTGAGGCCCGGTGAGCATCTCGTGGACGCTGTGATGCGCGAGGTCCGGGAGGAGACTGGGATTCACACTCGGTTCCGGGCCTTGATGGGATTCCGGCACTGGCACGGTTACCGGTATGGTAAGTCCGACATCTACTTCATCTGCCGTCTTGAGCCGCTGACCGAGGAGATTCACATCCAGGAATCTGAGATCGATGAGAGCATGTGGATACCCCTGGAGCGATACATGGCGTATGAGCACGTCGGCGTCTTTAACAAGCAAATGGTCGCAGCCGCGGTACGTGGCGAGGGGCTTGTCCCCGGGTGGTTTGAGGGATATGACAGAAACCCAGAGACACATGAGCTGTTTGTTCCTGGAGTACCGGAGGAGCTGGGTGCGTGAATGTGGTTCCTTTTCTTGGCCCACGTTATCATCCATTGTACAGAACAGGAATTGCTTCCGCCGGATCGTGCGACTCGTGCCTCTTGCAGCGACACGGGCATGATGAGCGATGAGGAATCGACTTGGCAAGGCTGGCGGACTGCGATCTGTTGAGCTACACCGGGATAAATCCCGCTGCTTGCGTCAGCAGACTGACGTGAGCTGCACCCTATAAATCGGGTTTCCAGACGGGGAAGAGCCCCGGGATTCATCCCGGGGTAGTTCGCTAAGGATGGTGATCCAGATGAGTGATATGTGGTTCGAGCGCCCAATGCGTTGGGCACAGCTGACATTGGTGGACAACGATCCGGGCACCTTTGACCCGGATTTCTGGCTGGACTACTTCCGCCGGGTACAGGCGCAGGGCGCATGCTTGAGCGCGGGTGGCTACATCGCGTATTACCCGACGGACATCCCGCTCCACCACCGCAGTGCGCGGCTGGGCGATAGTGACCCCTTCGGCGATCTGGTCGCCGGCTGCCGGGCGTCCCGGTCTTCAACGCCGTGTTTAGTCCCGACGGGCGGACCCTAGCCAGCAGCGGCGCGGGAGCGCCCCCCATCACGCTGCTGGACGTGGACAGCATCATCGCGGGGAAACCAGTAAGCCGCACACTGCTGGGCCACGAGCCCGGCCTCGGCGTCCCGCAGATCGTCTTCAGTCCTGATGGCACACTCCTCGCCTCAGCAGACGGCGACGGCACGGCACGGCTCTGGGACGTTGCCACCTGCGAGCAGCAGGGCGAACCTCTAGGGCCGAATGGCGGGGCTCTGTACACCGTGGCCTTCAGCCCCGACGGCGCACTGCTGGTATCGGCCGGGCAGGACACGATCATCCGGCTCTGGAACGTGGCGACGCATGATCTGATCGCCCAGCTTCCAGGTCACGACTTCGTGGTCTGGCGCGTGGGTTTCACGCCCGATGGCGAGACCCTTCTCTCCATCGACGAGGCGGGCTACCTGCGTTTCTGGGATATGAGCGACCCCGACCAGCCGGGGCGCCCCATCGGCGAGACGCTGAAGGCCCACCTGGACTGGGCCTATGGCCTGACCATCAGCCCCGATGGCAAGACCGCCATCACCACCGCCCATTCCGGCGAGGTGCAACGGTGGCACATCGACCCCGCCTGGTGGCACGAGCGCGCCTGCGCCATCGCCGGGCGCAACCTGACCCAGGCGGAGTGGGCGCAATACGTTCCGGGCGAACCGTACCGGGCCACGTGCCCGGAGTGGCCCGCCGGGGAATAGCCTCGGGCAACGGCAGCATAGGTGGGGTGCACTTCAGGAGTGCACCCCACCTGGATCAAGACCAGTCCCTCAGAGTGTCCGGCTTTCCCTCGGCGTGCCCTGCCTCCCGCTGGATGGGTTGCGGGCAGCATCGGCCATGGTATCATCCTACGCATCACCCCCCCACCCAGCCACCCAGGGAGGTCTCATGTCCGGCGTCATTGCATCCGACGAAGCGGTCGCACCATCCCGTAGCTCCAGCCGCCCCTTGCGCTACGCCATGTTCGGGCTGCTCTCCTTCACTCAGGGCACCA
>CAZEXX010000149.1:0-9489 GCA_964516885.1 uncultured Anaerolineales bacterium | reverse complement strand
AGCCTGGGACTCCGGTCCAGCACGCTGCGATGCTACCACGTCCCCGGATGGGGACCACACAGAGCGCACGCTGATCCGTACAACCTGGGGCGAGAGCTGGGCCACAGACACCTCGCCAACCGTCTCCTCCAGCTGATTCAACCCGACCTCACGCCATTGGATAGCGGCCTTCTCACGCCATTTCGCACTGTCGTTCTCTGTCGGCGCGCGCCAGAAGTTGAAGCGTGGCCCACGCTCGATCAGTTCGTGTCCATAGTAGCGCAGAGAGGTCACAGTGCCGGCCTGTCTGTCGAAAACCAGGCGGAAGACCTGCCCCTCGACCACAGCTTGAGAGCCGCAGCCGGACAACGCGAGAGAGAGCATCTCAGAGACGTCCAGCGGATCTACAGCCGGTGCTTCGAAGGGAACCTTGAACTGGTCCCAGGCGATTTCGTGGCCTTGGTCCGCCCACGACGTGGCCTCGGCCAGCGTGAAGCGGACCATCAGCCAGTACTCGACACCAGGCGCCACACTCGGCTGATCGAACGGGATCGTCAGACCTTCGCGGCCACCGGCCGGCGTGCCCAGCCTGGGAAGCTGCCCCTGCTGCACCACCTGACCATCCGCGGACAGCGTCCAGGCGATGTCGAGGCCGTTGAGATCGGAGAAGAAGTGCTTGTTGACGACCTCCACCTTGCCCGCCGGAAGATCGACGGCCAGGACCTTGACCGGCTGGTGGACCTTCTTGAGCTCCCACATCGCCGGATGCACAGTGCGGTCGGGGAAGATCAGGCCGTTGATGCAGAAGCTCCCATCGTGCGGTGACTCACCGTAGTCGCCACCATAGGCAAACCAGTCCACACCATCATCGGTAGTGCGGCGCAGGCCTTGGTCCATCCAATCCCAGACGAACGCGCCGCACAGGCGGGGATGCTGCTCGATGATCTCCCAGTACTCCTTGAGGTTGCCGGGGCTATTGCCCATCGCGTGGGCATACTCACACAGGATGAAGGGGCGTCCCTCATTGGGAGCCGTCGCCATCTGTACCAGCCGATCCAACGCAGGATACATCGTGCTGATCATATCCACGTAGGGCTCGTCCCCCGCGGACTCGTAGTGAACCGGACGCGAGGAATCGTTCTCATGGATCCACGCCGCAAGGGCTGCATGGTTCGGGCCGTGGCCCGATTCATTGCCCATCGACCAGATCACGACGCTGGGATGGTTCTTGTCCCGCTCGACCATACGGATGCCACGTTCCATGAAGGCAGTCAGCCAGTCGGGGTCCTTTGTCGGCTCATCCCAGACGCCGTGTGTTTCGATGTTCGCCTCGTCGATGAGGTAGAGGCCGTACTGATCGCACAGATCATACCAGCGCGGGTCATCGGGATAGTGGCACGTGCGCACCGCGTTGACGTTGAACCGCTTCATCAACAGAATGTCCTCGATCATCGAGGCAACACTGACCGCATGCCCGGTATCGGGATCGTGCTCGTGGCGATTGACGCCCTTGAAGGTGACCGGAACGCCGTTGATCAGGATCTTACCGTCCTCTATCTCAACCTTGCGAAAGCCGACGTTGGCCCGCTCCACCTCCAGCACATCACCGTCAGCATCTCTCAGCGTTAACAGCAGCGTGTAGAGATCAGGCTGCTCAGCCGACCACTTCGCCGGATCACTGACCGCCAGGACAAGCTCGTGCACCAACTCCTGCCCCGCGCTCTGGGACTTGCCGTTTGTGATTCGCCATGTATCACCTGTGACTGGCCGGCTTGCCGCATCCAAAAGCTGGACCTCAACTGCGTAGCCATCAACACACGCCGCCGCGTAGCTCTGCACCTTGACACGCACGCTCAGCGTCGCATCTCGGTACGCCTCATCCAGATCCGGCCGCGCCCAGAAATCGCGGATGTGGACCGTGGGCGTCGCATAGAGATAGACGTCCCGATAGATCCCGCTCAGCCTCCAGAAGTCCTGGTCCTCCAGATAGCTCCCGTCGGACCATCGATAGACACGGACCGCCAGCGTGTTCTCCCCGGGGCGTAGACACGAGGTCAGGTTGAACTCAGCAGGCAGCCGGCTGCCCTGGCTATACCCCACGGCCTGACCGTTGACCCAGAGGTAGAAGGCCGAGTCCACACCATCAAAAACGATGAAAACCTGCTTGCCGTCCCACGCCTCCGGCAGGAGGAACGTCGTGCGGTATGACCCGACAGGATTGTTGTCCTCCGGCACAGCCGGCATATTGTCCGGGGGAAAGGGATACTGGACATTGGTGTACATCGGGGTGCCGTACCCCTGCACTTGCCAGTTGCCGGGGACAGCAATGTCATCCCACGCACTGACATCCTGCGTCTCTTCATAGAATGACTTTGGCGCAGCGGTCGGATTGGGCGACCACTCGAACTTCCAGTCGCCGTTCAAAAGCCTGAAGTATGTAGAAGTGCTGCGGTCATTCGCCAGCGCAGTCTCAACATCTTGATAGGGCAGCAGCGTTGCGTGCGCAGGCTCCTTGTTCCTCTCGACAACTTGGGGATTCTCCCAATCATGGGTCATGTTGCACCCTCCATTCGGATAGGTTTGGTTCGGGGGTTTCTACGCCGAAAGGAAAAGCCTAGCAATGTCCGATCTGCCAGGCTTCTTGACGTGAGATCGGATATCAGGCAGACTCGACGGCACCGGACAGGGAAAGCTCAGCAGCACGGTGACACTTCACAAAGTGACCTGCGCTGATTTCCTCAAGAACGGGCTCCTCGGCTCTGCAGATATCCTTCACATACCTGCAACGTGGATGGAAGTAGCAGCCTGACGGCGGATCCGCAGGATTGGCGACCTCCCCTGTGAGCAAGATGCGCTTCTTGCGCGGGGTAGGGTCGGGCCGCGGGATCGCCGACATCAACGCCTCTGTATACGGGTGCAGCGGTCGCGTGAAGAGCTCATAGGTCGAAGCCATCTCGACGATCTTGCCCACATACATCACAGCCACACGATCACTGATGTGCGCAACCACGCTCAGGTCGTGGGCGACGAACAGGTAGGTCAATCCCATCTGCTCCTGCAGATCCTTGAGCAGATTCAGAATCTGCGCCTGCACAGAAACATCCAGCGCCGAAACCGGTTCGTCGCAGACAATGAACTTAGGATAGGGCGCCAGGGCGCGTGCGAGACCGATACGCTGGCGCTGCCCGCCACTGAAAGCGTGGGGATATCGGCGCATGTACTCCGGACGGAGTCCCACGAGCCGCAGCATCTCCGCCACACGATCCTCCAGCTCCTTTCCCCGGGCGATGTTCAGGGCGCGCAGCGGCGCGCCAACGATGTCGAGCAACGTCATACGGGGATTGAGCGAGGCATACGGATCCTGGAAGATCATGCGCATGTTGCGTCGCACGTGCACAAGTTGCTCATGGTCCAGCTCTCTGACGTTGATGCGGCCCAGCGTCGGATCGTCAAACCACACTTCGCCGCTTGTAGGATTGATGGCCCGCAACAAGCAGCGCCCCATGGTCGTCTTCCCGCATCCACTTTCACCAACCAGGCCCAATGTCTCCCCTTCCATCACGTAGACGTCGACGTTGTCGACGGCTTTGACCTGACCAACCACCCTTCGCAGCCAGCCCTTCTGGATTGGGAAGTATTTCCTCAGTGACTTCACTTCCAGCAGAGGCTGCTGGCTCTGACCGCCGCCGTGGACCTCGGTCTCGTTGTGCACATCAGTTAGGTCGATCATACCATCGTATCCTCGCGGGGCTGTGCATCCACAGGTTTGGACTTGTATAGGAGACATCTGACCGTGTGGCCCGGTTCCGCCTCGATCACCTCGGGAACCACACGGTCGCAGACACCCGGAATAAACTGGGGGCACCGTGGATGGAACGTGCACCCCGGCAGCACGTTATAGGGGTCGGGGACCAAGCCCTTGATCGTCTGCAGCCTTTCCTTCTTGCCAGCACGCGCCAGTACGTCGTCGAGCTGCGGGATGGACCTCAGCAGCGCCTGCGTGTAGGGATGCAGCGGGTGGAAGAAGATTGTCTGAACGTCGGCCTCTTCAACAATTCTGCCCATGTACATCACCGCGACGTCGTCAGCCATCTCGGCAATCACACCCAGATTGTGGGTGATATACATGATCGCCATATTGGAGTGGGCCTGCAGATTCCGCATCAAATCTAGGATCTGGGCTTCGGTCGTCACATCTAGTGCCGTGGTAGGCTCGTCCGCGATGAGCAGGTTAGGATCACAACTGAGGGCCATCGCGATCACGCAGCGCTGGCGCATGCCGCCGCTCAACTGGAAGGGATAGGTGTCGAAGATCCGCTCAGGGTTCGGAAGCCGGACGCGGGCCAAGGTATCGATGGCCCTCTCCCGCGCCTCCGTCTTGCTGACATTATGGTGCAGGGTGATGGCCTCCACGATCTGGCTTCCTACCGTACGCACCGGAAGCATGGCGGTCATCGGCTCCTGAAAAACCATAGAGATTTGGTTGCCGCGGATGCTGCGCATCTCCTTGCTGTTAGGCTTGAGACCGGCGATATCGATAACATCAGATACGCTGGAGGACTCCGCCCGGCGCAGAGGTCGATAATAGGTGATCTCCCCCTCCTCGATCCGGCCTGGGGACGGCACCAGCCGCATTAGGGAGAGTGCGGTGATACTCTTGCCGCACCCACTCTCCCCCACCACGCCCAACGTACGTCCTGCCCTGATGGTCAGATCAACGCCATCCACCGCCCGGACGACACCTTCGGCTAGGTGGAAGTAGGTGCGTAAGTTCCTAACTTCGGCAAGCACACTATTAGAGGACATCGATCGGGCCTCCTAGATCACGTAGGGGTCTGCAGCGTCGCGCAGGCCGTCACCCGCGAAGTTGAACATCAGCACCGCGAGCACGACCACCGGCACCGGCCAGAGGATCCAGGGATAGTGGGCCACACTCATAATGTCCTGAGCGTCATTAAGCATAACGCCCCAGCTGATCGTCGGCGGGTTGAGTCCGATGCCCAGGAAGCTCAGAGCGGTCTCGCCGAGGATCATCCCCGGCAGAGAGCCGGTCAGCGAGACGATGATGTAGCTGAGGAAGCTGGGCAGCATGTAGCGCGTAATGATCGTCCACTCGCTCTCGCCGTCCAGCTTGGCAGCCAGGACGAAGTCCTCCTCGCGCATGCTCAGCAGCCGTCCGCGCACCGTTCGCGCGAGGCTCACCCAGCCGAGGATTGAAAGGATGAGGGTGGTCGCGAAGTAGATGCGCAACTGCGGCCACTCGCGAGGTAGCGCGGCGGCCAAAGCCATCCACAAGGGGATGGCCGGGATCGTGGTGATCACCTCGATGACCCGCTGGATTACGTCGTCAATCACGCCGCCAAAGAACCCCGAGACGCCACCCAGAAGCAGCCCGAGGATGAAGCTGACGGCGATGCCCACCAGGCCGACGCTCAGCGAGATGCGCCCGCCGTGGATGGCGCGCGAGAACACATCGCGTCCGATCGCGTCGGAGCCCATGACGAAGACCGGCGCGACGTCATTGCCTGCGGTGCCGAAGAGATGCAGGTCGGTCTCGAACAATCCCCAGAACCTGTACGAGTCGCCAGGCACGAATAACCCGATGGCGTAGATAGTCGAGCGGTCCTGTTCATAGATCGGCCTCAAGGTCACGGGGTCTCGGCGCAGCACGGTCCGGTAGACGAACGGAGATCGAAACCTACCCTCCGCATCACGAATACGGATCGTCGTCGGGGGGCTTGCCAAGTAGTTCTTGAATCGGTGCAGGGGATCGTAGGGGCTCATGAACCCAGCGAAGATGGCGAAGAAGTACAGGATCGCCAGAACCACCATCGCCATCTGTGCCAGCTTGTGCCGGCGGAATTTCCACCACACGAGCTGCCACTGCCCTGCCCGGTAGAACTCCTCTTCCTCTTGGCTCTTCACGACTCCAACCTGCGCCCCCGGGCCGGCCTCGTCCTCGTGGTGTGATCGTCCAGTCTGTAACGTTGCGTCGCTCATACGCTCCCCACACCGCCGAACCGAATACGCGGATCCGATAATGCCAGCAGGACATCCGAGAGAATCGCGCTCATCGCGGTCAAAGCGCCGGTGAGCAAGATGTAGGCGCCAGCCATATACATATCCTGATTCCTCAACGATGAGTACAGCGCCGGGCCTGCGGTCTGCAGATTGAGAACGATCTCGACCATAATACCGCCCGAAAAGAGCCATGGCAACAGCCACATCACGCTGCTCAAGATCGGGTTGATGGCCAGCCGCACAGGGTACTGCGTAATGACCCTGAATTCGGACAGCCCCTTCGCGCGCGCAACGCTCACATACTGCTTGCGCAGCTCGTCAAGCATCATCGCACGCATCGTGCGGATTGTACCAGCGACGCCACCGATGCCGAGGAGAACGATAGGCAGCCAAAGATTGCTCAACAGATTCAGGAACTTGCCCCAACTCCACGGCTGTACCATATATTCCTGCGAGAACAGTCCCCCGGTCCGGAGGCCGAATCGAGTGAGAGCGATGTACATGATTATCAGGGCGAGGAAGAACGGAGGGACGGCGAGGCCTATGAAGGTAATGAAGGTCACCGCATAGTCGATGATCGAGTACTGCTTGACCGCAACGAAGATGCCGATGGGAATCGCGACCGTCCAGGTGAAAATGTGCGCGAACAGGGCGATGCCAAAGGTGTATAACATCCGCTCCCCGATGACCTGGGCCACGGGCTTCTCAAACGTATACGAGTACCCGAAGTCGAACTTGGTCAAGATGTTGCTGATCCAGAGGAAATATCGTTGATACATCGGCCTGTCCATCCCGTACTGCCGTCGCAATGCCGCAGCCTGCGCTTCGTCCACCGTGGCGCCGGAGCTTTGCAGGCGCTGTATCTGCCTAGTCACGATATCTCCAGGCGGGAGCTGGATGATGATGAAAGCCAGGATGGAGACCAGCAGCATTTGGGGCACCGCTCGGACGATGCGCCGGATGATGTATCCAAGCATATGGGTTCGCCTCCTATGGTAGTCGCCGCAGAGACATCGGGGGCCTACTGATGCCGCCCTCCCCGCCCAGAGTTGAGCGATCAGCCGCACTCGTAGGCCCAAGAGTAGCCTGGGTTGCCGGCCTCGCGTTGCAGTGCGAGGCCGGCAACCCAGCTTTCACCAGTCTGAGGGCTCTACGCCCGCTCACCGCCTTCATAGAAGAAGGCGCACGGGTGGTAGCTGTTGATGCCGTAGGTGTCCCATCCGATGGGCACCTTAGGCCGAGGCATATTCCGCAGGTTCTTGTTGTAGATAATCGGGCACGGGCTCTCGAGCACCGTGCCGATGGCCAAGGGAGTGTCTGCCAGATAGTCGAAGATCTTCTGGCCTAGCGCGACGCGCTCGTCATCATCAACGACCGCGCGGATCTCATCCACAAAGGCATAGAGCTGCTGGATGTCCTCCGGCGGCGCGACGATGCCCTCGGCTTCTTTGTCCACAGCCCTATACCAGTCTTGCCAAGCGCAGGAGACGGTGCCCTGCTGGCAGTCGTTGGTGGGGATATACCACTGCATCTGGATCGGCAGGAGCATGTCGGTGCAGCGGTCGGCGTGCCAGATGCCGCACTCGACCTCATTGGCATACATCCGCTCGTTGTACAGGGATTCGTCGATCTCCTTGATCGTCGCATCGATGCCGATCTCGCGCCAGAAGGTGCTGACCATCTCGGTGAACTCGTGTACCGAGGCACCAACGCGGATGCCTGCGTGCTCGATCAGGTAACTCAGGCGGTTGCCGTCGGGCCGGAGACGGTAGCCGTCGCCGTCTCTTTGGTCGAGACCCATCTCGTCGAGCAGCTGGTTGGCGAGATCCGGATCATACTGCGCCCACGCAGTGCCGTACTCTTCCTTGTAGTACGAGGAGTTGGGCATCGGGGCCATCTGCCCCATACGCGCCTGGCCAAAGAAGAGGCTCTGGTTGATCTCCTCCCGGTCGATGGCCACTGAGAGCGCTCGGGTCCAGTTGGGATGGTTGGCAATCTCTTCAAGTTCCGGGTCATTCGGGAGCGTGCGCCGAGGATAGAGCGTGTAGCGGTCGGTCATGCAGGACAGGTAGTCGCCAATGGCATAGTTGCCATCCTCCTCGTTCTCCTTGTAGAGGGGATACTTGGCGATCGTCACGCCGTGCATCCCGACCCAATCCAGCTCGCCACCGATCAGCTTCAGTTCCATCGTCCCCTCATCAGCCAGGTAGTCCAGGCGCAGGTTGTCGAGGTAGGGCAGCTGGTTGCCCGCCAGGTCAACCTTCCAGTAGTAGGGGTTACGCTCGAAGATGATGAGGCCCTCTGCCGGATACTCCTTCGGTATCCAAGCCGCGAGGGTGGGGAAGTCCTTGGCCCAATCCGGGTACCGCCAGGTGTTCAGCCCCCACTGGCTGGCGAAGCGGTTGGTGACCTGCTCCCAGGTCTCCATACCCCACTCCTCCATCAGCTGGTTGACGGCTTCCTCCCCGGCATAGTCGGGGTGGTAGTTCTTCAGGAAGTGGGCGGGCATGAGCGGCCCTTCCTGCGGATAGCCTCCCATGTGTCGGGTGAGAATGTGGGGGAAGAGGCCAAAGGTGTAGTCAAACGTGCAGCGGAAGGTGTAGTCGTCGAGGATCTCAAGTGTGCACGGCTGATTCTGGATGCCGTTGAAGGCCGAGCCGATCCAGCCCAGGCCCTCGTAGTTAGCCCAGTCTTCCCACCAGAATCTGACGTCCTCCGTGGTCACGGGCTCCCCATCCGACCATCGCATCCCCTTGCGCAGATGCAGCGTGTAGGTGGTACCGTCGTCTGAACTCTCCCAGCTCTCGAGGATGTTGGGGACTAGGGTGCGCAGATCCAGATCCGAGTACTGGACCAAGCGGTCGGCGAACCAATCGTAGGTCTGGGTCGACCAAACGGTGTCATAGTGGATCTGGCGTACCTCGCCACCGTAGACGCCGATTGCCTCGCGTCCGCCGACCACGAAGGGGGTCAGCGGCAAGCGCTCGTCCACCGGGGGCAACGTGCCATCAGCCACGAGCGGTTCCAGCATAGGTGGCTCGCCCCGGCCTACCGGTACCTCAACGATGACCTCAACGGTCTTCTCGACCTCGACGATCCTCTCGACGATCGTCTCGACCTCAACGGTCTTCTCGACCTCGACCTCGACCTCGATGATCTCTGGAGTTGCGCACGCAGTGGCAATAGCACCAACCGCAGCGCCTACGCCCAGTTGCAGGAACTCACGTCGCTTCAGCTTTTTCAGCTTCATCGTCTCCTCCTAAAAGCAATCTGAATGACCAACCATCTTCCCTGGCGGGCGCCAAGGATCTAACACTTGGAACAAACTGAGAGAGACACAACCCGCCATTACACCTCTACTTTACAACACAACGTACGCATCCGCAAGTCTTCTACTTTCCGGACAGGAGTTCATACTAATAGGACAATTCCTCCTCTCTGTTAGCCAAACTTGAGGCGCATCAGATACTCATCCGAACGAATCTCCAT
>CAZEXX010000148.1:6999-9494 GCA_964516885.1 uncultured Anaerolineales bacterium | reverse complement strand
AAGGACTCATCGACTGCGTATGCAGGGCGTGTGCGGCGAAGATGGGGGCGCTCCCGAGCATCGAGGCCCAGGGCCTCCCGCTCTGCGGCGATATGAAGGGACACCCCAGCGTGGCACGCTATATCGAGGCCGGGTACGAGGTGATCACGTTCTGACCTGTAGGGGCGAGGCATTCCGCGTGATACATCCGTCGGGTAACCTGGAGATGCCGCACACCGCCACCGCGACAGTACCCCCTTGCAGGAATGCCTCTCCCGCCGCGGACGTGCTGAGTGTCTCGTACGCGCAGAGGGCCTAAAGGCTTTCCCGCTGCCGTAGTGTGGCAGCCCAGGCTTTAGGGCCTTCCCCGAACCGCGATGATCCATGTTCGTTGCCGAACGGGGCCTATTCTCGAAGTAGTTCCCATGGTCTGTCGCCCACCACGCAGGACGAAAATACAGCGCGAAGAGCAGAGCGGGCGAGCCGCCCGCGGTCCGCAGAGGGAGAGACCGTGGGCGGCTATTTCCGGAATAGTAGACGTCACGTTCGCCGGCGCACACCAGGCAAGCACGAAAATGCGACGCAAAGAAGGCCCCAAAGCCTCGATCGAGATTCGGTGAAAGGCTTTGGGCCCGCAGAGCGGTCAGAGAAAGTTATTTTCGGAATAGTAGACGCCACGTGCATCAGCACACCCTACAGGACGAAAACGCAGCGTGAGGAAGGCCCCATAGCCTCGCACGCTGCCGTAGTGTGGCAGCCAAGGCTTTGGGCCCGCAGAGCAGGTCGCAGATAGCTATCATCGCAGCAGACGCCCCCTCAGTGGTCTCATCTGCCTCAGTGGTTCAGCGATTCAGCATCCCCTCCAGTCCCCTCTCCATCCGCCTCCGCGGCGGCCGGATGGGAGAGAGTGACGCGCTTCCGAGCGCGCAGGGTGAGGGCTCTCCTGTGTGTGCGGGGTGAGGGCTCCCCGGGCTCTTCTGGGCATTGACTTTTCACCCATCTCATGCTAAAGTCTATCTATTATCAGATCACCAAAGATCCGAGAGCGCGATGCACACGATCCTGATCAACCGACAGCCTATCAAGCCGCAGCCGAGCCCACAATTTCAGCGGGGGCAGTTGATGCTATTTGGTTAATCAAAGACCTGAGTAAGATCAGCCAGCCTACCGCAAGTAGGCTGGCTTTCTCTTTACCAGGCGGGGATTGGTGTGTGACGCAGGGTAATACAGAAGGATCTGTGTGCGGCATTATCGGAGTCAGCCAGGGATTCAGTGAGGGGGAGGGAATTATGTCACCAGAGGTCTATGTAGATTCGGTGAAAGCGACCACCGAGAAAGCTTCACCGGCAGACGCCGGCGATGTCGAGGGGGACTCGCAGCGTCAGACAGTGTCAATACACGAAGGCCTGGCCGGCGTCACCATTGCCCTCACCGAGATTACCTCCATCAATGGGGAAATCGGAGCGCTGAGCCACCGCGGCTACGACATTGGAGACTTGGCGGCCCATTCCACATTTGAGGAGACCGTCTATCTCCTGTGGCACGGGGAATTACCCACACGCGACGAACTCGACGAATTCACCAGGGACCTCGTCGCCGACAGGGACATCGACCGCAGGGTCTGGGACATCCTGACGGTCCTCCCAAAAAGCATCGAGCCCATGGATGCCCTGCGCACCGCGGTCTCGGCGCTCTCGTGTTCGGATCCCGACGACGGAGACCGAAGCCAGGCCACTAATCTTATCAAGGCCCGCCGGCTCCTGGCCAAATTCCCCACCATCGTCGCCCATGTCTATCGCCATCAACAGGGCCTGGACCGTATTCGCCCTGACCCGGATCTCTCACACGCCGCCAACTTCCTCTATATGCTCAAAGGGACCGCGCCCACCAAGATGCAGGCCGACTCAATGGCGATGGCGATGCTGCTGATGGTCGATCACGGCTTCAACGCCTCCACCTTCGCCGCGCGCGTCACGGCAGCCACCTTGTCCGATATGTACTCAGCGATCACAACCGCCCTCAGCACTCTCAAGGGGCCCCTGCACGGCGGCGCCAATGTACGTGCGATGCAGATGATGCTGGAGATCGAGGATGTCGACAGGGTGAAACCCTACATCAACGACGCATTGGCGCGCAAGCAGCGGATTATGGGCTTCGGCCACCGGGTCTACAAGACCGTGCCTGATCCCCGGTCGGCCTATCTGCGCAGACGACTCTACCAACAGTGCACCGAACTGGGAGACTTCCACTTCTACGAGCTCGCCACTGCGGTTGCCGAGGCTTTGGCAAGCCGGAAGGGCCTCAATCCCAACGTCGACTTCTACGCCGCACCGGTGCTCTATATGCTGGGCATCCCGCTGGAGCTCTTCGTCCCTGTCTTTGCCATCAGCCGCGTTGCCGGCTGGACGGCGCAGGTGATGGAACAGTATGCCAACAACCGCTTGATCCGCCCGTCGGCCCAATACATCGGCCCTAAGAACCGCGTCTACCATCCCATCGAGGAGCGGTAGGAAGAA
>CAZEXX010000148.1:3901-6899 GCA_964516885.1 uncultured Anaerolineales bacterium | reverse complement strand
TTCGCTGATTCTTTCATTCGCTTCCTCACAGAACCGGAGAGACCCATGAGCCAAACACTCGCAGAAAAGATCATCACAACACACCTCGTCGAGGGTGAGTCGGTGCTTGGCCAGGAAATCGGCCTCCGCATCGATCACACGCTCACTCAGGATGCCACCGGCACGATGGCGTGGCTGCAGTTCGAGGCGATGGGCCTCGACCGCGTACGCACGGAGCGCTCAGTGAGCTACGTCGACCACAACATGCTCCAGGCCGACTTCCGCAACGCCGATGACCACAGGTATCTGCAGAGCACGGCGGCACGCTTCGGGGCCTATTTCTCGCGCCCGGGTAACGGCATCTGCCACCAGGTACAACTGGAGCGTTTCAGCGAGCCCGGCAAGACCTTGTTGGGATCGGACAGCCATACGCCCAACTCGGGCGGGCTGGGCGTGCTGGCCATCGGTGCCGGCGGGCTGGACGTCGCCGTGGCGATGGGTGGCGGTACCTTCTACACCGTGATGCCCTCGATCGTGGGTGTCAGCCTCACGGGAGTGCTGGGCCCGTGGGTCACCGCCAAGGACGTTATTCTTGAAATGCTGCGCCGTCTATCGGTCAAGGGCGGCGTGGGCAAGATCGTGGAGTACTTCGGCCCCGGCGTCGCGACGCTCACGGTGGATCAGCGCGCGACGATCTGCAATATGGGCGCGGAGCTGGGCGCCACCACCTCTATCTTCCCCAGCGACCTTAGAACGCGCAGTTATATGGCCGCACAGGGCCGTGCAGACGCCTGGAAGCAACTGTCGGCTGATGCCGATGCCGAATATGCCGAAGTGATCGAGCTTGACCTCAGCGCGCTGGAGCCACTGATCGCACAGCCCTCGATGCCTGACGAGGTCGTGCCCGTCGCCGAGGTCGCGGGCCTCCCCGTGGCCCAGGTCTGCGTCGGCTCGTGCGTGAACTCCTCGTTTGAGGACCTGATGATTGTCGCCGCAATCCTCAAGGGCAAGCAGGTCCATCCGTCGGTCAGCATGACCGTGACGCCGGGCAGCAAGCAGGTCTTCACGATGATCGCCGAAAACGGCGCACTGGCAGACCTGATCGCCGCTGGGGTACGCGTGCTGGAGTCGGCCTGCGGTCCTTGCTTGGGCATCGGTCAGGCTCCGGCGACAGGGATCGCCACGGTGCGCTCCTTCAACCGCAACTTCAAGGGACGCAGCGGCACGGCAGACGATCGTTCCTACCTGGCCAGCCCCGAGACCTGCGCCGCAACCGCCTTGACAGGCAGGATCACCAGTCCACTTGATCTGGGTGCCCCGACCACCTTTGCTCCTCCCAGCCGGTACCCCACCAACGACACCATGATCATCGCACCGTTGCCGGCGGCAGAAGCCGCGCAGATCGAGATCATCCGTGGGCCGAACATCAAGACGGTTCCCATCGGCACAGCGATGGCGGACGAAGTTGAGGGCGAGGTCCTCATCAAGGTGGGCGACAACATCACGACCGATCACATTATGCCGGCCGGGGCAAAGATCCTCCCCCTGCGCTCCAACATCCCGGCTATATCCGAGTTCGTCTTCGCCGGAGTCGACGCTGATTTCGTCAACCGCGCGAAGGAATGGCAGGGCGGCATCCTGGTGGGCGGCGCCAACTATGGACAGGGATCGAGTCGGGAGCACGCAGCCCTGGCGCCCATGTACCTGGGCGTCCGCGCCGTCATCACAAAGTCGTTCTCACGGATTCACCACGCTAACCTCATCAACGCCGGCATCCTGCCGGTGGTCTTCCGCGATGAAGCCGACTTCGACACCCTAGAACAAGGCGACCACATCGTCTTCTCCAATGTTCGCAAGGGTATTGAGAGCGGCGAGCTGCTGGTCGCAGTGAACACCACCAAGGGCTTGACCTACACGCTGGTGCCCAAGCTGTCGGATCGCGAACGCAGGGCTTTGCTGGCAGGTGGTCTGCTCAACTATATCCGGTCGGCAGGAGCGTAAGACAATGACCCAAGCCTACACGATTACACTCATCCCCGGAGATGGCATCGGCCCCGAAGTCACCGGTGCCGCATGTCGGGTGCTTGAAGCTACTGGAGTGTCCTTCACGTGGGATGTTCATCACGCCGGCGCCGGCGTGATGGAAGCAGCAGGTACCCCGTTGCCGGTATCGGTGCTGGATGCCATTCGAGCCACCGGGATCGCCCTCAAGGGCCCCATTGCGACCCCAATCGGCTCCGGGTTCCGCAGCGTCAACGTGGCCATCCGCAAAGCACTCGACCTCTACGCCAATATCCGGCCGGCCCGCACCATGCCGGGGCTGCCGCGCTCGCGTCCCGGCGTCGACGTGGTCGTCGTCCGGGAGAACACCGAGGGCCTCTACGTCGGCATTGAGCACGAGGTGATCGCCAACCAGGCCACCGAGGCGATCCGCATCATCACACGGAAGGCATCGGAACGCGTGGTGCGCTATGCCTTCGACTATGCGCGGCGTAATGGTCGCCACCAGGTGACGGCCGTGCACAAAGCCAATATCCTCAAGGTGACCGACGGCCTCTTCCTGAAGGTCGCCCGCGAGGTCGCCCAGGGCTATCCCGACATCGGCTTCCAGGACCTGATCGTCGACAACATGTGCATGCAACTCGCCCTCCAGCCGGAAGCCTACGACGTGCTGGTCCTCCCCAATCTCTATGGCGACATCGTAAGCGACTTGTGCGCCGGCCTGATCGGCGGCCTGGGCGTCATCCCCGGCGCCAATATCGGCGATGACCTGGCCGTCTTTGAGCCCGTCCACGGCTCCGCGCCGGACATCGCCGGGCAGGACAAAGCGAATCCCATCGCCGCCATCCTGACCGGTGCCCTGATGTTGCGCCACCTCGGCGAGGCCGATGCCGCAGCCCGCGTCGAGAACGCCGTAAACAAGGTGATCGCAGAGGGCGCCGTGGTCACGCCGGATCTGAAGCCCGGCCAGCCCGAAGCCAAGGTCGTCGGCACTCAAGCCCTGGCGGACGCCATCATT
>CAZEXX010000148.1:0-3801 GCA_964516885.1 uncultured Anaerolineales bacterium | reverse complement strand
CCCCCTTATCCCGTGGTGCCGTATCCCCTATCCCCTCCCCCATTCCCACGCCCGCTAGACGAAACGCGCTTTGCGTCTAGAATATGCCCAATCAACAGAGGAGGGCGAACTACGGATGATCAATGACGAGATGTTCACTCAGCGGGAAGCCTTGACGTTCGATGACGTTCTGATCGTCCCCGGATACACCGAGGTGCTGCCGAACGAGACCGACACCAGCGCCCAGCTGACCCACGAGATCTGCCTCGCGGTTCCATTGATCTCTGCTGCAATGGACACCGTAACAGAATCAGCTATGGCGATCGCTATGGCGCGGGAGGGTGGACTGGGCATCATCCACCGCAACATGTCACCCGAACATCAGGCTGCCGAAGTGGCCAAGGTGAAGCGATCCCAGTCGGGCATGATCGTTGACCCGATCACGTTGCCCCCTACCGCGACCCTCCGCGACGCCGAGGACATCATGTCGACCTACCACATCAGCGGCGTGCCCATCACGGAGGCAAACAACCACCTGGTGGGCATCCTCACCAACCGCGACTTCCGCTTCGTGGACACCAAGGACTATAACCGACCCGTCACGGAGTTTATGACGTCGGAGAACATCGTCTCTGCACCCGTGGACATCAGCATCGATGATGCCAAGCGCCTCCTCCACCAATATCGCATTGAGAAGCTCGTGCTCGTCGACGATGACTTCGTCCTCAAGGGCTTGATCACGGTCAAGGACATCCAGAAAGCACGCGACTTCCCCAATGCCACTTCCGACAGCCAGGGCCGGCTTGTCGTCGGAGCTGCGGTGGGCGTTGGCCCAGACCTGGAACAGCGCGTGGAGTTGATGCGAGCAGCTGAGCTGGATATCGTCGTCATCGATACCGCACACGGGCACTCGGCCGGCGTTGTGCGCGCCATCCACCGCATCCGGGACGTGGCACCTGGCCTTCCCATCCTGGCCGGCAACGTCGTCACCGCCGAGGGCACAGTTGCCTTGATCGAAGCTGGGGCCAGTGCCGTCAAAGTCGGCGTGGGCGCGGGCTCCATCTGCACGACGCGCATTGTCTCAGGCGCCGGCATGCCGCAGATGACGGCGATCTACAAATGCACCAAGGCGGCTGCCCCCTACGGCATACCGATCATCGCCGACGGCGGGATCAAATACAGCGGTGATATCGTCAAGGCCATCGCGGCGGGCGCCCAACTGGTGATGTTGGGCAGTATGCTGGCCGGCTTGGACGAATCCCCCGGCGAGGTCGTCTTCTACGATGGCCGCCGCTTCAAGGAATATCGCGGTATGGGCAGCGTGGGCGCGATGCGCGGCTACGGCCGGGACCGCTACAGCACGGGCCAGAGCGGCAGCGGCAAACTGGTCCCCGAAGGCGTCGAGGCGCGAGTCCCCTACAAGGGCCCGCTGCATGACTACGTCTACCAGCTTGTGGGCGGGTTGCGCTCAGGCCTGGGTTACGCCGGCGCCGCCAACCTTGAGGAACTGCGTACCAAGGTGCGCTTCACTCGCATCACCAGTGCCGGCCTGATCGAGAGTCACCCGCACAGCGTGATCCTCACCAAGGAACCGCCCAACTACCAGATCAGGTAGTCAGGTAGCAGGTGGCAGAACAACGTGCCCGATACCGGGCACGTTGTTTTCTTATTCAGCAGATCCCCGACCAGGCCCGGCCAAGCCGGTGATGCAACAGCATCATCCGGTATCACCCAGATGGTCCTCACGCCAGTGACAGTTCTTGTACTTCTTGCCGCTGCCGCACCAGCATGGCTCGTTCCGACCGGGCCGTGCCACAGGGCGCCCACTTGGGAAGTGAGCGCTCGCAGGCCCCCTGTCGCTGAGCGGATTTCGCCAGGCATTCATGCCCCCGTCGCTCCCGAATGCATCCTCGGTTTCAGAAAAAGGGCCATCACCGAACAAATCCGAATCATCCGCCTCGTCCCAACCCGAATCCTCGTGCTCCCAGTCGCGCTGAATCAGGCGTCGTACCAGATCCACCATATCCTCTCGAGTGGGGCCCTGATAGTAGAGGCTGAAGTGGGCATCTATCTCTTGCTGGACTGTCATCAAGATCGCATCCACTAGGTCAGCAACTGAGACGCGCGCACCATCAGGACCCGGGACCCCTTCCAGGAACTTCAGGGCCTCAATCGAAGCCACGCGGCCTGAGCGACGGACAACCGCCGCCAACGAGAGCTCCAACTCGGGCTGGAGCCACGCGGGGGCAGCCGCGCTGGCCATAATCATGTGAAACAATGCGCGTGCATCGCCAGCTCCTGCGAGCATGGCCCACAGTTCGCGGAATTCATACTCTTCATCGAGTAGTTCAGACAACACAAGGGCAGCACGTGAGTCGCCAAGATCGATGAGGGCCCACAACGGACCCATAAAACCACCGTTACCGGCACCCGGCGGGTTGTTCTCAAGCTCTCGCCAGATCAGTTCGGCATGATCACGCGCACCAAGTCGGCCAAGGGCCACACAGATAAGAGTGCGCGAGACCCGAGAGGCAGAAGCGTAGATCTGCAGGAGCGCCGGAATTGCCGGTGCCCCCAATCTCGCCAGGACAAGGACAAGCTCATCACAATACCAGTCAGGATTCTCGAGGCTCTTTCTCTGCCCCACAGCTTGATAAGCATCGACGAGAAACGGAATACATCTCGTGCCATGGCCGGCCACGCGCGCACTCCATGTGTCGATCAGCCAGGGCGTGACGTCCCAGAGCATTGCCACAAGTGCCTGAGGGCTCTCAATCGCCTGAAGACGCCGCTCGCTCTCCTCAATGTCGCTCGTGGGATCATCAAGCATCGTAATCATCGTCCTTGCCCAGGGAAGGTCGGGGACCATCATCTCCCAACGGCGAATTGTCAGGACGTGGGGGCCGCCGACTAGATACCGTGAACGGTCCCCCCCAATGAGTTCGACGGAACCAAGGCGAGTATTCACCTCCTCCAGGCTGAATGCCTCAGCATCGAACTCTTCGCCGATCCACGCTGACATTCTATCGTGGTCGTCGTGAGACGGATCGCCGAGAGCTTCGAGCAAATGGGCATATCCCAAAGTGCCGCCGACATCGTCCGGCGGGCATGCGCGGCGCCCCTTGATACACACGGGGTAGTGCTGTTTGGGGTCAGGCTCCGTGATCTTCTCAAGTCTGATGGTGTGCATCCATCCATCTCCGAAGTCATACTCAAACTTGACACGATCGCCGATCTCGGTGAGATAGTCCGACACAAGCTCCATATCCTCATCCAGAACATCTTCCAAAGGCTCGGGCATATTCGGATCCGGCGCACCGATGTACCATCCCGCTGCAGTGAACATGTGCAGGTGATAGCCGGCCCACCCCATAGCGCTCTCAACGACGACATTGAGCTCCCCAAACGTGATGTGCGCCGGAACCAGAACCCGGCGCCAGATCGGCGGACGAGCGCCGTCCAGATCGATCCGGAGCTGATAGATCGGTCCCAGATCCTCGTCGAAGGGCTCGGGCTCATCGCCGCTGTCAGGGGGCGGAGGCTGCGGGCCGTCGGATACGACTTCATCGGGCCCCACCAGACGGGGCAGTAGCTCCGGCGCCAACAACACGCTCACCCAGCGAGCGGCACCGGGCTCACGTGCAATCAGGCCGCGCGACTCTAGTCTGTTTAGCATACTGACCACAGACGGTAGTGTCACGCGAAAGAACTCAGCCATATCAGCGCGTGCCGGCGGCTGATGGTGGATCAGCGTGTAGGCGTGAATGTAGGCCAGATACTGGCCTTGCTTCTTGGTATAGTGCCTATCTGACATAGCTCACT
>CAZEXX010000147.1:0-9516 GCA_964516885.1 uncultured Anaerolineales bacterium | reverse complement strand
GCCTCGGTCGGCTCAGGGGTCGCTGCACTGCATGCCGCGATCAGGGGCAGCAAGAGAGCTACCACCAACAGAAACGCTAGCCAGCTCTTATTCTTTGTTAACATGCTAATCTCCTCCTAAATATGTGTACATCGCGCTAGTGATGCGTACTCGCTCCGAGATGCTTCGGTTACGTTCGTGTCGACTATCACCCCCTTTCGTCAAGAATGTCGTGCTATGAGCAATCTATGTTCTGTCGATCTATCAACCCTTAAGACCTGACGTCGCAATGCCCTCAGTGAATTGCTTCTGAGCAACGAGGTAGATCAACAAGATCGGCGCAATGGTGATCACGGCACCCGCCATCTGTAGGTGAACATAGGAGCCGGACTCATCAAGAAAATGCTTCAACGCCGCAGAGATCGGACGCCACTCATCCGAGTTGGTCACCAACATCGGCCACGCCAGGGCATTCCACGATCCGATGAAGCCGAAAATCATGACGGTCGTCAGCGCAGCGCGAGAGATCGGCAACATAATCTGAGCCAGATAGCGCAGGTGCCCGGCACCGTCGATCTGCGCGGAATCCCACAGTTCATCAGGGATCTGGGAGAAGAACTGGCGGAGCAGGAAGATGTTGAATGCGCTCGCCATAAACGGTATCGTCAGTGCCGGCCAGTTGTTCACCCACGGGAACGGGCCAATGCGCCCCAGCCAGGTGACGGTGATAAAGTTCGGCACCCACGTCACGGCTTCCGGCAGCATCAAGGTGGTGAGCAAAAGGGAGAAGAGGAAGTCCTTCCCGGCAAACTTTATACGGGCAAACGCGTAGGCAGCCAGCGTGCAGAAAACGACCTGGCCCGAGACCGTGATCAGCACGATTTGGACGCTGTTCGCGAAGTATTCGGAGAACTTACCGTCCACCCAAGCCTCAGTATAGTTGCCCCACTGCAATACGGAGGGCACAAACGTGCGCCCTGTGGCCTCGCCCAGCGTCATCAAAGACGTGCTGACCATCCAGAAGAAGGGCAGAATCGCGATGATGATCCCGAAGATGAGCACCGCATAGGTGAAGATCATCCACACCTCTATGCGCCGCGGGTTGCCGGCTTTCGTACTCTGCGTACGCGCACTCTGCACGCGTGCGTCTTGCGCCCGCGACATCAAGGTGGAGGTTTCGCCCTTGCTAACCATAGAACACCTTCTCCTCTGCAATGCGGCTGTTGATCATGGTCAGGACCAGGATAAGGCCCATAAGGACAAGCGCCAGCGCCGACGCATACCCATAGCGAGTATTGCGATTGAACTCATTGAAAATGATGATACTCGCCGTATCCGTGGTGCCCAAGGCCGCACCGCTGCGCAGCACCCAGAGGTGGTTAAAGGCTTTGAAAGTACCAATCACCGCAATCAGCGAGAGGAAGTAGGTGGTAGGAGAGAGCAGCGAGAGCGTCACGTGCCGGAACTGCTGCCAGCGCCCGGCCCCATCGATCGATGCGGCTTCATAGAGCGACCTGGGAATGCTCCCAAGTCCGGCCAGGAAGATCACCGTATTATAGCCCGCATACGTCCAAATGCCGTAGAGACAGATGACAAACAACGCCAGGCTGGGCCCTGCCAGAGCCGGAGGGATGTCTAGCGCCGGGAACAGCATCTGGAAGATACCCTTGGGCTCATCCAACCACATCAGTTTCTCCATCCCCACCAGGTTGAGAAGGCTGTTGATCGGAGCGTTGACCCGGCTGGAGAAGATCACGCGGAAAACACTGGCCGCGGCCACAGGGTTCGTGACATAGGGCAAGAAGTAGATCAGGCGGAAGAACCCCTTACCCTTGATGTTCTGGAAGAGCAAGATAGCGAGGAAGAGCCCCAAGACCAACTCGATCGGCACCGTGAAGAGGACATAGTAGACGGTGTGAAGCAATCCCTCCCACCAATCGTCGTAACCTGCCTGGATCGCGGTCGGCACTTCGGCAATCAGGACCCAGGCCGCAAGCATCATCGTGATCGATGCCAGCACCCACGCGACCAGCCCCCATGTCGTCGGGGCATTGCGCGCCGTCTGCCACGCTCTCCAAGAGAAAAACAGCGAGACCACACCGGCCAGAATCAGCAGGAGCTCGACAACGGTCGCCTGACCGGAATCAACCAGCAGCTTGGCTCCCAGCGCCAGTGCCCCGCCTCCCAGAACCAGCAGTGTCGTCGTCCAGCCTGCGAACTTCATCCGCGAGGAGATCTGCCCCACGGCCACCAGCGCGATGATGCCGATGCTCATAGCCAGGATCGAAGACCACAGCCGAATTGACTCGGCCTCCTCGGCGGCGGCAGCATAGGCCGATTGGATCTCAGTCAGCGTCAGCCAGCCCAAAGCCACACCACACCCGAGCATAAGGAAGACGAGGATGAATCGCGTATAGTGGCTCGTGCTGCGTGGTCCGGCACTGATCCAGCGGGAGAAGCTATAGGCGAGTCCAAATCCGGCAATCAAGACCAGCGCCGCGGTCGTTCGCGATGACACAACCTGCGGCACACGCCAGGCCTCGCCCAGAAGGGTCAGAAATAGCTCTTGCGTCCGCTCCACGCCCTTCACCTTCTCTGCAATCGCAAGGACCTCCGGGAAGAGGAGCACCAGGAAACGCACAAACAGAAAGAGGCCGGTGGAGGTGACGAGTGCCGGGGCCAGCCAAGGCCAAGGGTTGTCCCCTGTTTCCTGGGCCTCGTGGCGGGCGTCCAGAAACGACCTGACGACACTATACGCCAGCAGCACGACCAGCCAAAGACCGGCGACATAGGCAAGGCTATCCAGAGCCTTCACGTACTGATCAAGCCCCAAATACTTGCCGGGAATGATGCGCCAGCGATGCAGGCTGACGTAGACCGAGAACGCCATCGGGAAAAGACCAAATGTACCAATGATAAGGAATGCGGGAAAGACAAACAAGTAAGCGGTTAAACTCTCTCGGAGACTCCGCCAGCGCCTCCCAGTAAACAGATCTGCCAGTGGAGAGGGTGCTTGTGCCGTAGTTTGGGTCATAGAAATCTCCTCCTATCTGCCGGTTCGGTTGCAGACCTCAACCGGACAAAGGCGCAACAGTCCACGTGCCGCTGACAGCCTGGCTCGCCAGGTATACCGGGCACCCGGTAGTCGTCTGGATCGTCTCAGGAGCAGCTCCATCCAGAGACTGCCCCTCGGGGCCACGGAAAACCGCCTCGGGAATCACGATTGCATCCCCAACATCACGTCCGGTCAGGGTGTTCACGATATCGTCAACCGTCAACAGCCCAGCGACGGTGACCGTCTCTCCGAAAAAGCGGTTCGCCACCGGCAGCACGTCCGCCCGAATACCCGTTGCCCGCGAGAAAGTCCGCGCAAACGCGGTTAGCTGCGGAGCAAAAAGCATGCCGGTGACCCACGTCTGGTGGCGGCCCAGCGGTGCCAGCGCATCCTGAAGCTCCGCAGCCCCATCCAAGAAACACCTCACCATGCCGATACCATTCTCAATCAACGCCGGCAACTGTCCGTCATAGGCCGGCAACTCCGGGGGCACCACACCCGCACGCAAGAACCACTCATCGGAAGGATAGACAAAGCCAACGCCGAGCTCAGAGCGAAGCCGTTCCTGCCATCGGAGGAGCTGCTCCAGAACAACGCCGGCCTCCTCATCGGTGTAGACACGCAGATCCGGACTATGCCACCGCGTCAGTCCCACCGGAACTACGGTGAGGTTCTGTACGGCGGGGTGAAGCGCCACCAGATCGGCAATCGTTTGGTCAAGATGCGCCCCATCATTGCGACCGGGTACCAAAACGGCCTGCGTATGCAACTCGATGCTTATGTCAGCCAGCCGGTGCAGATCATCAAGGATCTTGGCCGACCGGGGATTGCGCATCAGATCAAGGCGCACATTGGGCTCCGTCGCGTGGACGGAGACATAAAGCGGACTGAGATACTGCTCCTCAATACGGTCCCAATCGGATGGGTCAAGATTGGTCAAGGTGATGTAATTACCGTGGAGGAAGGAGAGGCGGTAGTCATCGTCCTTGACATAGAGCGGCGCACGCATGCCCGGCGCCATCTGTGCCACAAAGCAGAACTCGCACCGGTTACGACAAACCCGGGGCTCGTCGTCGAAAAGATCCTGGGCGAACTCCAGGCCCAAGGGCTCGCTGTACCTGCGATCAACCTCAACACTCTGTCGCTGCCCGGCTCGCTCAAAGAGAAGCTCCAAGAATGGTTCTGCGCTAAAGATGCGCACATCGATGATATCCCTCAGAGACAACTCATTGATCGCCAAGAGCTTGTCTCCCACCCGCAAACCGCAGCGTGAGGCCGCACTCTCCAGCGCAATACCGGTAATCGTAGCAGGGCTGCGTCGTGTCATCGTCGATCTAGCAGCATCAGGCTGCGTGACCTCATGATTCTATTATATGGCAGCCTTGTTTTTTGGCTAATCCTATCGCAGCAATGTAACACAGCTGTTGGCACCCGGTTGATACTCGATCAACACGCACTCACTCCCACTCGATTGTCGCGGGAGGCTTACTGGTCACGTCATACACCACACGATTCACGCCGGTGACCTCATTCACAATACGGTTCGCCACCTTGCCCAGCAGATCATAGGGCAAGCGCGCCCAATCCGCTGTCATGAAGTCCTCTGTGGTCACCGCACGCAACGCGACGGCGTTGGCATACGTTCGCCCATCCCCCATCACGCCGACGCTGCGCACCGGCAGCAGCACGGCAAAGGCCTGCGCGGTCTCCCGGTAGAGTCCGGCATCCCACAGAGCATCGAGGAAGATGACGTCCGCAGCCTGGAGCGTGGCCACACGCTCCGGGGTGATCTCACCCAAAATGCGCACTGCGAGACCCGGGCCGGGGAAGGGATGGCGCCACACCAATTTCTCGGGCAGACCCAGAGCCAAGCCCACCTGGCGGACTTCATCTTTGAAAAGGTCCCGCAAAGGCTCCACCAGGGCCAGATCCATATCCTCCGGCAGGCCGCCGACATTGTGGTGGGACTTGATGCGGTGCGCGGTCTGACTGTCGGCACTCTCGATCACATCAGGGTAGATCGTGCCCTGCGCCAGGAACTTCACATCGTTCAGGCGGCGTGCCTCGGCCTCGAAGACACGGATGAACTGTTCGCCGATGATGCGCCGCTTCTCCTCAGGATCGATGACACCCGCCAGCGCGGTCAGGAAACGTTCGGAAGCATCCACCGTAACTAACTTCATGCTCAGTGCTTCGTGGAACGTGGCCTCGACCTGCTTGGCCTCATCACGGCGCAGAAGTCCGGTGTCGACAAAGATACACGTCAGCTGCTCGCCCACGGCCTTGTGGATCAGTGCCGCAACTACAGCACTATCCACACCCCCACTCAACCCCAGGATCACCGTCTCCTGACCCACCTGAGCGCGAATGCGGGCCACAGCTTGTTCGATAAACGCCTCTGGCGTCCACGTTCCCGCACATCCACAGATATCGTACAGGAAGCGGTGAAGCATCTCGGCGCCCTGCGGTGTGTGGTGAACCTCGGGGTGGAACTGCGTACCATATATCCGGCGCGCATCGTCGCCGATTGCAGCGATGATGTCGTTCTCACTGCGCGCCAACACTCTGAAGCCCTCCGGCAGGGCCTCGACCCGGTCACCATGGCTCATCCACACCGGGAGGGACTCCGGAAGATCCACGAACAAGGGGGCAACAGGGTCGACTACGCGCACGTGCGCCGGACCGTACTCCCGCTCGGTTCCTGGGACGACTTTCCCGCCTATGCGGTGGGTCAGAGCCTGCATACCATAGCAGATTCCCAGTACGGGGATCTGAGCATCAAGCACATAATCGGGCAGCGTAGGGGCGTTCGCATCGTAGACACTGTTGGGCCCCCCCGACAGGATAAAGCCTTTGGGGGATAAAGCGGTTACACGCGCCATGTTCGCGTACCAGGGCAGAATCTCGGCATAGACGTGCTGCTCACGTACACGCCGCGCGATCAACTGCGTGGTCTGTGACCCGTAATCGAGAATGACGATCGTCTCACGCTGCGCCATATGGATTCCCTACTCGGAAAAGATGATCGTGCCGTCATCCCGCATCTCATCGATGATGACAAGCGAGACAATCGGAACATCAAGATGACTCAGGGCCTCACGCCCGTTCTCAAAGGACTTCTCCACCAACGCGCCGATTCCCACCAACGTCGCCCCAGCACTCTCAACGATGCGAGCCATCGCATCGATGGTGTTCCCCGTTGCCAGGAAATCATCGATGATCAAGACACGATCCTCAGCATGGAGGAACTCGGGAGAAACCATCAGCGAGACCTCGCCACCCTTGGTGTGTGAGGGCGCGAATTCGACGAACACAGGATCCGTCATCGTCACCGGCTTGTGCTTCCGAGCGTAGACTAACGGCAGCCCCATCGCGTAGGCCGTTGCCATAGCGGGGATGATTCCGGAGACCTCTGCTGTCAGGATCCGTGTGGGATGACTTTCGGTAAAACTGCGCGCAAACTCAGCGCCGGCCTCCAGCATCAACGCAGCATCAACCTGATGATTGATGACGCTGTCGACCTTGAGAATACCTTGCCCAAGGTTCCGCCCCTCTTGACGGATTCTGCGCTTCAAGCTCTCCATGTGCCGGTCTCCTCTTGGCCACGAATTCAGATTCTATCATAGCACATATCGGCAATAGAGCATGACGCCGGGTGCGTTCGAGAATGGGGGCAAGCCACGAAGCCAGAAGGATCCGCTTGGCCCGCGAGCATTGCATAGCCCATTCTCGAACGCACCCCAGCACTTGGACAGCATTGTAAAACAGGCGAAGCATGATAGCATAATCGCCTATCGAACGTGGAGGTGCTGTGCGATGGACGATAACAGACCGAAGAATCTGTCCGAGGCCTCATTGCGTCTGACCTCGGGAGGTAGCTATGACCAACCACAGAGCAACCAGACGCCAACTCGACCGGAGCCCGAACAAGCGACACCTCAGCCCGAAGCCAGACCCAAGCGCCGCGTGATCCCCAGGCTGTGGAACGCATTCAAGAACATCGCGATCCTCTTCTCCTTCCTGGTGAACATTATCCTGGTGATGGTTGTCGCGATCCTGATCCTGCAGGCGGACTCGATCTTCTCGATCAAGACAGAGATTGCCGAGCCGCTGCTCTTGGACCTCGACCAGGCTTTTGCAGCCCTGGAGGAGTCTACGATCCAGTCCACAATCTACATCACGGATACGATACCCATCGTCTTTGACATTCCGCTGGAACAGAACACCGACGTCATCCTGACCCAGCCCGTGCCCCTGAACATGCCGGCCCAGTTTGTGATTTCCGGTGGCGGCGGTACGATCAACGGCACGGTCATCATGAGCCTCCCCGAAGGCCAGGCCTTGCCGGTGGTTCTGAGGGTAGACGTGCCGGTCAGCACCACGGTGCCTGTGATCATGGAAGCCCCCGTCACCATTGACCTCGCGGAGGCGGGCATAGGGCCCGCCATCGAGCAACTTCGCGCCGTCTTCAGGCCTATGACAAGCTTCGTTCAAAGCCTCCCCGACACCGCCGAGGAGCTACTCCAACCCAATGATTGATCGTCCCGTCTGCAACTACGAGGGGTCCGAATACAGCACTGAATTCTGGACCCAGGCCCGTACATATGAGGACGCCGTAGAGCGCATCGCGCTCCAGGCGATCCTACCCCGCCGGGGCAAGACCATCCTGGAGATCGGAGCGGGCTTCGGCCGTCTTACCGATCTTTACACCGGCTATGAGACCGTCGTCTTGCTCGACTACGCCCACACACAGTTGGCGCAGGCCGTCGAGCGGCTTGGCACAGCAGGTCCAGGCGACAAGCCGCAGTTCGTCTTTGTACAGGCGGATTTCTACCACCTGCCCTTTGTGGCAGATCGCTTCGATACCGTGACTATGATCCGCACGCTGCATCACGCCATCGACGCGCCCGCCGTTCTGCGCAATGTGGCAGATGTGTTGGCCCCCTCGGGTGCCTTTGTGTTGGAGTTCGCCAACAAGCGCAACATCAAGGCCATCGCACGCTATCTGCTGCGGCGCCAGGATTGGTCCCCCTTCGACCGCAAGCCGGTGGAGTTCGTCGATCTCAACTTCGACTTCCACCCCCAGTGGATATGGGATCAGTTGGCCGGCCTCGGTCTACAGCGCGAAGCCGTACGCACGGTCTCACACTACCGGATAGGATTCCTCAAGCGTTGGCTGCCGACACGGCTGCTGGTTGCGCTGGACGCCTTGGCGCAGCCAACTGGAAGGCTGTGGCAGCTCAGCCCCAGCGTCTTTGTGCGTGCGCGCGCGCGTGCCGATGCAACCGGCACGAAAGCGTCTGCGGTTGCCGTGACACCCGCGGCTGCTGTAGCGCCGACGGGTGCTGTGGGGCCCGCAGACGCCTTCTTCCGCTGCCCGGCCTGCGGCGAACCGCTTGGGTCCCCGCCGCAAGCTGAGTTCAAGTGCACGTGCGGGAGAACGTGGCGCAAGAACGGCGAGATCTACGATTTTCGTTACGCACCAGACTGAAGACCTATGCAAATGCAATTCATCCGGGAGGCGCGCCCCGACCCAGAGCGCTGGCGGCGGCTAAAGCGAGCGCTGTTCATCACTATTTTGGGAAACCTTGGACTTGCCGTAGGCAAGGGCATTGTGGCGGCGATCTCGGGCAGCGCCGCGCTCTATGCGGACGCAGCCAATTCCATATCGGACGTCTTCTACTCGTTGCTTATGTCCCTCGGACTGTGGATTGCGCAGCAGCCGCCGGACCAGAGCCACCCTCAGGGCCACAGCCGCTTTGAGCCATTGGCGGGCCTGATGGTCGCCGCAGCGATGACAGTGGCCGCCTACGAAGCAGCTAGAATGGCCGTAGTCCAATTCATAGCAGGTGGTACCGCGGTATCCGGTGCGTGGCCCACGGTGGCCCTGGTTACCAGTGCCATCATCAAAGCGCTGATGTATGTCCGGATCCATCGCATCGCCGCACAGGTCGCCAGCCCCGCACTCAAAGCAGCCGCCAAAGACAATCTCTCCGATGTCCTCACCTCAATGGCGGCACTTGTGGGTACCCTGGGATCGCGCTTCATCCACCCGCTAGCAGATCCAATCGCCGGTGCACTCGTGGCGATCTGGATCGCCAGATCCGCCATCGGCGTCTGGAGCGAAAACCTCAACTATATCACCGGCGGCAGCGCACCCGCGGAGCTGCGCGAGGAGATCATCCAAGCGGCCGAGTCCGTCGATGGGGTACTTCGCGTCCACCAGGTGATCACCGAGCACGTTGGACCGGAGATCGTGGCAGACCTCCACATCAACATCAACGGGGAGGTGCCGCTGTTTGACGCTCACGCCATCTCCGATGAAGTGCACGGCCGGGTCACGGCCCTCACGGGCATCGATCGGGCCTACGTGCACGTGGAGCCCTGCGAAGCGGGGGCCTTTGGCGGACCAGAAGCGCCGGATCCACGGTATAATTGACCCCCGTTATGGAGCGCGAAATCGAACGTCAAACACGTATGGA
>CAZEXX010000146.1:3549-9650 GCA_964516885.1 uncultured Anaerolineales bacterium | reverse complement strand
CACCACCTGACGATGGCCTATGGCCACTTCGGTCAAGCCCTGATCGAGGCATGTAAGTTCGTACCGGGACTCACACCCGTCCGGCTGAATCGATGACGACTCCATCCGGTTCGCTACTTCGCAAATCTCCTTCCGCTCCCGGGCCCAAAGGCTTTCATGCTGCCGCAGTGTGGCAGCCCAGGCCTTGGGGCCTTCTTCGCGCTGCCTCCTCGTCCTGCGTGGTGTGCGCCGGCGAACACGACGTCTGTTTCCGAAAGCCGGCGTGCTGACGAGATGTGTCTAGGATCCGTTGACCGTGGACTGGAATGGAGAGACCACTAGCGAAACCACTCCCAACCCCCCGCTCACTCGGCCCCTGATCCCACCGCGGAAGACAGGGATCGTGGCCCTCGTCAAGAGCTGCCTGAGGGGTGTGGAGCTTGTGACGGACGAGGCTACCAAGCAACCGCCCCGAGAATAGCTCGGGGCGATTGTCCTACGGACGGGCGAACACAGCCCTCATTCGTCTATGGTTCTTTGGAGCCAGTGTGCGGCTGTGACAATCAGTTGAGCGCCCAGCGGCACCGGCACACCATCGGAGTTGATCATCAGATGATAGAGCAGCGGATTCTCCAGGTTGACGCCGTGATAGTGCTGCAGGTAACGAGCCCGGTCCCTGTCGCTCTCCAAAATGCTGGACTCGGCCTCGTCTCGCAAGATGCCCTGTCGAGCTATCAGATTTCGGATCCGCGTCTCTGGAGAGGCAAAGACCCGCACGTGCAGCGCACTACGCCGGTTACGCAAGATGGCCTGACCACCCCGGCCGGCGATGACCACATTGCCGGTTTCCGCCAGATTCAGGATGACATCGCGCACCAAGTCGCCATAGTTCGCGGCAGCCGTTTCACGGCGCTGCGAGTTCGTCATCTCCGTCGCCATCATAGCATCAAGGACTTCAACATAAGCCCGCCCCTGGCGCAGCGATGCGCTCGGCGTCATTGGCACGGCAGAATAGCGACCAAAGGAATCTAGGAGGCGTTCCAGGAACCCGGGCACGCGCTCTTGACGGCTCAGCGCCTCAACCATATCCTCGTTTGGATCCCCTGCCTCCTCCGCGGCTCTCTGCAAAATCTCCCGATCAAGATAATGAAGCCCCAGCTCTTCAGCAGCTTCTGTCGCCATGTAGCTGCCGTTGCTGCCTAGTTGTCGTGAAACAGTGATCACAATACCCATGGCATCCTCCTCTCTCAAATTCACCAGCACGCTCAACTGGACAAACGCTGAAAGGCCCGAACACCGGTCGTCGCAGAGATCCCCGTAGGGTGTAGAAGTGAGGGACTGGGCGCTACGTCCCCAATTTCAGAATAGCACAGCGCCGCCCCAGTGTCAAGCCGGGATTTGTACATGCCCACTGAATCGTGGTATCATCACCAAGAAGGAAACTCGGTTTGGCAGACTGGACCTCGAAGGAGCAACGGTGATAGACCCAGCCGCATGGAATTCGCGCCTAGAGCAACTCACAGCTGACTATGAAGCGGCGATCTCGCGCAAGAACGAGATCGACCAGACGCTCTACAACGGCATTGTCGATCGCTACCGTTATCCGGTTCTGACCGCCGCACATGCTCCTGTGTTCTGGCGCTACGACGTCAATCCAGAGTCGAACCCCTATCTCATGGAGCGCATGGGGATCAACGGCGCCTACAATGCAGGAGCGATCGAGCTAGACGGCAAGGCCCTGCTCGTCTGCCGAGTCGAGGGTGCGGACCGGAAGTCGTTCTTCGCCATTGCCGAAAGCGCCAATGGCATCGACAGCTTCAGGTTCTGGGACAGACCCGTCGTGATGCCGGAAACGGCAAACCCGGATGTCAACGTTTATGACATGCGGCTCACCCGACACGAAGACGGCTGGATATACGGCGTCTTCTGTACGGAGCGTAAGGATCCCGACGCGCCTCCGGGTGATATGAGCAGCGCTGTTGCGCAGTCCGGTATCGCGCGCACATACGACCTCAAGACGTGGGAGCGGCTGGACGATCTGAAGACCAACTCCCCACAGCAGCGCAATGTTGTGCTCCATCCCGAGTTCATCGACGGCAGATATGCGTTCTACACCCGTCCCCAGGATGATTTTATCCAGGCCGGCAGCGGCGGCGGCATCGGCTTTGGCTTGGCCGAGGACATCACGCACGCGATCATCGATCACGAGGCCATCATCGATCCGCGAGCCTACCACACCATCAAAGAGCTAAAGAATGGCGCCGGTGCGCCACCTATCAGGACGCCGGCTGGCTGGCTGCACATCGCACACGGCGTACGTGGCTGCGCTGCCGGCTTGCGCTATGTCCTCTACGCCTTCCTCTGCGATCTCGATGATCCCAGCAGAGTGATAGCTCGCCCCGGCGGCTATCTGCTGGCCCCCGTCGGCCAGGAACGCGTTGGCGACGTCTCCAATGTGCTCTTCTGCAATGGTGCCGTGAGCCGCGGCAACGGCGAGGTCTTCATCTACTACGCTTCATCGGATACCCGTATGCACGTGGCGACAACCACCGTTGATCGTCTGGTGGACTACATCCAGAACACGCCGCCCGACGGCGGTCGCTCAGCAGCCTGCGTCGACCAGCGTATGGCATTGATAGAGCGCAATCTGGCGTATCTAGGAGCAGTTGAAGGTTAAACGTGCAGGTTAGTGCTGAGTCCGAAGTCCGAGGTCGCAAGCTGGAAGTTGGTAGCGGACAGAAGGCAGCAGTGGACAGCCAGGCACCACACCCACGCTCAAAGTGGGAGATCGGCAGAACCACCAATATCAAGCATCAAACATCCAGAATCCAGAAAGGAACTAGAATGTCTGACAAGTACACACCGAAACCCGAGCACAAGTTCACGTTTGGTCTATGGACCGTTGGCAACCCCGGCGGCGACGCCTTCGGGCAAGCCGTCCGGCCCAAGCTTTCGCCCGCAGAGTTGGTTTACCTCCTCGGCGAGGTCGGTGCCTATGGGGTCAACTTCCACGATAACGACCTGATCCCCATCGACGCTACTCCCAGCGAACGTGCTGCCATCCTCAAGGCCTTCAAGAAGGCCCTAGCCGACACCGGTGTGGTGGTTCCGATGGCCACGACCAATCTCTTCGCTGACCCCGTCTTCAAGGACGGCGCCTTCACGTCCAACGATGCCAAGGTGCGCGCCTACACGCTACAGAAGACCATGAATGCTATGGATCTGGGTGCCGAGTTCGGGGCCGAGGTGTACGTCTTCTGGGGTGGTCGCGAGGGCACTGAATCGGATGCTACCAAGGATCCCGTCGAGTCGCTCAAGCGCTTCCGCGAGGCCCTGAACTTCCTCTGTGAGTACTCGATGGACCAGGGATACGACTACAAGTTCGCGCTTGAGGCCAAGCCCAACGAGCCCCGCGGCGACATATACCTACCCACCACCGGTGCATACCTCGGCTTCATCGCTACGCTGGACCATCCCGAGATGGTCGGCGTCAACCCTGAGGTCGCCCACGAGCACATGGCCGGACTCAACTTCCTGCATGCCGTCGCTCAGGCCTACGAGGCCGGCAAGCTCTTCCACATCGACCTGAACGATCAGAACTATGCCCGGTTTGACCAGGATTGGCGCTTTGGCGCCCAGAACCTCAAGCAGGCCTTCTACCTGGTCAAGTTCCTTGAGGAGGTCGGCTATGAGGGCAGCCGCCACTACGACGCACATGCCTACCGGACCGAGGACTACCAGGGCGTCAAGGACTTCGCCCTGGGCTGCATGCGCACGTACCTGATCATGAAGGAGAAGGCCGAGCAGTTCAGGCAAGATGCCGAGATCCAAGCACTCATCGCTGAGATCAACGCCGACGACGGCTCGATGGACGCCTTCAAGGGCACCTACTCCGCTGACAAAGCCGCCGCTCTCAAGGCGCACAGCTTCGATCGCGTCGCCATAGCATCCCGCGGCCTGCAGTACGAGAAGCTCGACCAGATGGTTAACGAGTTGATTTTGGGCGTGAGGTAGGGAGCAGCGGACAGCGGTCAGCTCAAACGACAGCAGTAGGGAGTAAGGAGTACGGAGTAAGCCAGGCCAGTACTGCTTACTCCGTACTCCTTACTCCGCCCCTATAGCTGACCGCTGACTGCTGATCGTGTCCGCCCCAGAAACCAGGAGACCCAGATGACCAACCCCCTCTTCTTAGGTATTGATGTATCCACCACCGGTGCCAAAGCACTGCTGATCGATGAGAGCGGCGCCGTAGTGAGCAGCGCCACCAACCCGCTGCCGCTGTCCACGCCCAGACCCCTCTGGTCCGAGCAAGATCCCCACGATTGGTGGAAGGGCATTGCCGGCTCGATTCGTCAGGCCCTCTCCGCCGCCGGGGCCACCGGGGACGACGTCAAAGCCATCGGCCTGACCGGGCAGATGCACGGGCTCACGCTGCTCGATGCCACGGGCGAAGTTCTGCGCCCGGCGATCCTGTGGAACGATCAGCGCACCGGGCCACAGTGCGATGAGATCCGTCGCAGGATCGGCAAGGAACGCTTGATCCAGATCACGGGCAATGACGCGCTGACGGGATTCACCGCACCGAAGATCCTGTGGGTTCAGGAGGAGGAACCCGACATCTACGCCAGAGCGGCGCATATCCTGCTGCCCAAGGATTACATACGCTACCGGCTGACGGGCAAGTATGGAACAGACAAGGCCGGCGCTGCGGGCACCATCCTCTTTGACGTGAGGAAGCGTGACTGGTCACCCGAGGTGCTCGAAGCTCTGGACATCCCCGCAGATTGGCTTCCCCCCACATATGAGGGCCCCGAGGTATCCAGCGCCATCAGCGCGGCAGCCGCAGAGCAGACCGGACTGAAGGTCGGTACGCCCGTTGTGGGCGGCGGTGGCGATCAGGCCGCCGGCGCCGTCGGCGTTGGCGCGGTCGAGCCTGGCATCGTCAGCCTGGTCCTCGGCACATCCGGTGTCGTCTTCGCCACCACTGGGGAGCCCTTCATCGAGCCACAGGGCCTCCTCCACGCCTTCTGCCACTGTGTGCCCAATACGTGGCACCTGATGGGCGTGATGCTATCGGCAGCCGGCAGTCTGCAATGGTACCGGGATACGCTGGCACCCGACACGTCTTTTGACGACCTCCTGGCCCCTGTCGGCACCGTCGAGGCCGGTGCCGAGGGGCTGCTCTTCCTGCCCTATCTCACCGGTGAGCGCACCCCCTATCCCGATCCGTTGGCCCGAGCCGGTTTCGTTGGCCTCACCTTGCGCCACAGCAAGCCCCATCTGACACGCGCCGTCCTGGAGGGTGTGGCCTTCGGCCTGCGTGACAGTATGGAATTGGTCAAGAGCGCGGGCCTGGGCAACATCCGCCAGGTTCGTCTCTCCGGCGGTGGCGCCAAGAGCCCCATCTGGCGCCAGATCCTCGCCGACGTCCTGGAGCAGGAACTCGTGACCGTCAACACCACCGAAGGCGGGGCCTTCGGTGCGGCGTTGTTGGCCGGGGTCGGCGCCGGTGCGTGGGCCAGTGTCCCCGAAGCCTGTGCCGACATCATCAAAGTTGTGGATCGCGTCGAACCGCAGGCCGCGCAGGTCGCAGCCTACAACCAGCTCTACCCCCTCTACCGCGGCCTCTACCCAGCACTCAAGCCGACGTTTGACCAGGTGGCGTAGGGCGCCCTCGACCAACCGCCGTCGCGGCGGCGGTTGGTCGAGGGGACGGAATCGTCGGGAGAGCCATCACTCCTTGACCACAAAGGGAGCACGGAATGCCCAAGAGCTATGGTTACTTCGACAACGCGCGACGAGAGTATATCATCACCGACCCGCGGACGCCTGTGAAGTGGATCAACTACATCGGGAGGCTGGATTTCGGCGGATTTGTGGACCACACCGGCGGGGCGGCGCTGTGCAAAGGTGACCCCGCCAACAACCGCATTACCTGGTACGTCCCACAACGGCCCGTGTCAGACTTCCAGGGGACGACGCTCTACCTGCGCATCCGGCAGGACGACGGTTACCGCGTCTTCTCACCCTTTTTCATCCCGACACTCAACGCCTACGACCACTACGAATGCCACGTGGGCCTGGGCTACAGCCGTATCGTCTCCGAGATGTACGGATGCCGC
>CAZEXX010000146.1:0-3449 GCA_964516885.1 uncultured Anaerolineales bacterium | reverse complement strand
ATGTTCCGCGATATCCGGGTCAACACCTTCACATCCAACATGCCCGTGACATCCTTCGAGTCAGATCGCGACCGGCTCCTGGGCTATGGCGGTTGGGCTAGTCCGGACGGTCTCCAAGAGGCGGAGCTGAGCAACCATGAGGCAACCCGAGGGCAGAACATCGGCGCACTGCTGCATCACCTGGGAGAACTGCGCCCGGGCGAGACCAAGCGACTGATCACGCAGCTAGGCCAGTATCCGAGCCTTGAAGCCGCCCAGCCTGACATCCGTCGCTACCGTACGCCGTCAGCCGTCGACGCCGCCTTCAAGGAACTTGCGGATTCCTGGGACACCTATCTCAGCCGGATGCAGGTAGAGACCCCGGATGCGGCCATGAATGCGATGCTCAATATCCACAACCCACGGCAGTGCTACATCACGCTGAACTGGTCACGCTTTCTCTCACTCTACCAGGTGGGGCTTGGCGCACGCGGTCTGGGGATGCGGGACAGCGCACAGGATATTATGGGCGTCGTAGGAAACGTACCCGCCGAGGCCAAAGCTCTGTTGACCAAGCTGCTGCAAGTGCAGCGAGGAAGTGGTGCCGGGATGCACCAATTCTATCCCCTGACCATGGAAGCGAAAATCGGTGACGCCGCCGAGGGAGAGGACCGTCCCGACTACTACGGCGACGACCATCTGTGGCTCGTCCTGGCGGTCACGGCTTACCTAAAAGAGACCGGCGACTTCGCCTTCCTGGATACCGAACTGCCCTACTACCAGAAAGACCGCGGCGGCGCCCAGCTGGATGCGGGGAGCGTACTGGATCACCTGAAGCGTGCCCTGGCCTTCACCTGGAACGATACCGGGGCCCACGGGCTTCCCCTGGTGGGCTACGCTGATTGGAACGACACCGTGAACCTGCGCACCGGTGCTGAGTCGCTATTCAACGCCCATCTCTTCGGCCTCGCCCTGCAGGAAATGGTCGCCCTGATGCAGCACTTGGGACACGCGACTCTCGCCATAACATATCAGGAGCAATATGACGTGATGCGCCGTCGCGTCAATGACGAAGCGTGGGACGAGACCATCGGTGGTGGCACGTGGTACGTGCGCTACTTCGACAGCGACGGCACACCTATCGGCTCGCTGCTCAACGAGAAGGGCCGGATCTACCTCAACGCCCAATCCTGGGCTGTGATGTCAGGGTTCGCAGACCCGAGCCGCGCCATTCAGGCTCTGGACGCAGCACGCAAGCATCTCAACACCCGCAATGGCCTGAAGGTCGGGAGCCCCGGCTACGATGGCTTTGACCCCACCAAAGGCGGCATCACCACCTACCCGCCGGGTGCCAAGGAGAACTGCGGCATCTTCCTCCACACCAATCCGTGGATGATGATCGCCGAGACGTTGGTCGGTCGAGGCAACCGTGCCCACGAGTACTATACGCAGATCAACCCGGCGACCCGCAACGACCGCATCGACGAGTTCGAGGTCGAACCCTACGTCTACTGCCAGAACATCCTCAGCGACGAACACCCTCAGTTCGGGCTTGGGCGGAACAGCTGGCTCACCGGTACCGCCTCGTGGGCGTACCAGGCCGGAACACAGTACATCCTGGGCATCCGCCCCACCTATGCAGGGCTCAAGATCGATCCCTGCATCCCCGCCAACTGGGATGGGTTCCACGTCCACCGCGTCTTCCGCGGCGCAACATACGAGATCAGGGTGCAGAACCCAAGTCATGTGAGCAAGAGTGTGGTCCAGGTGACAGTGGATGGACAGCCGATCACGGGGAACATCGTGCCGATCTTCGAGGATGGTGGCACACACACGGTCGAGGTTGTGTTGGGGTAAGAGGAACAACAGAACAGCCCGACCACCCGCTCGCGAGGTATGTGCTCGTCACCTCACTGGCGTGCTTCACAGCCTCTCCCTGATGGATGGGACGGATGCCTAATCTTCATTGTGGGGGCAATGTGTATCACTCGCGAGCGAGAGTAACAACTGAGGAATCAGAGAGGGCAATACACATCGATGCGCACGCCGAATGGATCCTCGACGTAGCCGAAACGCATCGGATCGTACATCTCGGTGTCCTCAGCCGCCCAGCCCGGCTTGGCGCCGGCGTCAATCAGCACTTGTAGCAGCACATCTACCTCATCCGGCGTAGACACCTGGACCGCAAACTCCGTATTGCACGGGTTGGCATCCGGCCTCGTGTCCCCTTTGCTGGCGAAGAGCGTCAGCCAGGCAGAACCCAGATGCCAACCACGGATCACACCGGGATCGTCGACCTCTAGCGGCGCGCCAAAGACACGCGTGTAGAAGGCCACAGCCTCGTCAAAGTCCTAGTAGTACAGACTGACATAGGCCAGCCCGACAACGTGAAATCTCCCCTCAGTCTCCAGAGCCTCTTCGCCCACAGTCCCCTCCTGACTTGCACAAGTCCGATAAGTGCGATCTCGCTCACCCTATCCGCCTCTGACTCGCCTTTTTCCGCTTTCCCGCTTTCTCGCCTCCTCGCTCATTCGCTGATTCTCCCATTCTCCACTCTTCTCTCCCCACCTCATAACGCAGCACATCCATCTCGAAGTAGACCGCCGGCCCTGTACACGTCATACCCAGCTTCTCCAGTACGTGCGCCGAGGCGGTGTTTTCAGGGTGCACAATCCCGACAATCGTCTGCAGGCCAAGCGTCTCGAAACCAAAACGTATGCCCACCCGGGCCCCCTCGGTCGCCAGCCCTCCACCCCAGAAAGGCTTACTGAGCAGGTACCCGATCTCAACCTCGTCGGTGTCGGGCAGATACTGGAGGCCGTTCCACCCGATCAACTCCGTGTGCTGTCTGGGCTGTACAGCCCACCAGCCAAAACCGTGACTCTCCCAATGCGTCAACTGGCGCTGGATAAGGGCCCCCACTCGCTCCAGTGAGGGCGACGAGGATCCAGGGAAGTACTGGAGGATCTTCTCTTGATTCAGGATGCTGTGCAGAAGCTTGGCGTCCTGCGGGTCAAAGGGCCGCAGAATCAAGCGCGGTGTTTCCAACGTAGGGTGGTTCACGGACATTGTGTTCTCCCTGATCCTGTGGGTGCCTGGCGTTCGTGCTTGCCGTCGCCTGCATCACACATAGAATGGTCGGCACGCCGAGATACAGACATCCGTCCACTCAGCGCCAGTGCGTCTAGCTTATAGCCCAGAATCTCATTGAAGGCAAACACAAGGCAGGACAGAAGGGGAATCCAATGACCCGACAACCCAATATCCTCGTCATCATCGCCGACCAGTTGGCGTGGCGTGCGTTGCCGGCATACGGCAACACAATCGCCCGGACGCCAAATATACATCGTATTGCCGAGAGATCCGTGCGCTTCACCGAGTGCTACACGCCCTGCCCGCTCTGCCAACCCGCGCGAGCAGCCTTCTGGACAAGTCGCTATCCGCACGAGACCGGCGTGCTCTCAAATGGC
>CAZEXX010000145.1:0-9722 GCA_964516885.1 uncultured Anaerolineales bacterium | reverse complement strand
ACACGTGCGCCAGCGAACATAACGACTACCTCGAAAATGACCCGGCAGAGCCCTGACCCCGCGCGCTGGGAAGCACATCGCACCGCTGTTCCGAGAACAGCCATCCATGCTCGCCGCCGGCCCGAGCAGGACGCGGCCTCGATTTTCATACTTGCGTGGTATGCGTATGCGAACATGGCGTCTATGTCGAAAGTGGTCCGCTATCCGCTGGGGCCGGTGTCCGCCCCGACTGCGCGAACCCAGCGGGTTTGCTGGGGCCCACGCGCCCGCACCCACCCACTTGCCTTTATCGCGCAAACCAGTATCATCTGCTCACCGTACGAGTCCATGTTCCAGGAGGATCAAATGCTGTTCAAAAATCTGGGCGTCCCCGAGCTGGTTCTGATTTTGGTGATCGCAATTCTGATCTTCGGCCCCGGACGAATCGGCAAAATTGGGTCGGAGTTGGGCAAAGGCATTCGCGGCTTCAAAGACGGTGTCGCCGACGACAAAGATGAGGAAGACACCAAAGCAGCAGACGACGAAGTCGTGGCCGATGCCGGCAGCGATTCAGAGAGCGAATAACCGTTCATCTCACAATACCATGGTGCCACGTAGCCGTGGCCCCGTAGGCCCCTTATGGCAACAAGAACCGGGCACTGAACTTCCGTACGGGCTTACCATCAGTACCCGGCGCTTGTTTGAGGCTTTGGCAAGTTTCCAACCCGCGGAAAACCAATGATCATTGGCGCGTGCAAACTTCACCTCTACCTCCCCGGTGTTGCTTCGCTGAAGGAAAAACGAAGCATCATCAAACCGCTGCTCAACCAGTTACGGCATCGGTTCGAAGTCGCGGCAGCAGAGGTCGACCACCAGGATGTCTGGCAAACAGCCGACATCGCGGTAGTCGCCGTTGCCACCGAGTCCGGTCATATCTACGCTGTGCTGGAACGGGCTATCCACTGGGTTGAGGACAACTACTTCCAGGTTCAAGTTATCGATTGGGAAACGGAACTACGTTAGCGCCTAAACATGAACGTTATCGACGAAGTCAAGGAACGCCTCGATATCACCGATTTCGTCAGCCGGCACGTGCAGCTCCAGAAGTCCGGCCGGTACTTCAAGGGCCTCTGCCCCTTCCACACGGAGAAGACACCGTCGTTCTACGTCTTTCCGGATAGTCAGCGCTGGCATTGCTTTGGATGCGACCGTGGTGGCGATATCTTCAACTTCGCGATGGAGTTTGAGGGGCTCGACTTCCGAAGTGCGCTTGAGGAGCTGGCCCGCCAGGCAGGAGTCCAACTCAGGGAGCGCACACAGCAGGAGATCAAGGCCGAGGACGAAGCCGAACGGCTGCGCGCGCTGTTGGACGAAGCCGTGGCGTACTACCACGCCCTGTTGATGTCCTCACCACAGGCCGGGCCGGCGCGATCATATCTCCGGAATCGCGGGTTCGCGCGCGAGACCGTGGAGACCTTCCAGCTCGGCTACAGTCTGGAGTCGTGGGACGCCATGCGCACCCACCTGCTGGGCAAGAGCTACTCGGTCGAGGAGCAAATCGCCGCCGGTATGCTTGTGGAGCGCGAAGAGGGTGGAACCTTCGACCGGTTCCGCGATCGGCTTATGATCCCTATTCGCGACCGGCGCGGTCGGACCATCGCGTTTGGCGCACGTGTGCTCAAGCCGGACCAACAGCCCAAATATATGAACTCCCCACAGAGTATGCTCTTCGACAAGGGAACGGTCTTGTTCGGCTACGACCTCGCCAGCCGCGCCATTCGCCAAGCTGACGCTGCCGTCATCGTCGAGGGCTATATGGATGTGATGATCCCGCACCAGGCCGGGTACGAGAACATCGTTGCCCCAATGGGGACCGCCCTGAGCGAGGCCCATCTGAAGCAGCTGCAACGCCTGACGGATCGCTTCATCTTGGCCCTGGACCCCGACGCGGCCGGCATCCAGGGCACGCTGAAGGGATTGGATACGGCGCGAAAGACGCTGGACCGCAATTGGGATGCGGTCTTCGACGCCCGCGGCCTGATTGGCTATGAGGGGCGCCTCAAAGCCGATATCCGGGTGCTCACGCTGCCGGACGGGCTGGATCCCGACGAACTGATCCTGCAGGATCCGGAGCGCTGGGAGCAGCTGGTAGCCTCATCCCAGCCAATCGTGAGATTCTATTTCCAGCACATGCTGTCGCAAGGAGATCCTAACGAACCCAAGATGAAGTCGCGCATTGTGGATGAGATGCTCCCGCTGCTCAAAGATATTCCCGACAGCATCGAGCGCGAGGCTTACGCACAGGAGATAGCGCTGACGCTGGGCCTGGACCCACGCACCCTGTTGGACCGTCTAAGGGCAATGGACCGCGCCCAAACCATCCGGAGCCGGGCCGCAGTACACAGCACGCAGGAGAGACGCCCACCCTCGGATCTTGAGACGCACATCCTGACGGTCCTGATGCACTACCCGGAGCTGTGGAGCAACGTCAACGCCCTGCTGGCGCAGTCGGACGTGGCCCCATTGAGTGAGGATGATTTTGCCTCCCAATACCGGCTGATCTGGGCCTCGTGGGTTCAGATGCTGGAGCACCCCGAGCTCGAACTTGAGGATTTCCTACCTTCGGATATGCTAGACCTCGTACAAGATTGGGTGAAGCAGGCACTTCCGGATATGTCACCGTCTCAGTGGGAGCGGGACCTGATGCGCACCGTCGTGCGCATTCGCGACAAGCGCCTGCGCGAGGCATTGCTGCAGAGCCAGATCATGCTGAGATCGGCCAGTGCTGAGAGCGATCTCGACGCCATATCGAGAATCAATCAGCGAATTGTCACAGTTTCTGGCCAGCTTCGGAAAATACAGTGGGCGTTGGCCCAACGCCCAGCCCGCATCTAGCCTTGGGGCCAGGAATACTGTGGAGGGGGGGTATGGCACAATCACAACAGCCAACCAACGACGAGCATCTCTGGCAAGACGGCGACAATGATAACGTCGACGAATTCGCTGCCCAGGAGGACAATATCGAGGAAGATATTGAGCCAGAACACGTGAATGCCTCTCAACTCCCTGAACTTAACCTTGGTGATGAGCCTTCCCAGAATGAACTCAAGGTGATTGAGGAGCAACTGGCCCAGACCTCGATCGCACAAGATCTAGTGGATGATCCGGTGAGAATGTACCTTCGCGAGATCGGGCAGGTGGATCTATTGGCACCGCACCAAGAGGTCTGGATCTGCATGATCCGAGAGACCGCCGACCGCCTCAATGAGACGTGTCTTGAGGTCGTCGCCGCCCCTGACCCGGACGTCCTGGAAGAGCAGTTGCTGGAGCTCTACACCGGGGCACGCACGGCTTGGGCCAATGCCAACCGACTTGCCCGGCGGGCCGAGGTGGAGATCCCGACCGCGGAGAAGCTCCTGAGCGAGATCGCCCATCGGCAGCGCATTTTGATCTCATCGGAGCCGTCGGCCCTCTATCGCTTGATGGGCCCGAACCAGTGGGGAGACGACCCGCAGTGGCGGCCTATCATCGCCGAGCTGCTTACCATAGCCACGACTCTCTACCTGCTCCGCCCAGAGCTCGTGGAATACATACGCGACAAGTCACTGACCGGATCGCGCTGGCCCTCGGTGACGCAGATTCGCAAGCGGCTGCCCCAGGCTGAGGACACCTTCGACTGGTGGAAGCAAATCGAGGTCATCGCCGCGGAAGCGCAACAGATGTTAGTGCGCGCCAACCTACGTCTGGTCGTCAACATCGCCAAACGCTACATTGGGCGCGGTGTCTCTTTCCTCGATCTCATCCAGGAGGGCAACATAGGGCTGCTGCGCGCCGTGGAGAAATTCGATTATATGCGCGGGTACAAGTTCTCAACCTACGCGACATGGTGGATTCGCCAGGCCATCAGCCGGGCCATCGCCGATCAGGCGCGCACGATTCGTATCCCGGTCCATATGGTTGAGACGATCAACCGGCTGATGCGCACCCAGCGGCGGATGATGCAGGAGCTGGGTCGGGAACCGACCCTGGACGAGCTGGCCTTGGAGATGGACGTGATCGACACCAAGGATGCGCAGGAGATCCGTGAGGCACAGCAGGCCGGCAGACCCCTGTCCCCCCAGCTTGAGCGCAAGCTGAAACGAGCCATGAGCAAGGTCCGGCAGATCATCAGTATCTCTCAAGAACCTATGTCGCTGGAGAGCCCCGTCGGCAGCGAGGCCAACAGTGAGCTCTCGGATTTCATCGAGGACGAGAATCTGCCCGGCCCCATGGATGCTACGTCTATGCATATGCTGCGGGAGCAGCTCCAGAGCATCTTGGGAGAGCTGGGTACCCGTGAACGCGAAGTTCTGGAAATGCGCTTTGGACTGCAAGACGGCCGCCCACACACTCTTGAGGAGGTTGGGCAAGCCTTCCGCGTGACACGCGAGCGCATTCGGCAGATTGAATCCAAGGCCCTTCGAAAGCTGCGCCACCCGGGCCGCAGCCGAAAACTCCGCGACTTTCTCACCTAGTACTCCCGGGGAGAACGCGCCTGTCACGCACCGGACGTATTTCACGTTGGAGGCAACAACCAGGTTGTGTATCGTCTCAATCTGGTTGGCAAGATGCAGTTTTGGCCAATCGTCACCAGCTAGACCCACCACCGTGAGAGCCAGAACTGTCAAGGGGCATGTCAGAAGGGGCAGGAGACAGTTTGGTGGTCCAGTAAGAAGCCGTTCTTGGGCATTCGCCCCATTCTGATATGCGCCCTGGCACGCCTGCCGGTGAACACTGAAAGGACAACATGTTTGTCAAGATAGACGTTCAGACACGGAGCAAAATCGACTTACTCGACATCACCGACCGCATTAAGCAGGCCCTGGTCGAGACAGCCATCGCGGAGGGTATCTGCTTTCTCTACTGCCCGCACACCACTGCGGGGCTTGTGCTCAACGAGAACTGGGATCCCAACGTCGAGAGTGACGTAGCGATGCTCCTCAGCCATATGGTCCCCGACAACTTACCCTACCGGCACGGCGAGGGCAACAGCCCAGCGCACATCAAAGCCGTCCTGGTCGGTACCGACCACACTGTCTTTGTCCACAACAATAACCTGCAGATGGGCCAGTGGCAAGGCATCTTCCTGGCCGAGTTCGACGGGCCCCGCCACCGCTCCGTCTGGATCAAAGTCGTGAGCGATGCCAATACCTGCTAGATACCGCGACTGATCCAATACTATGTCCGCAGACACCACTCACCCGATCTCGGAGATCGGCGCGATACAAGGGAGCGGATCACTCCCCGCGACCGGCCCGGTCGCTTGGGAACGGATCGAAGCCCTTCTGCATCGCGTCATCAAACCGGGACGCTATGTGGGCGGCGAGTATAACTCCGTACAGAAAGCGTGGGACGCCACCGATCTGCACATCTGCCTGGCATTTCCGGATCTCTACGATCTGGGGATGTCCAACTTCGCGCTGATGATCCTCTACGACGTGCTCAACCGGCAGCCGGACCTCTTGGCGCACCGCACATACCTGCCGGCACCGGATATGATCGCGGCGATGCGAGAAGCAGGTCTACCGCTCTACGCGCTGGAGAGCTACCAACCCGTCAGCACCTTCGACATCCTGGCCATCAGCACCGCGTACGAACAGCTCTATACCAACAGCCTGGAACTGATGGACCTGGCCGGGATCCCGCTCCGCAGCGCCAACAGGGACGTCACCGCGCCCCTCGTCATCGGCGGCGGGCACGCCACGTTCAACCCCGAACCGATCGCCGACTTCTTTGACGTCTTCGTCATCGGTGAGGCCGAGGACGTGATCCTGGAACTCGTCGGCACCTTCCAGAGGACCCGGCAGACTTCCCGCGACGAGCAATTGCGAGCCCTGGCGCAGATCCCTGGGCTCTATGTGCCACAGTTCTACACGCCGGCTTATGCCGTTGGCGGCGGGGTCTTGGACCTCACCGTGGCAGACCCCTCACTCCCAACCACGATTAAGAAACGGCTGATGCCCACCCTGCCCGCGACGCCGGTCGCCCAGCTCGTGCCCAATATCAGCACCGTGCACAATCGCGCGATCATCGAGATTCATCGCGGCTGCACTCGGGGTTGCCGCTTCTGCCAGGCCGGGGCCATCACCCGCCCGATACGCGAGCGACCGGTAGATGAGATCGTGGCGAGTGCAGAGGCCGTGGTCCAGCAGACAGGGTATGAGGAGCTGGCGCTGCTCTCGCTCTCGTCGGCCGACTACACGGGCATCGACACGCTGATTCGCGGGCTGATAGATCAGTTTGAGGGACGCCACGTCTCGATCTCCCTGCCTAGTCTGCGCATCGATTCCTTCTCGGTAGAACTGGCGGAGATGTTGTCGGGAGGTCGGCACTCCGGCTTCACATTTGCCCCGGAGGCCGGCAGCGATGCGATGCGCCGCCGGATCAACAAGGACATCTCCACCGAAGCCCTGCTGTCGGTGGCTGAGGAGGTCTTCACGCGCGGCTGGCGCACCATCAAGCTCTACTTCATGATAGGCCTGCCGGCTGAGACCGACGAGGATATAGAGACCATCATCGATCTGTCGCAGGAGGTGCGCCGGATCGGCAACCGCATTGGAGGGCGCAAGACCGAGGTCCACGTCAGTGTCAGCACCTTCGTGCCCAAACCCGATACGGTCTTCCAGTGGGAGCCGCTGGTCGACGAAGAGACCGTCGAGCGACGACAGCAGATTCTCAAGCAGGGCATCCGCGGTCGCGGGCTCAAGCTCTCCTGGAACGCCTACCCCGTCACGAAGCTGGAGGCGCTGCTGACTCGCGGAGACCGCCGTCTCGGTGCTCTAGTCGAGCGTGCCTGGCGGCTGGGCGCCCGCTTTGACGCTTGGGACGAGTGGTGCGATCCGGATGCCTGGAGTCAGGCCATTGCCGAACTCCCCTCCGAGGAACTGCGCGCGGCCTTCCCATCGGCGCAGGCACTGTTGAACCACCAACTCTATCGCCGCCGGCAGCCCGACGAGCGCCTGCCGTGGGACCATCTGCAGACCGGCGTCGAGAAGCGCTTCCTCGTGCGGGACTATCGCCGCAGCCTGTCTGGAGAACTGCTGACCGACTGCCGCGAGGAGTGCCACGCCTGCGGCATCCTGCAGCACTATCGGGATTTACAGACGGAGGAATGGCGATGTCCAGTCCTGACGTAATGCCAACCCCATCCGCCGGGAGCGCACGCCACCGCGTCACCTTCGCCACGTCCCGCACCCTCGCATATCTGTCGGTGTTGGAGTTGGGCAAGGTCTGGGAACGCACGCTCCGCAGGGGGCGCGTGCCGCTGAAGTACAGCCAGGGTTTCAACCCACGCCCGCGTATGCACTTTGCTGCACCGCTGCCGGTTGGCTGCGGCTGCGGAGCTGACCTGCTTGATCTTTCATTGGACGAGCCCCGCACGTCACAAGCACTCAGCGATGCCATCGCAGGCGTCCTGCCGCAGAATCTGGTTGTGCTCGACGTCACCGCGGTCGACATCCACGCCAAGTCGCTCTCCGAACTGCTGCAGGAAGCCGAATACAGTGTCTGGCTGCAGCAAGTTGGCGAGGCTGAGCTTGCAGAGACCGTAGCAGCCTTCCTGGAGAAGGATGAAATCGTGATGCCAAAGCGGGGCAGGAAATACCGGGGCAGGTTCTACGACCTGCGTACCTTGGTGAAATCGCTCACCCTGGATCCCGCTACCCCGTCGCCCTGGCTGGGGCTCCGCATGCGCGTCACGGCGCGCCCCGGGGCCACGGGAAGGCCGGATGAACTACTCCGCGCGCTCGGCCTGGCGGATCGGCCCCGCCGCACCACGCGCACACGACTGATCCTCGAAAGCGAAGAGGCTGCGGCTATGGCCACGGGTGGTGAAGATTAGGAAACCAACGTCGTAACAGTTACGCACCTTAAGCCCCGACGAAGCACGCGGACTGCATCCACGTGCTAACAAGCAACACCGATCAGGGATTTTGAGAGATTAGCTTGGTAACGTGGTCACACCACGCCTGCTCGAGTCGCACCGGGATAGATCCCGCTGCTAGGTGGCGTCACTCGATAAGTCGGGTTTTCGGACACGGAAAAGCGGTCTGAAGCGCCACTGTCGGGTGCCCCAAGCCGCATTGCCAGTCTGTCTTGTGAACCTTCGTGATCGGGTGCAGCTCGCGTCATCGGACTGACGTGAGCATCGGGCGATCAATCCGGCGATGGAGGCCAGGGCCGGTTCCGCAGTCTGCCCCCGGCACCTTCATAGGCGACACCTATGATATGACCAGCTCGTCCGCCCCCTCACACAGCTGACGATAGGCCGCCTCGAACCACGGATGCACCACCGCCAAGCTCTCTCGCTGTTGCCATAGATAGTCCAGGTAGACACAGACCCCGGCATCCAGCGACGCGACAGCGTCGGCCGGCTCCGCCAGCGCCTCCTCCAACGCCACCATGTAGGGCGGCGTCCCCGGCTGATCCCACGCGATCTTGTCGGCCACGAAGACGATCTTGTCCAGCACACCGGCATCGCGCCGGAGCGTCGTATGGCAGCGGATGGCGGACAGGACCTTGGCATCGGTCACGCCGAAACAGTGTGCGGCCATCCAGGCCGACAGCTTCTGGTGCACGATCATCGGCACACCGGCTTCCTCCGAGAGGAGCTCCACGCCCCAGCGCCGGGCGGCGTCCACACGCTCCGCCATCGGGATGACGGCGCTGATATCGTGGAGCCAGCCGGCACTCTGGGCGGCCAGCAAACGGGCGGCGGTATCCTTGCCGGCACTGAAGCGCAGCGCCAACCGTCCGGCGGTCACTGCCACGTCGCGGCTGTGTTCAATCGTAGCTAGACACCCCTGGTCGGTCAGGAACCGCGTCACATCAACCGGCAGATCCCCCGTGAGCGGTGGATGCTCCCAAGAGAAACTCATCTTTCCTCCTCCATGGCTGTGTGCCCTGACACTGCTTCAAGAATAGTTCGATGTTCGCTGGGCCCTGTGCCCCTCCTCCAGACGCTCGACACAATGACGGGTGTGCCAGTGTCAGCCCCCACTGTGCGAACCCTGTGGGTTCGTTGGGACAGCGCTTGTCCCGGAGAAGCAAGACCGGCGGCTCTGTGGACCGCGTGCATCAGAATCCCACATCTTGCCCGCTCTGCTCTGAAGCTGTCACGTGCGCAGCGGTTGTCGTGAGCAGACTGGTCATAACGTGCGCCAAGATGCGGGCAAGATGCCCGCGGTCCCAATAGCAGAGCGCTCTGCGTTTTCGTCCTGCGCGGCGTGCCCACGCACGTCCGTAAGCGAACATAGCCCCGTGCGCCACGGGACTGTCGCCTGTGGTATAATCACACCGTAACCCCGGTCGTCAAATCACACAGCGAGAGCCAAGGATAACCCGATGGAGATAGAAGCCAAATACACGGTTCTGGACCCAAAGACGTTGGCCAGACTCGCTGCACTCTCACAGCTCGCCGGCTTTCCCATCGCAGATGTTGAAGTTCGCCGGATCACCGACACCTATCTTGACACCCCTTCCCAGGATCTGATGGCGGCAGGCTATGCGTGCCGGCTGCGGCGCAGTGGGGACCAATCCGAGATCAACCTCAAGAGCCTTGGGACCAATGACGGCATCGTTCATCGCCGTGAGGAGCTGTCCGTCACCATCGACGAGTCCACGATGGCCGAACCGGCCCTGTGGCCCGCGAGCCCTGCCAGAGACGCTGTGCAAGGTCTCTGCGCGGCACCGCGCCGCGGCACGGC
>CAZEXX010000144.1:0-9762 GCA_964516885.1 uncultured Anaerolineales bacterium | reverse complement strand
GAGAGACCTATGAGTCTGATCTATGCAAGCGTTGACTGACCGCATCCGTGCCTACGGACTGCCCATAGGCTTGGGCACGTTGGGTCTTGTTTTCGGACTGGTGATTGCCGGGCTTCCGGTCGCCAGCATCCTGTTGGTGGCTGGGGCCGCAGCCGTCGTCGTGATCAGTTTCGCCGAGCCGCTGCTGGGCATCGGCGTGGCACTCCTGGTGGGTCCTCTGCGGGCCTGGTTGGAGATCGCCAGGCCCGGCATCGCCCCTCACGTCGGTCAGATGGTCCTGGCGCTCGCCCTGGGCGCGTGGATTGTGCGTGGATTGTTGTCCCGCGACCTCCGGTTGCGGCTGCCTCCGCTGTTGCTGCCCTTCGTGTGCTTCCTTTTTGTGGCCCTCGTCTCTCTCTGGGATCCCGTGGACCTCTGGACCGGCGCCCTGGAGTTCATCAAGTGGCTCCAAGTGCTGCTGGTGGCGATGATGGTGCTGGACGGGGTTCTGCGTGCGGGGGATGGGCGGATTGTGATCCGCCCAGAGCGCGGGAGCGGGTCGCCAGGGCATTTGGGCCTGGAGAGTTCCTCAACAGCGTCCAGTGATCCGCGAGCGAACCGTCGGGTGCTGATTGTTGTGGCGATCTTGGCCGCTGCCGGGCTCTCGCAGGCGCTGATCGGCGTATGGCAGTTCGGGCTGCGCGGCGACGGCGTGGAGGCCTTTGCGATCAACGAGCGGTTCTACCGTGCGTATGGTACCTTCCAGCAGCCCAATCCCTATGCGGGGCTCCTGGGGCTGGTCGGGGCCGTTCTGGTGGGGCTGGCGGCCGGGACCTTTGTTGACACCTGGCAGTCGGGCGCGCGTCGGCGCAGGGCCTTGATGCAACTTGCTGCGATCGCGGTACCGGCCGGGCTCATCGTGACGGGATTGGTGGCCTCGTGGTCCCGCGGCGGGTGGATGGGCTTTGGCGCCGCGATGATGGTGCTGGTGGTGCTGCTCCCTCGACACAACTGGTGGGGGCTCCTGTTGGTGGTCGCTGTGGTGGCGCTGGGCGCCGGGCTCACTACCACTGGCCTGCTGCCCGCCTCCATTGTGGGCCGGCTGACCGGGTTCCTGAGCTACGTCCGGATCGAGGATGTGCGCGGCGCCGGTATCACTGATGAGAGCTTCTCTGTCGTGGAGCGTATGGCCCACTGGCAGGCAGCGCTCAGCATGTGGCGCAGCCGCTTCTGGCGCGGGGTCGGTCTGGGCTGCTACGAGGCTGCTTATGAGGCGCACCGGCTGATCAACTGGCCCTTGGCGCTGGGCCACGCCCACAACTTCTATCTCAACCTGTTGGCCGAGGTGGGGACGGTGGGGCTTCTGGCCTACCTCGTGTGGCTTGGAACGCAGTTCGTCGTGCTTGTTGTGGCTTCCCGGCGCTTGTACGGCTGGGAACGTGGCCTGGCCATCGGCCTGGCTGCGGCGTGGACGCACCTGGCGGTCCACAGCCTGGTGGATAACCTGCTGGTGAATAACGTGCAGATGCACGTCGGTGTGCTGGTCGGGCTCACGGTGTGGGTTGGGATGCGGAGCGCCTCGACGGGACACCGGCCGCAGCAGAGCTTCCCCGTTCCACTCCCACGGGGACGGGTCTAGGGGCGCGGCACGGTGAGGTACCGGCCGCAGCAGAGGGTTTCGCTGCTTCCCCTTCCCACTGGGTGGAGACGGGGTCAGGGGGTGAGGTGGCGCCACCGTCCAATATCATACGCGTCTGTGCCGTCGACCAGCGTCGTGCGCACGATGCCGGGCCACGTGTAGGACCCAACACGCAGGACGTACTCCCCTGACGGCAGCTCTGCGGGCAAATGCAGCGTGAAGTAGGTGATGAGGATGTCGTCGTCCCTCCAGTAGCGGTTGGGGATCCCCTCGCCGTCGACCTGTGCCACCAGCTCTCCGTCGCGCATCAGGTGGTTGAAGAGGTGATACTCCTCGCGGGTGGCGGCGGTGTAATGCCACGTGAGCACCAGATCGAGCCGCCCTCCGGCAGCCAACTCCCCATCGATGTCGGCTGAGAGAAGGCTGAGGCCGTTCTCCCACGTCGCCTGGGCCGGCGGTGTTTCCATGCGCGGCCCCACACAGGTGAAGGTCCATGGTGGCGAGGCCGGGATGGTCATCCCCGGCTGGGGCACGGCGCGGTCGCCGAGAGGCGCCAGACTCTGCGGATCGGCGCGATCGGCCAACATATAGCAGGTCTCCGCGGAAGGGATGATCAGGCCTCCCTCATTGGGCACCGCGCGCACACGGTCGGTGTTGAGAAAGTTGCGAATCCAGTCGAAGGGGGAGAGCCCGCCGGCATTGAAATGGGTGAGGATAATGACCTCACCGTCGGGATGCACCTCAAGGTACTCCCCGATAGTGTCCGCGGCGGCGTCCATCAGCCACGCGCGGGTGGGGGCGCGGAGTTGCCCCTGTTGCTCGTAACCGATGCGCACGAGCCAGAGGTGGGTCCACCAAGTAGAGAGCAGGAGCAGAGCAGTGACGGCGATCAGAGCCCCGGTGCGTCTCCAGTTGAGGCGCGGTCTCGCGCTGTGGCGTGATGTCGTGCCACGGCGCGAGACCGTGCCGCAGGGTCCCAGCCATGCTTCGATGCCGGCGCCAATGAGTACAAACGGCGCGGGGAAGACGAAGAGCAGGTAGAAGTGCTGGAGATGGATGTCGCTGCGCACGAAGATCGTGGGTGCCAGCAAGGACCACGCGAGCGCCAGGGCCAGTCCGGTCTGTGTCTTGAGTGTCCGCTGAAGCCGCAGCGTCGTCAGGCGGAGGATCGCCCAGACGATGGCAACCGACAAGACGACGGGCAGGACTATAGTGAACGCGTCCAACCAAAACACCGACTCGGCCCAGAGTGCGTTGCGGGGCGTTGTCAGGACTTGCTGCCCTGTGAGTAGCTCCAGCGTGAGCCGGTAGGAGGAGGTGTTCCACGTTGCCGCTGGCGTGGCTGGGGCCTCGCCGTTGAGCATGATGCTGACATCGGCGAAGTCGCTGCGCACGAGGAAGACCAGATAGGGGGCGGTGATGAGCAGGCAGAGGACCATGCCGAGCAGGCCGCTGCGCCACCACTTGCGTCGCAGGGTGATGATAAGGGTCACGGTCCCTAGCACGGCGGCCCACGGGACCGCTGCGAGGTGCACGAGGCCCATGAGGGTCGCGCTGGCCAGGGCGATAGGCACCGCGACGGCGTGCTCCCTGGTGCGCGCCTGCACCCTAGCGAACGCCGGTGTGCCGGTGCTCGCCAGTAGCCTGGAGGCCGGGCCCAGCATCAGCAGGAGCGCGGCGAAGGCGAAGGTGGCGAAGGTGGGGATCAGCGTCTGGTACCAGATCCAGCGGTTGAACTCGACTACCCAGGGGTTGGTTGCATAGAGCAAAGCCGCGATCAGGGAAGCGCGGGTGCCGAGGGTCCGCCGCACGGCCTTGGCCAGATATGCGATGGCCAGGATGTCCAGCACGGAGAAGAACCACTTGACCGCGATGACGCGGCGCACCAACAGCAGCGGGATCGCGGCGAGATAGGCGATGGTCGCGGTCTGCATCACACCCACGGAGGATTTGATGCCCACCCCTGGGAAGTCGCGCAGGTCGGCGATGTCGGCAGCGGCAGCCAGGATCGAGGCCTGGTCGGCACCGATTAGGGTCTCCTGGAAGGCGCCCAAGCGCAGAACGGCGGCGACCAGGAGTATTGTGATGATGGCCCAATGGGCAGCGGCGTGCCTGTTGCTCATGTTGTCGCTGTGAATTGTCCTTCCTGTCGAGTATGGATGATGCACAGTTTTGACGCGATCTAGCGAGTACGGAAGACGTCGCGCCGCAAGCGGCGGTACCGGCACGTCTGTACAATCAGTGGATCGGCAGCGGCTGCGCTTGCGCGCCCACGAACTATGCCGGTGACACCTCCATTCTGCCATCGGGCGGGCAGAAGGCAAGCAGATGCAGGTCGTACGCATCTGGTCAACGCCTGGGCAAGAGCTGCTATCCGAACGTGTCAGCACTTGCCGTCATCCCGAGCGGGTCACCCGGACACCCACAGGGGGAGAGCGTGACAGCCGAGGTATCTGGGGTCTCGGGGCGGCGTGTGCGATTGAGGGGGGAGAGATCCCTCGACTGAGCTCGGGATGACGGTAACTGTGCCTGCAGGCTGAGATGCGTATGCTCTGCAAGCAGATGGGCTATAATATCCACTAGGTTGGCGACCGCCCTTGCAGAGGGGATGGCGCAAACCATTAGAACTCTACTGGGCAAACGAACCTTATCCTGGAGGCATCTGTGAATCATCCGGTCATTGTCGTACACGGGGGCGCGTGGTATATCGCCGAGCACGAGGTCGATGCATTTGTCGATGGGTGTCGCCGGGCAGCATCCGCCGGATGGGATATTCTCCGTGCCGGAGGATCTGCTGTGGATGCTGTTGAGGCGGCGGTGCGTGTTCTGGAGGATGACCCATCGTACGACGCCGGGCGTGGCAGCCTGCTGACGAGGGACGGACGGGTGCAGTTGGACGCGATTTTGATGGACGGTCGATCGCTCTCGTTCGGAGCAGTGGCTGCCGTTGAGCGTATCCGGCATCCTATCAGCCTCGCACGGATGGTGATGGAGCGCTGCGAGCACAGCTTTGTGGTGGGGCGGGGGGCCGAGGAACTGGCCGCGTCCTATGGTGTGGCGTTCTGCGATCCCGTAGAGCTGATGGGCCAGCCGGACCCGGGTGGCTGGGCGCCTCCGGTCTTCTTGCCGGGTGAGGCTGAGGGCGTGAGCACGGACGCGCGGCAGCAGATGGGCGACACGGTGGGTGCCGTGGCGATGGACGCCGAGGGACACCTGGCGGTGGCGACCTCGACCGGCGGCACGCCCAACAAGTGGCCGGGCCGTGTGGGGGACTCGCCGCTGGTGGGCTGCGGCGCCTATGCCGATGATCTGAGCGGCGCCGCGGCGGCAACGGGGTCCGGTGAGTCGCTGATGCGTATTGTGACGAGCAAGACGGCGGTGGACTTCATGGCGGATGAGTGCAGCGCGCAGGAAGCGGCTGACGCGGTGATCCAGCGGCTCTGGGATCGCGTGCGGGGCTATGGTGGTGTGATCCTGATTGACCGCGACGGCAACGTGGGCCTGGCGCACAACACGCCGAACCTATCCTTTGCCTATATCACGGCGGATTCGGATATGGTCGCCGGCGCTGCAGCCTCCGAGGAGACGCCTGGACGCGCTGCCGGATTGGCGATGATCCGCCGCTGAGAAAGCTTGTTCGCTGACCGGCGCTGTGGCCCGTCACGACGTGGCGCTGGCTTGGTGAAGAAGGGGAGGTCCTATGCCTGACTTCTGTCCCAGTGCGGTACTATTGTGGCCGACAGCACGGAGCGGTGTGACGCCTGTGGCGCGCGTGTTCAGCCGCGGGCGAACGACAAGAAGACGGGGTTCACGTGGAGGGACTTCTTCAGCTACAGCTCTGTGGGGATTCTGTTCGGCCTGGCCGCGCTGCTGATCCCGCTCTTGATCGTCGGTCCATGCCTGTGGTGACATGTGATGATCAGTAGCGGCGGGTAGTTCTGCCTCGATCTGCTGGATGCGGTGGGCTATCGTGTCGCTGGAGACTGGGCAGCGTGTGTTGAGGGCCTCAAGTGCGACGTTCTTCCTCCGGATCAAGGCTGCTATCCACCAAGTCGGAGACCGCCCCGCAAAACACTCTCTTCGCTAGGCGACGCCCCCGCGCCCGAACTGGCGTGCCAACGTCTCCGTAGAGATCTGGACCACGGTGGGGCGCCCGTGCGGGCACGTGCGCGGATTCTGCGTTGCCTCCAGATCGTGAATCAGCCGGGTCATCTCTTCGGTGGAGAGCACCTGACCGGCTTTGACGGCGGCTCGTTTGCAGATGTGGCGGATGACGATTTCCTCAAGTTCAGCGCGGATAGGGGAGGACTCCCCGGCGGCTGCCGCGACGTCTGCCAACAGATCGGCGGGTGCGATATGCTTGAGTTGCGCAGGAACTGCGCGGACCAGGAAGGTGTTTGTGCCAAAGGTCTCTGCTTCCAGTCCTAGCTTGTGGAGCGCCGGCAGCACTTCCTCCAGCCGGTCGGCTTCGTCCGCCGGCAGGGAGACGACCTGCGGCTCCAAGAGCGGCTGGCTGGGGACCTGTCCGGTCGTCGCGTTGGACAGCATCTGTTCGTAGAGCACGCGCTCGTGCGCGGCGTGCTGGTCGATGAGATAGAGGCCCTCCGGCCCTTCGGCAACGATGAACATCGTGGCGACCTGGCCGACAATGCGCAGTGGTGGCAGTTGTTGGCGGCTCTGCGCGCGGGCCGGCTGCACCGGGATGGCATCCGGCACCGTGGTGCCGGCACCAGGGGCGGAGATTGTCCAGGCCGGGCCGGCATCAGCCGGTGTGACGCTCCCCGTGACCTGTGCACCGACGTTGGTCGGTCCGGACTGGGCCGGCGGGAAGTGGATGTGCGACTGAGAGGGGCGCAGGGCTGCCAGCCGAGCTCGGTTCTGCTGTGCCACTGAGCTGGTTGCGGAGGCCGGCACTTGAGTGTCGGCCGTGGCGGTCGGTGAACCGGCCTGATCTATTGACCAAGTGGCCGTGGCGGGTGCGTGGGTCACGACCGTGGCCCGCACAGTGCGTTGGATAGCGCGGAAGACGCTGTCGCCATCGCGGAACCGCACCTCGGCCTTGGTGGGATGGACGTTGACGTCGACGTCCTCCGGCGGCATCTCCACCATCACGAAGGCGATGGGGTAGCGCTTGACGGGCAGCAAGGTGTGATAGGCCTGGATGATGGCGTACGAGAGCCGCAAGTCCTCGATCCAGCGTCCGTTGATAAAGAGCGTCATATAGCCGCGGTTTGCGCGATGCACGGTGGTGGGGCCGACGAAGCCGCGGACCTGGATCTCAAGATCCAGTGTGAGGTCAGCGGGGATCTCCAGCAGGCTACCGCCGAGGTCAGGCCCGTAGACGCTGAGCAGCACCTCACGGGCGTCGCCGGTACCGGGCGTGTTAACTGTCTGGCGCCCGTCGTGGACGACGGTGAAGGCTGTGTCGGGGTAGGCGATGGCGTAGCGCGTCATAAAAGCGTCGATATGCCGGCGCTCCGTGCGCTCCGCTTTCAGGAACTTGCGCCGCGCCGGGACATTGTAGAAGAGATCCTCGACGATCAGCTCGGTGCCCGGCGGGCGCCCTGTGGCGCTGCGGTGGACCATGGTGCCGCCCTCCAACCGTAGCTGGGTGCCGGTGGCTTCCGAGGCGTGGTGCGTGATGCACGTCATGCGGCTCACCGAGGCCACGCTGGAGAGCGCTTCGCCGCGGAATCCGAGGGTGGCGATGTGCTCCAGATCGGTCGCAACCTCCAGCTTGCTGGTCGCGTGGCGTTTGAAGGCGAGTTCGACCTCGTGGCTGGGGATGCCGCTGCCGTTGTCGCGGACGCGGATCAGGGCCGTGCCGCCCTTGCTCGTTTCCACATCCACGCGCGTGGCTCCGGCGTCCAGGCTGTTCTCCACCAATTCCTTGACAACGGAAGCCGGCCGTTCGACAACTTCGCCGGCAGCAATACGGGATGCGACGTCCTCGGATAGGAGCCTTATCGTCATGAGTCCTCCGCCGTCGATTGTAGTGCAAAAGGAGCCCAACTTCAAGAGGCCGGGTTGACGGGTGCATTTCAGAACGGGGCGACTTCCGCTGGAAGTGCTTCGCTGGATCAAGGCAATCGCGTATTGCCCGTTCTGAAATCCACCTTGGCAGTTTTGGGGCTGTCGATGGTCCATATTGTGAGCGCACTCGGCCCAAAACTGCTAGAGGCCCTGGGGTTGTGCAGATTCCCATCTGTCTCTTGCCCCAAAGATGAAATGTTCTCCCGGTTGACTCTTGGCTCCAATGGACTAGGATAGATCTGTGCTAAAGAACAAGGTGGACTCCAATCAAGCGGATGTACAGACGGTCGACGACTGGCTTCGGGCGCGCGCGGCGGTCATCACGCAGCCCGTGGCTGAGGGTCTGGCTCGCCTGAATATGCATCCCAACACTCTTACGATCGCCGGCTTCGTGCTGAACTTAGTGGCAGGGCTGATCGCGGCGTCGGGCCGGGTGGTTGGTGCCGGCATACTCATGCTGTTGGCGTCAGGCATCGATGGTTTCGATGGTGCGCTGGCGCGGACAAGCGGGAAGCAGAGCCGTTTCGGCGCGTTCCTCGATTCGTCGCTGGACCGTCTTTCGGAGGGGGTTGTCCTGCTGGGCCTGCTCTGGTGGGCGATGGGGCAGGGGCAGCTGCTGATGGCTGAGCTGCTGGGACTGATCTTGCTGGGCTCGGTGATGGTCAGCTATACTCGTGCGCGCGCCGAGGGCGTGGGATATGCGTGCAAAGTAGGGCTGTTGACCCGACCCCCGCGCGTGGCCTTGCTGGGCCTCGGCATGTTGACGCCGTGGTTGCTGCCGGACCTGGTGGTGATGGCGGTTCTGACCTGGTTCACCGTTGCTCAACGTCTCGCCCACGTCTACGCGGCCTCTCGCCAAGATCCCTGAGCCAGTTGAGCCCTGCACACTGATGCGGCAGTTCTATGGGACGGTTTGATCTCAAATCGTTTGTAGTGCCCCTCGTACTGGCAGCGTTCTTGCTGCCGGTATTGATGTTGCTGCTTCAGGGCGATGCATTGCCATGCACCCACGACAACATCTTCCACAGCTACCGTATCGTGGCGATGCGGGAGATGCTGCGGTTTGGCTGGCTCTTCTCCCGCTGGGTGCCAAACCTGGCCCTGGGGTATGGCTATCCCTTCTTCAACTATCGGGAGCCGCTGCCCTATCTGGTGGCAGAGGCAGTCTTCGCGATAGGGACCCCCCTGCCGCTGGTTTTGGGGGGACTCTATGCGGGGAGCCTGATTGCGGCTGCGTGGGGGGCCTATGTCCTGGCGCGGGATCTGTTCGGCGAGCGCGCCGGGTGGGTGGCCGCGGTGGGTTACGGGCTGGCGCCGTATCTGCTTCTGGATGTGCTGCGCCGGGGCAATCTGCCCGAATCCATTGGGTTGGCGATGCTGCCGTGGCTGTTCGTCTCCATGCGGCGGCTGATCCTCAGCAAGTCACGGCGGAGTTTTCTCGTCACGACGCTGCTGCTGGTCGCGCTCTTCCTCAGTCATAACATCTCCTCGCTGATGCTGGCGCCATTCCTGGGTGCCTATGTGCTCCTGTTGGCGGGGCTTCACCGGGACCGCAAGGCTTGGCCCTACGCATTCCTGGCCGTTGGCATCGCGGTTCTGTTGACCGCGTGGTTCTGGCTGCCGGCGCTGACCGAGCAGGATATGGTGCAGTTGCACCTATCGCGCTCGACCCGCAACAATGATTTCCACTACAACTTCTTGACGTGGCGGGAGATGCTCTTCTCGCTGCCTGAACCGTACGATCCCGACTACCTGAATCCGCCCATGCGGATCAGCCTCGGGGTGGTGCAGGCCGGGCTGGCCGTGGTAGGAGTGGTCATTGGCCTGGCGCGCGGGAGGGGGCGAGAGCGGCGATGGCTCGCCGGACTCTTCCTGGTCTTCGCAACGGGCTACCTATGGATGGCGACGCCCGGCTCCGTGTGGCTGTGGGAGGCGGTGCCGCTCCTCTCCTTCGTGCAGTTCCCGTGGCGGCTGGTGGGACGTGCGCTCCTGCCGGTCTGTCTGCTGGCCGGTTTGGCGGTTGAGATGATCTGCGAGTGGTGGGAGACCCCTCTCCAACTCTCCCCCGGGGGGGGAGAGGGTGGGCGGAACTCCCATGAGAGAGATGTGGA
>CAZEXX010000143.1:3848-9843 GCA_964516885.1 uncultured Anaerolineales bacterium | reverse complement strand
CCTCTATACTATCTCGTAGGAGGTAAAACTCCATTTCCGTCTGAAGCAATACACGATGACCCCATCACCCGTGGACCCAAGCTTGAAAACCCAGGCGGCTGTTGCGACGACTGCTACCCATTCCCCGCTCACTGCCGGTGTGAGCGCGCGCCAGCTCAGCGCGCTTCTGGGTGCGCTTGGGCTAGCGCCGGCAGACCATTCGCCGCTTGCGATTGTGCAGTCGGGAGAGCCCCGTATCACGCCCACCGACCGCGATGTTCTGGTTGGTATGGGTTGGATGGATGCCAGGGGACAGATGACAACGACTGCGACCGCGGCGCTCCAGGCTGTAGCCCAACCGACCGTCTGTATCGAGATGGTTCTCGGAACACCGGATACGCTGTTGTCCACTGCCGCCTACGTGGGGCGTCCGGCCCAGCCGGATGCAATCCTCGGACCGGGGAGCCTGGTTTTTCTCAACGTGGATGATAGCACCGGCGAGGCGCGTTACCGGTTCCAGCCTGGCTGTAGCCCGGTCAGCATCGCCGACAGCCTGCGCGACCAGTTGATGCTCGGTCGGCTCGAATCCCCCGCATCCAAGCGTGCCGATCTGTCGCCGGGAGCTTTCGTCGCGCTCTTGGGGACGCTTGACTGGCGGCTCCACTCCCTGCTATCCGCACGGCTCGACCGCGAGGCCGATCCGGCGGCCATTGTTACACCGGCGTCTATCTGGGAGATGATCGTCGAGGGCCGCACTGCACGCGATCTTACCTGGGCGGTGACGCTCTTCTCCATGCTGATGCCCTTCTTGCCGTTGACACCAGACCAAGCCGACATCACAGTGGGGCTGGCGGAGCTGGCCACAGCGCGCCTCGCCGTGGCCCAGCCGGACGGTCGGTATGCCTTCTCACGTGACGTGCAGGCCTTGGCGGATGCGCTATACCCGATCCTCTCATTCGGGTGCGTCTACGTCACGCGCTGGGGTAGATCAGGTAGCGTGAGCGAACGTGTGCTCACACTGCTCCGAGGACGCGCTGCCATTCTGATGGTACAACCCGGTGAAAATAACGACGGCAAATCTGCCATCGGTGTAGATATGATAGATGACGTTGAACTGGCCGAGATCCTGTTTCGGATGGCACAGAACCCCGACATCCTCTTGCCACCCGAACCAGTCCCACCGGACGTTGCGCGATCAACCCAGACGGTCGTGACCTGCCCGGCTTGCGGCCAAACCGTGAATAGCGAGGCCAAGTTCTGCCGCCATTGCGGTGCGTCGCTGACGTAGGCCAATTCGTTGGTTTCGCTGGGCTTTCTCATCAAGCAAAGGCCGCGCCCGGGATACATCGGAGGAAGGCAATGATCCTAAGACTCTTCTCGCTTCTCACCTTACCGGTCACACTGTTGGGCTTCTGGGGTGTTGCGCGCCAACTGCGCAAACCGCAGCGTCTGACGGCATCCTCTGTCGTCATCTCGGCGGTAATGGCCCCACTCACGCTGCTCATCAACCTGCTTTTCTTGAACAGGGCTGCGCCAGGCTGCGCCGGTCTGGCTTTGCTGGTGTTGGGTGCAGGCTTCGGCCTCGCTTGGGGACGTACCACCAAGCTGGAGGCGGCGGGTGAGACTGTGGTGGCTCGCAGGTCCGTGCTCCATCTTCTCTTTTGGGCGGTCTCCTACGCCCTTACCCAACTGCTTTCTACGCTGGGTGATGCGACCTTGGTTATGGGCGGCCTGGCAGCGATGTTCTTCAGCACCGGAGCTACCCTGGGGACGCAGGCCAGCCTCTGGAGGCGCCAGCGCAGACTACGTGGGGAATCCCGCACAGGATAGGTTGGCCAGGATCGTGTCACACCGACGTGGTGTTGCACCACTTCGATAGCGTCGATGCAAGTGGTAGGCTCGCGGCTCTGTCAGGGGGTTCTATAGAGCACGTGCTCATCAAGTGACGGTTGAGCTGCTCACAGCCGCCAGGCGAGATGCTTGCACCCCCCGTGAATGCTGTAACAATAGGGCTGTGTCACCATATCATCTCTCGCGAAAGGAAACGAGGCCACCGCTATGGAGAGTCAACCCAAGCTCAAACTGAACACCCCACGAACGTTGCTCATCGGCTTTGGATTTTTCGGCATCAGCGTCCTCTGGACCCTCTACAATGCGTATGTCCCGATCTTCTTGCAGGCCGGCAATCCGAATTTCAATGCGCCGGGTGAGGTGGGGTTCGGCTTCGATCCCGGGCTGACCGGGGTCATTATGACGTTGGACAATATCGCCGCTTTCTTCCTGCTGCCGGCGATCGGCGTGTGGTCCGATCGGATATGGACAAAGCTCGGCCGCCGGATGCCTTTCATCCTGGTGCTGGCGCCCATCTCCATCGCGGCGTTTGTCTTGGTCCCATTTGCAGTCAACGCGATCCCCGCCGGTCTGAGTGGCCAGACCGGGATGCTGGGGCCGCAGTTGGTCTTCTTCATGATCACGATCGGCGTCTTCCTGACGGCGATGGCGGCGTTCCGGACGCCGGTGATCGCGCTGATGCCGGACCTGACCCCAAGCCCGCTGCGCTCTCAGGCGAACGGTATTATCAACCTGATGGGCGGCATCGGTACGTTGCTCGCGACACTGGCCGGCGGCTTGCTCTATGGGGTAGGCCGCGTGGTGCCCTTTGTCTTCGGAGGCCTGGTGATGGCGATTGCCGTGTCGATGCTCTTCTTCTTTGTCAAGGAGAAGAAGGGGGCCGCGACAGAATCCTCCGCTGATGAGGAAGGCGCGGCGGATGCCGTTGGAGCGTTGCGTGCCATCAAGAACGTCTCGCCGGACGCACGCCGCAGCCTTGCCCTGTTGCTGGGGGCGATCTTCTGCTGGTTCGTCGGCTACAACGCGGTGGAGACGTTCCTGACCTCCTACGGCGTCAGCGAGCTGGGCATGTCGATGGGGCAGGCGTCCCTGCTGATGGGCGTCGCCTCTCTGGCGTTCTTGGCCTTCGCCGTGCCTGCGGGCTATCTCTCCGCGCGTCTGGGCCGCCGCCGGACGATCATCACGGGGTTGACGATCTTCGGCTCGCTGCTGCTCTTCAACTTCTTCCTTCAGGATGCTCGGCTGATCTGGGCCGTCCTGGGCATCGGCGGGGCCGGATGGGCGCTCGTGAATATCAACTCACTTCCGATGGTTCTCGACACTGCGGATACAGACGCCGATGTAGGGACCTACACCGGCTTCTACTACATCGCCTCCCAGCTGGCGGCGGTCGCCGGGCCTATGATCAACGGCTATATCGTCCAGTGGGGCGGTGGGGATTACAATCTGATCTTCATCGTCACGCCATTCTTCTTCCTGCTGGCGATCCTGTGCATGCTGGGTGTGACGCGCGGTGAGGCACGTTAGGCCTCACCTTCTGCATTGGGTACCTGTTTAATGAGCTGGTGGAATTCGTCGATGATGACGTAAGGTAGTTGTGTGCAGCGGCGTCTGATCAGGAGAACCAGCGCAGACGATGAAGGGAGTTGGAAATGAACAAGACGTTGGAGATTACGCCCAGTTACTATGACGTGTTCAGGAATGACCTTCTGGACATGCCACAGGCAGAGTGCAGTGACGAGATCGAGTGCGCGGTGGGGATGATCCTGGAGGCGATCGGCGAGGATCCCGAGCGTGAGGGGCTGCTCAAGACCCCGGGGCGCGTGTCCCGGATGTACGAGGAGCTGACCGCGGGATACCATGTCGATCCTGAGCGGTTGATCAACGGTGCCGTGTTCAATGTGCAGTACAATGAGATGGTGCTGGTGCGGGATATCGACTACTACAGCATGTGCGAGCATCATATGCTGCCTTTCCTGGGCAAGGCGCACGTGGCTTATATTCCCGATGGGAAGGTCATCGGGCTGAGCAAGATCCCGCGCATTGTCGAGATGTTCGCGCGGCGGCTGCAGGTGCAGGAGCGTATGACGCAGCAGATTGCCGACTTCCTTCAGGAGACGTTGCATCCGCAGGGTGTGGCTGTGGTCATCGAGGGCCTGCACATGTGCGCTGCGATGCGCGGTGTGAAGAAGGCCAACGCGCGGATGACCACCAGCGCGATGATCGGTCAATTCAAGACAGATCATGCGATCCGCTCCGAGTTCTTTGAGCACATCGGACGCAACGCAGTGAGTTTCTAGCGCTTACCATCGGTCGAATGAGAGGCGGCCATAGCCCTGACTGGATCGACCCACCAGACCGGGCTATGGCCGTTTCCTGTAAGAGCGAACCTGAGTGCCTCTGACGAAAGGGATTCGCCTCATGCAAAGGCGCGAAGGACGCAAAGGAAACCGAGACAAGGGATAGGGTTAGGACACAGCACAACAGGTGTTGGCAGTGCTTTCTTTCTCCAGTCGCTGATTCTCTATTCCTCTAATCCTTTGCGGGCTTGGCGCCTTTGCGCGAGTATTCTCGTCGGTGACATCTTTGTCAGGAGAGTGGACAATGCAACTCAAGAACAAAGTCGCATTGGTGACCGGCGGCGCAGTGCGGCTGGGCAAGGCGATCGCGGTCGCGCTGGCGCAACGAGGCGCTGATGTGGCGATCACGTACAACAGCTCGGCAGGTCCTGCCGAGGCTGTGGTCGCTGAGATAGCCGCCTCAGGATGCCGGGCTGCCGCGTTTCAAGCGGACTTCAGCCGGACGTCGGATATGGGCCGGCTGGTCGACGAGGTCTTGGCCAGGTTCGGGCATCTCGACATCCTGGTCAACAGCGCGGCCATCTTCGAGCGCGGAGAGTGGGATACGACGACCGAGGAGAACTGGGACCGGCATTTTGCGATCAATCTGAAGGCGCCCTTCTTCCTCAGCCAGGCGTTTGGCCGTCACGTGAAAGCGCACGGCACGCGTGGCCACATCGTCAACATCGCCGACTGGCGCGGAGTACGCCCCGGCCCGGACCATATGGCCTACACCCTCACCAAGGTGGGGGTGGTGGGGATGACGAACAGTTTGGCGCTGGCGCTGGCGCCCGAGATCCAGGTCAACGCGATTGCGCCGGGGCTGATCCTGCCGCCGCCGGGGGCAAACGAGACATTTGTCGCGCGCAAGGCCGCGGAGCTGCCTCTAGCGCGCTCCGGGTCTCCGGTGGAGATTGTGAAGGCCGTGCTGTATTTGGTGGATTCGGACTTCGTGACCGGTGAGCTGCTCTATGTGACCGGCGGCGAGCATCTTTAGGAGGCTGTGCGTATGCGAGACGAGATTCACATCAAAGATCTACTTCTGCGGGGAATTGTGGGCATCAACAAGGAGGAGCGCGAGAAGCGGCAGGATATTCTGCTCAACATCACGCTCTTTGCGGACACCTCGGCAGCAGGTCGATCGGATGACATCGGCGACGCCGTCAACTATCGCACGCTGACTAAGCGCGTGATCCGGATGGTCGAGGCGTCCAGCTTCTTCCTGGTCGAGCGCCTGGCGGCGGAGGTCGCTGCGCTCTGTCTGGCGGATCCGCGTGTCGAGGCGGCTCGCGTCCTTGTGGAGAAACCCGGGGCGCTGCGGTTTGCGCGGTCCGTCGGCGTTGAGATCGAACGCACCCGTGAGGATCTGGCGGCGCTGCCCAACCGCGTTTTCGTGACGTTGGGCTCGAATATCAACCCTGTGGCCAACCTGCAGGCGGCGGTCGCTCAGCTGCGCGCACACGATGCGGTCACGGTAGTGGCTCTGTCCCCAGTCTATGAGACGAGGCCGGTCGGCACGGTGGACCAGGCGAATTTCCTCAACGCGGCGGTCTTGATCGAGACATCGTTGCCGGTCAGTGCTCTGAAGTCCAGCGTGCTGCAGCCGATAGAGCAGTCTCTGGGCCGGGTGCGCACCGAGGACAAGAACGCGGCCCGGACCATCGATCTGGACATCGCGCTCTTCAACCACGAGGTGCTGGACTTGGCGTCGCGTCACATCCCGGATCCGGTTATTCTGAGATACCCGCACGTGGGGGTGCCCCTTGCCGACGTGGCGCCCTACTATATCCATCCGGAGACCGGTCAGACGTTGGCGGAGATTGCGC
>CAZEXX010000143.1:0-3748 GCA_964516885.1 uncultured Anaerolineales bacterium | reverse complement strand
TTACGTCGTTACCTGGACGCACATCAGGAGGAGATGCTCGCGTCGCTCGAAGATCTGGTCAATCACGAGTCACCCAGCACGGACAAGGTGCATCTCGACGCGCTGGCAGAGGTCCTCGCGCAGCGGTGGCGCGACCTTGGTGCAGAGGTGCGCATTGTCAAGAACGTCGAGCGCGGCAACCACGTGCGCGTCTTGGTCTCCAGCACATCGGCCGAAGCCAACGCCAGGCCCCCGGCGGTGATTCTGGGGCACTTTGACACCGTCTGGCCTCTGGGTACGCTTGAGCGCAAGCCTTTCACGGTCGACGAGGGGCGCGCGACAGGTCCCGGCGTCTACGATATGAAGGGAGGCCTGGTGATCGCTGAGTTCGCGATCCGGGCGATCCAGGAGGTGGGCCTGGTGTTGCCGCGGCCCGTCGTCTTGGTCCTCAACGCCGATGAGGAAATCGGAAGCAATACATCGCAGGCCTTGATCGAGTCTGAAGCTTTGAAGGCAGCCTATGTGCTGGTGTTGGAGCCCGCGGTGCCGGGTGGGGCGCTCAAGACGGCCCGCAAAGGCGTGGGGGCATTCGCGGTGGAGGTGACCGGGCTGGCGTCGCACGCCGGCTCTGCGCCGCAGGAGGGTGTGAGCGCTGTCGAGGAACTGGCACGCCAGATCCTGCGCTTGCACGGGTTCACGGACTACGAGGTGGGGACCACCGTCAACGTGGGCGTTATCGAGGGCGGGTCTCGCAGCAACGTAGTTGCGGCCCGCGCTTGGGCGGATGTCGATACCCGGGCGTGGACACAAGAAGAAGCCCGGCGGATCGAGGCCATGATTCTGGGCCTGAAACCCTTCAATCCCAAGACGCACGTCGTCGTCAGTGGGGGCTTCGAACGGATGCCCCTGGAACGGACGGACGGCACGGTGGCGCTGTTCGAGACCGCGCGGCGGGTCGGGTTGGAGATGGGCCTTGACCTGGCGGAAGGCTCCTCTGGTGGCGGTAGCGACGGCAATTTCACCTCGGCGCTGGGCATCCCGACGCTGGATGGGCTGGGCGTCGCCGGCGATGGAGCACACGCCGAGCACGAGTACATAGAGATCGCGTCACTGCCGGAGCGTGCTGCGGTGGTGGCGGGGCTGTTGTGTGAGGCGGAGCCCTCACCCCCATCCTAGCCTTCCCCCTCTCCCATTCCGCCTGCGGTGGATGGGAGAGGGGGAAGGAACCAGAAGCCTGTCTGCCTACGCGGTCTGCCTCATCTCCCGTTCCTGGCAAACGGAGTGGGAGGGGGCCAGAATGATCATGCCTGGTTGCACCCTCTCGCTGACACGTGGGAGAGGAGGAAGGAACCAGAAGCCTGTCTGCCTATGTGCTCTTCATCATCTCCCGTTCCTGGCAAACGGAATGGGAGGTGGCCAGAATGGCCATTCCTGGTTGCGCCCTCTCGCTGACACGTGGGGGAGAGGGGAGGCGGGCTTCTGAGCCCGCGGGGTGAGGGCCTCTCCCTACGCCAATCCCGCCACTTCGTAATCAGCTTCGGCCACAGCGTCGGTGAAGGCCGCTTGGTTGGCCTTGGTCGGGTCAAAGGTCACGGTTGCTGTGCCATCATCCAGGCTTACTGCGACGTCGGTGACTCCGTCCACACCCTGTAGTGCGTGGGTGACGTGCTTGACGCACATCATGCAGCTCATACCGTTGACCTTCAGTTTCATCGTTTCCATCGGGTATCTCCTTACTCTATTGTGATTCGACATTATGATCTATCAGGGCCCGGCTGGCAGACCGGACACAGATAGGTGCTTCGCTGTCCCTGCACGATACGCTCCAACATGTACCCACAGCGTGGGCACGTCTCTCCTGCGCGGTCGTAGACGTTGAGATGGTTCTGGTGGCTACCGGTGCCGCCGTCCGGGTAGACATATTGACGATCCTCAAGACTGGTGCCACCGTTCCGGATGCCCTGCGCGAGCACGTCCCGTATGGCGTGATGCAGCCGGTATGCCTCGTCTTCAGAGAGTGAGCCCGCGGACCGCTGGGGATGAATCTCCGCCTGCCACAACGCCTCACTGACGTAGATGTTGCCGAGGCCGGCGATGAAGTGCTGATTGAGCAGCAGACGTTTGATCTCGCCACGCCGTCTGGCCAGGTCCGCGTGCAGCGTCTGAGCGGTGAAAGCCGGGTCCAAGGGCTCGGGTCCCAGCTTCCCGACAAGCTCCTGGGGATCGGCGACCAGGTAGAAGCGCCCGAACTTTCGCGGGTCCACGTAGACGAGCCAATCCTCGTTGTCCAGCTCCAGCCTCAGCCGTGCGTGCCGATGGACGTCCTCTCCCGCGCGCCGGCCAGCCCCTGTGGACTTGATCGAGAAACTCCCACTCATGCGCAGATGAACCAGCAGTGACTGGGCTGAGTTCAGGTCCATCACCAGGAACTTCCCGCGGCGCCACACGCGATCAACAGATGTGTTGGTCAGCGCATCCTCGAACGCCGCCACGCTGGGGCGGTCCACGGTGCGCTGCCACAAGACGTCCACATCGGTGATCGTGCGACCCTGGACCTGAACCGCCAGTTTGCGCGCGATCGTCTCAACTTCCGGTAGTTCGGGCATGGCTATCGATAGACCTTGCGTTACTCACAGTGCTCACTCTCACTCGGCCCCACGTTATTGGTTCGAGAAGAGCAACGGTAAGGTATCCACGTCTGCTGCTTGAGAAAGCTCTGCATACTGGCTGTGTGTCGGACAGAGCCCTCACATTGAGGGCTCTGTAGGTTAATCCAGGCGGTGGAGATTGACGGCTAGATGCAGGGGCGTCTACCTTGGGTATCTGAAGCGGGACTCATACCGCTGCATCAGCACTTCAAAGTGCCGCTGTTCGGCGGCGGCCAGCTGCGTGAACATCGTCTTGGCCTCCGGGTCGGTCGCCTGCTTGGCGCTGTTCTGGTAGAGAGAGAAGCTGTCGTTCTCGATCTTCAGACCGAATAACAGGGCGTCCTCCTCGGTCGGGTTGTCCACGAGCGATTTCGGGATGTTTTCTCCGACTGGGAAGACGAGGGAGACAGCGTCGACTGATGCGACAAGCTCCATCTCGGAGATGGCCGCCCATCCCTTGCCGCCCTGAAGCGCATCGTATTGTCGTTTGATGTAGTTGTAGTGATCGACCTCGTCGGCGGCCAGCTGCTTGAACAACGCCTTGCTGTCCGCGTCGTCCAGCAACTCGCTCATCTTGTTGTAGAACTCTCGACCATCGGTCTCCAACTTCAGTGCTTGCGCCAGAACATCAATCAATTCCATCTGTAGCCTCCTTAGCAGGTTGGACGTGTTGGATATGGCATTGTAACCCGGGTTATCCGCCTGAACAAGTGCCGGCGCGTTGTTCAGGGGCTCGGCGCCAGCGTCAGATTGCCTCGATCGTATCTTCTGTGAACTACGTTGTAATCATCCGCATCACCGATGGCGATGATGATGGGATAGCTCTGGCCCGGTGCCAGGGCTTGGTCATAGTCATCCCCGGAGTCGAGCGGGATCTGGATCTCAAATCGGGTGATGCCGTCCTCTTCGGTACCGGCGAAGGTGACGATGTCATCCGTTCCACCCAGCTCCTCATCCGGCGGGTGGTTTGGACCCGTGGGGGCCGTGCCGTAAGCATCCCACAGTCTGGCTTCACCGTTCTCGACGTAGCCGAACAGGTAATTCGCGCCCTTCATACCGCGTTCCGGATTGATACCGACAGCAACCCATCCGGTGGTGTCCCCCTCCATCGCTAGATAGAG
>CAZEXX010000142.1:1217-9856 GCA_964516885.1 uncultured Anaerolineales bacterium | reverse complement strand
ATGGTGGCGACGCACGGCAATGTGGTGGATGCCATCTGGGAGGCGGCGGGCTCGGTGTTGCCCATGAGCTTCGACGTGATCATCAAGCCTGACGGTGAGAGTGGCGCCGACGACCTGGTGCAGCGATGGCTCGAGGAGCAGTACACAACGTTCAAGCTCAAGCTGGATGAGTTCAGCGACAAGGTCGAGTTGGGAGTGCAGATCCTTTGGGACCCGGAAATCATCACCCGGCGGATTACCGAGGAGAACGAGGAGATTGGGCAACTGGTTGCCGAGATGGCTACCAAGTCCAGGGGCCTGGCCTATTTCTACCAGCACAAGATCGCCGAGGCTGTAAAGAAAGAGATGGGGACCAAGGCTGACGAGGATTACCGGCGCTGCTACCAACGGCTACGGGGATACGCCGAGGATACACACGTGAACAAGATCAAGAAGCACTCGGATAGGCAGATGATAGTGAACTTGTCCTTGCTGGTAAGGAGGGACCGGGTGCAGGCCTTGGGGGAGGCGCTGGCAGAGATCCAGGAGGAAGAGGGCGTGGAAGTGCGCTTCACCGGCCCCTGGCCACCCTATAGCTTCGCAGCCAAGATCGCAGTGATCGAAGGGAAAGCCGAGCGGTGTCCTGTCTGTCCTGAGAGTGGCCGGACGGAGGCTGTCGAAGGGAAGTGGGGATAGAGGAAATGGCTGTGGAGAAAACGACTGCCTCGTACAGCCTGATCGAGGTCCTGGACCGGGTTCTGGAGCGCGGGATCATCATCGAGCACCGGGCTGTATTGCTGGATCTGCTCGGCATCCCCCTCGAGTTGCTGGTCCTGGAAGAGAGAGCAGCTATCATTTCTGCTGACATCTATCTACAGTATGCGGAATCCGTGGGCCTGCTCCCGCTGGAGGAGCCCCGCCACGTGACCGAATACGCTTCACGCGACCGGCTGCGGGCTGAGATTCCCACGTCAGGCGAGAAACATGAAGCGTGATGCGTCGCACATGGCGTCAACCCATCACGTTTCACATGGAGGTGAGAGGATGGCTAGCAATCGTGACTGGTATCCTGTGGGCGAACCAGGGGAGATGCTGGATGTCAAATGCGCCTACTGCCATGGGGCGGGCAAGGACCCCTTTGGTCTGCCGGGCCCCGAGTCCAACTGTGCGGTCTGCGGCGGCAAAGGCTACAATCGCGTGACGGCCCCTTACGTGCGCTGCGCGGCCTGCGGCGGCACGGGCCAGGCGCGCAGCCGGCGGCTGAGTTGTACCACCTGCAAGGGCCGGGGGGTGACCACGGTCAGGGTGTCCATGGTAACCTGCCCGCAATGCAAGGGGACGGGCCGCCAACCGGACATCGAGCACGACCTGGCCTGCACCCTCTGCGGCGGGCGAGGCAGGGTGGACCGGAGGAAGCAGGCTGCAGTGCCAACCGCTTCTGCCGTACGGCCAGCGCCGCCACCACCGCCTCCTGCGGCACGGCCCGCACCGCCACCACCGCCCCCCGAGATCCGGACTGCGCCCTCACCGCCGACAGCTTCTGCGGCCGATCAGATCGCAGCCTATGTCAACAACTTCCCTGGTGTGCGGCCGCTGGACGTCCAGGTCATCTTTGGCCTCCCGCCCGCCGAGATGGAACAGATCTTGCAGGACCTGGCACAGGCGCGTCGCATTCGCCAGAAAGAGGACGGCCTCTACTACTCGACATGAGCTGTGAACTCGTTGCGAAGGGAAGCGGAAGATGATCTGGCAGTGGCAAGGCAAGACGTACGAGACCCGGGCTGCCCTGGATGAAGCGAAGCGTCGCTACTACGAGGCCATTTCTGCCCGGTACCGGGCCCGACACCTGGCGAAGCAGCGAGAGGGGCAGGACGTCCATCGGGAGGCCGCAGTTGTTGCCCGCCGGGGACAACCGGCGGGCCCGGAAGTCACGCCACCTGGATCGGCTGTGCCCGCCGAACCTGAAGAGCGGGATGATCTGACGAGCATCCGGAACGTGGGGGAGGGTATCCAGTACCGGCTGAACCGCGGCGGGGTGTGGACCTTTGAACAATTGGCCCGCTTGACGCCGGAGGAATTCGAGGATCTTACCGGCGTCAGCGTCGAGTCGGTCAGGCTGGGACGGCATATCGAGCAGGCGACGGAGCTGGCCAAGGAAGCCCGATCAGGTGAGCAAGAGACAGCGGGTCCAGAGGGGGCATAACGATGGCAATCATTCTGTCCAAGGAGGCGCGGAAGGAGATCGTGGGCCGGCTGGTGGAGCAAGGAAACCCATTCTACAACACGCGCGATGGCGAGTACTACACCGATGGGCAGCGGGTCTGGTGGCGAGATGCGGGGGGACGAGACCACCCGCCGGGCGAGCAGGTGAGCGCGCCGGAGGAGGCGGTACCCGTCAGTGCCTTTGTCCCGGCCTGGATCGGGCGGAGTTGGCCCAACGAGGAGGCGGCTACCGCCGTGGAACAGGCCGCCCTGCTCCAGGCCGAGATCTATGACGAGATCGGGGATTTCTGAGAGAACGGAAAGGGAGGCGACCGGATGCTGAGGCGCAAACAGATGCAGATCATTGCCCAGGCAGCGGCCAAGTGCGGCCGGCCAGATCTGGTGGAGCGGATGAAACAGATGCACGCCGCGCAGGTGGCCGCCAATCGGGAGTACATCCTTGATCTGCTGTTCCAGATCGAAGCCGATCGCCTGACCCGCCACGCGGAGGTGGAGGACTTGCAGGACTGGTTCGCAGACGAGCGCGCTATCCGCCGGGCAGAGCTCCGGGCGCTTCGCCTGGAGGTGGAGACCTTGAGAGACGAGACCCGTTGCGAGATGGCCGACCATGCCGCTCAACGCCAGGAAGGTCACGAGGTGTGGCAGCAATACCTGGTGGCTGTCAGGCGGCTGAGGAGCGGAGCGGGCAGAAGGGAGCGCCGCACTCAAGAGACTAGGTAGGACTGGACCAGTCTTTTTGACCGCCGGGGTGGATGTCCGTCTCAAACACGCGGAGGCCATCGGCTTGACCCCACTGATTGCGCCCACATGCTGAAAGAGTTATCGTATCTCGGCGGTCAGCTCCTATTATGGCGCAACTTCTCCGATCTGCAAGTAGCCATCTAGTCCTGGATCAGATCTTTTCCGCTCAGATCGCCTCAGGCGCATCGGTCACCGTTGGCAAAGCAGCGCGGAAATGGCGCATGGTGATCTCGAGTGGCCGCTCGTCTGACTCCTGTCCTCCATTCGGCTCCAGATAGTCCCGGATGGCCAGCATCGCCGCCTGGCGGCAGATGCCCTCGATGTCGGCTCCCACAAGCCCCTCACTCAGGCTGGCCAGGGTTTCCAGGTCTATGATGGGTGACAGGGGTTTGCCCCGGGTGTGAACCTGGAAGATGGCCAGCCGGGCGGCGTGGTCAGGGATGGGTAGTTCCAGTACTATATCAAAGCGGCCCGCCCTGAGTAGCGCCGGGTCAATGATGTCTGGCCGGTTGGTGGCCCCCAGCACCACTACTCCCTTCAGGTCTTCAATGCCGTCCATCTCGGTCAGGAACTGGCTGACCACCCGCTCGCTGACGTGGGTGCTGTCACCGGAGCCCCGCTGCGGGGCCAGGGCATCCAACTCGTCGAAAAAGACGATGCAGGGGCTGGCCTGGCGGGCCTTCTTGAACACCTCGCGAACCCCCTTTTCACTCTCGCCCACATACTTGGACATCAACTGCGGTCCCTTGACCGAGATAAAGTTGGTCTCGCTTTCCGAGGCCACCGCCTTGGCTAGCATCGTCTTCCCACAGCCCGGTGGGCCGGTCAGGAGGATCCCCTTGGGTGGAGTGGTCCCGGCTCGCTGGAACAGCTCTTCGTACTTCAGCGGCCACTCGATGGTCTCTTGCAGGGTGCGTTTGACCTCGTCCAGGCCGCCCACGTCATCCCACTTGACGTCGGGGATCTCGGTAAAGACCTCGCGGATGGCCGAGGGCTCGATCTCGGAGAGGGCGGCCAGGAAAGCGTCCTGGGTCACCTCCAACTCGAGGAGCCGCTCGTAGGGAATGCTGGCCTCGGCAAAGTCTATATCGGGCATGATCTGGCGCAGGGTGATCATAGCCGCCTCGCGGCCCAGTGCCTCCAGGTCCGCTCCCACGAAGCCATGGGTGATCTGGGCCAGCTTTTCCAGGTCCACGTCGTCGGCCAGGGGCATGCCCCTGGTGTGGATCTGCAGGATCTCCAGGCGGCCGTTCTTGTCGGGGATGCTGATGGCGATCTCGCGGTCGAAGCGGCCGGGGCGGCGCAGGGCCGGGTCCAGAACGTTGGGGATGTTTGTCGCTCCGATGACAATGAGTTGACCCCGGTCTTTCAGCCCGTCCATAAGGGCCAGCAACTGGGCCACCACCCGCTTCTCCACCTCGCCCTGCACCTCCTGCCGCTTGGGGGCGATAGCGTCGATCTCGTCCAGGAAGACGATGGCCGGTGCGTGGCGAGAGGCCTCTTCAAAGATGGCTCTCAGGGCTGCTTCGGATTCACCATAGTATTTGTGAATCACCTCCGGCCCGCTGACGTGGGTGAAGTAGGCTGCCGTTTCGTTGGCCACGGCGCGGGCGATGAGGGTCTTGCCGCAGCCCGGCGGGCCGTGCAGCAGCACACCCTTGGGGGCATCAATCCCCAATCGGTCAAAGACCTCGGGGTACTTGAGCGGCAACTCGATCATCTCCCGAACCCGCTTGACCTCGCGGTTCAGGCCACCGATGTCCTCGTAGGCGACCTGAGGGGCACGGTCCTCCCCTGCTCCGTCACCCTTGAGGCGCACGGTTGTACTGCGACCGACGATAACTACACCGGCAGGCTTGCAGTCAGTCACGGCAAAGTCCACGACCCGGGTGCCAAAGAGATTGACTCGTGCCCGGTCGCCGGGAGTCAGCACCAGTCCCTCCAGCAGCCGGCCCACGTAGCGGTTGTCGGAACCCCGTGGCAGCGCCCGCGTGGCCGTCATCGGATCCAGGGTGACAGAACGGGCTGTCTGATAATCCACCTTGCGCAGACGGACCTTCTCCCCGAGGCCCGCCTGGGCGTTCTGGCGGACGATGCCGTCAATCTGCACGATCCCTTTGCCCCGGTCGGCGTGGTAGGCGGGCATCAGCTTGGCCGCCGTGGTCCGCTCGCCCTGGATCTCGACGATGTCGCTGATGGTGGCCCCTAGCCGCTCGATGTCCTGCGGATCGAGGCGGGCGATGCCCCGTCCGACGTCTTTGGTCCGGGCTTCGGCCACGCGAAGGCCGATCACGTTCACTTTAGTGTTGTTGCTCAAAGTACCCTGAACCCTTTCCTTGTGTTTTGTGCCTACTCGATGGCCGCCATCAAATACGCGGCCAGCTCCTTCGTGCGGTCCTGTTTCTGCCGGAGGTAGAAACTCCTCTGGTACTCGGCTACTCTCTCCCTGGTTCTGACTTCTTCGACCACGATATCCTCGTCCAGCCCGGGAATGACGTTGTGGAAAGCACCGACGAAAAGGATGCCGTCACGCTCCAGCGTGCTGTTGATGGTATGGGTTATGTGCCGGTCCCTTTCCTCAAGGAGCTTCTTCTTCATCCACTCGTACTTGAGAACTGCCCAGGACTTGGCGACCAGCGTCCGGGCGTTGGCGATGGCCTTGATGCTCTCCACCTCCTTGAGCACGGTGGCCGTATCTTCTGTCTTGACGATTCTTGCGCCCCGCTCCACCAGCCCCTCCACCAGCTGGTAGTTGAGGCTACCACGGCTGGCAGCACTCGCCACAATGCGCAAACCCAACGGTCCGTCGGCGGCCAAGCCATCCTGGTAGACTTGATACTCATTGACGTCAAGGGTGTGTAAGTACCGGGCGATGGCTTCCCAGAAGCCAGCCACCGTTTGTTTGTGCCTGTTCCATGCCTCGTCGCCACTCATTTCCCGTCCCTTCTCCTCCACTTGCGCAGCCACGCTGCCCATATCCGCGCTGGTGTGGATGATAGGGACATAGAACAGTCTCCTCATTACGTACCTTCTACGTACCTTTCGTACCGTCTACGGTCCCACGGGCCTTGCGCAGCCTGATCTCCAGGACACCGTTCTTGTAAGCGGACTCTACCGTACCCTCGTCAATCGGGCAGGGGAGTTGCAGCTCCTTGGCGTATCTCCTGCCCTTGGTCGCCGTGGAGAGCTTGAGAACGTCATGGTGAACCTCGATCTGGACGTCTTTCTCCCCCACGCCGGGCAACTCGGCGATGACCAGCAGCACGTCACCCTCGTCAAAGACGTCCACCAGTGGCTCCCGCACCTGGTCGACGACCGGCCCCTTCTCGGTGCGATGGATGTTGCCGAAGGGTCGCACCTGGGGGGCGCGGCCGCCCACTCCTCGGCGTACCGAGACGCCGTAGACACCCCTCGGAATCCCGCCGACCCGCGTCTGGCTGGCGCGCCGTAGCTCGGCAAGCTTCTCCGCATCGAGTTCAGATAGGTCCACCTTGTCCGCCAGGTTCGCCGCCAACTCGACCAGGTTGCCCAGCCCATTGAACATCTCACCCAGCCCCAGGTCTATACTGATTCCTTCGTCCTTTTCGTCTTTATCTTCTGTTGCCATACCCAGACTCCTTGTCCCTACTACACCTTGCGCAGCCGGATCTCGAGTATCCCGTTGCGGTAGGTGCTTTCCATCGAGTCGGCGTCGACCAGTGAGGGGAGCAGGATCTCTTTCACAAATCTTCCCTCCCCCTTCGTGGACAGATCTACGATGTCGTCCTGGATATCGATCTGGATGTCAGACTCGTCCACTCCGGGCAGTTCGGCTACAATCAGGATCAGATCACCTTCGTCAAAGACGTCTACCAGGGGCTCCCGCTCCTCTGCCACCACCGGCCCTTTGTCGGTGTCGCGGATGTTGCCAAAATGCTCGACGGTGGGTGCGCCGCCCAACCCCGTGCGCACGCTGAAACCGTAGACCCCGCGCGCCTGATCGAGGCCCCGGACCTTGAACTCACCGTGGCGGTTGATTTCCGATTCCCCCTCTTCGATCATCCCCGACAGCAGTTCCATAAAGCTGCCGATCCCCTTGAACAGGCCACCGAGGCCAGAATCAACGTGGGTGCCTCCTTCGCTTTCTGTCTTCCGCTCAGTCATATTGCTTACTCCTCACACCAATACTGATAGACCGTAGATCTCTGTTGTGTGTCGATAAGGGTTGGTTCTGCTGGCCGACATCGAGCTGCCGGCCAGCAGAACCAAGGTGATGGTCGCCAGGGTGGACGCTTTCCTCATTTCGTCCTACTCGTACTACGCGGCGGCCATCGGCTTGACTCCACTGCTAACGTATATATTGCTATTCCAAGGCCTCCGTGTGCCGCAGGTAGGCCTCTACCGTCGAGAGCGTCATGCCCACTTCCACCGTAGGCACGCGTCGCCACCATCGCTCCCGCGCCGACTGGTATTCATCCGGGTTCACTTGCCAATTGGTGAACAGCTGATAGACCTGCCACAGGCCCTCTTGGGCTGCGCTCCAATCGCCATCAATAGAGAGGGCCGCGATTTGGCCCGCAACCGATCGCTGCCCAGCGCCGTAGGCAACCAGGGCGGCGTCCCGCTCAAAGTCAGTACCATGGCCACCGCTCGCCCCGGTTACCAGGAAGCCCAACGCGTCGCCGAAAGCGATGGCCATTTGCCCTGCCAAGGCCAGGCGGTAGCCGGCGTTGATGGCCAAGAAGGTGATCAGATTGAGCAGGGCGGCACTTTTCTGGATGCGTGCCGAGAGAGCTTCCTGCTCGATGTATCCCTGAAGGATCAGAGCGTCACTGTAGGAGAGAGGTGGGCGCTGGTGCCAGTGGCGAGGGGGGAGGAAGGACACGCTAAAGTCACTTAGGACAAAGTCGCCAATGTCGTCCCCTCCACCTAGCCCTTGACGTAGCATCCCCCACAACTCGACAAAGAGCGCCTGGGCAACAGAAAGGTCAGGATGCAGAATGATCTGCGGCTGCGCCCCATCCTGCAGAACGATCTCGCACTCGATGCCAGTCAGAGCCTGTACTTCCACCGGCAGAGTGATCTCGATGCTGCCGCTAGTACGCCCGGCGGAACGCACCTTCCGTGTTCCCAGCTGCATAGCAGTTCTCTCTCCTAGATAGTCTAGCATTTCATCTAGCACGTATTATAGCACATAACGAGGAACCTGTCAAGGCTGGCGAGGTAGGGCAATCGCATTTGCTCGGAATACGCAGCGGATCAGTTATTTCGAGTGGGTCCTGCGGGCCTTCTGCACAACAGAAAGCCAAGACGAGGAATCTTGTGCCTCAAACACGCACGCCCTTGTGAGACAAGATCCCTCACCTTGGCCATTTGGAAAGCCGGCTGTGCTCTTGATCCGTTCGGGATGACAGCTGACACGTCTTTGTAGTCAAATGCGACGGCCCTACGGGCGGGGCGACTCTGTAGCGTCTCTTCCGATTTTGACATCTGGCTCGCCAACCTCTATAATCCAGTAGCTGCATATCACCTAGATCGGGTGCAATGGATTGGAAAACTGACTATGATGGAAGATAGAACCAACGAAGAGTGGATGCACGCCTTGGGGGGTGTCCCTGATTCTGGGGTGTTAGCTGCTCTTCGGGAGACACTTCTGCGTGGCCTGCGGTATGCATTGAAGCAACGGTACCACGTAACGGAATCCGATCTTGAGGATT
>CAZEXX010000142.1:0-1207 GCA_964516885.1 uncultured Anaerolineales bacterium | reverse complement strand
TGCAAGACGCATTGGTCAGAGTTCTCGATAATCTGGGCACATTTCGCGGTGAGAGCAAGTTCATCACGTGGGCTCAGAAGATTGCGGTCCGCGTAGCGTTTTCGGAGTTGCGCCGCAAACGTTGGGAGAACATCTCACTGCAAGACCTTGTCCCGGATGACACGTCTCAAGACGACAGTTCGGGGGCCTCTCCGCTGTCCTGGATGCCCTCCTCGGAACTCACCCCCGAGCGCCAGATCACTCAGCAGAGCTTGGGAGCCCTGCTGGAAAACCTGATCCAAGAGGAACTCACAGATCTCCAACGGCAGGCGATGACGGCAATCGCGCTCAAGGGGATGCCGCTGGAAGAAGTGGCACGCAGGATGGGCACAAATCGGAACGCGTTGTATAAGCTGCTGCACGATGCTCGGCGGCGTCTCAAGCAGCGGCTTGAAGCGCAAGGCGTGACCGTTGATGATGTCATGGCCGCGTTTTCCCCCACGCCTTGATTGTGGTCCTGACCCATTCCAATTTCCGGGGACCGCGGTAAGATAACTTAGTCTGTTAGCGTCTAGTCAGTGGATAAAGCAAAGACTGCACATGATGAGTATAGAGTCTGAGAAATTGAGAAACCTTATACGCAGCATCTTTATGACGCATCGTGACGAGATTGGATGCGACACGTGTTTCGATCAGATGGATCTCTTCGCGGAGCTAACTCTGACCGGCAAAGACGCTGCCAGTGCTATGCCCCACGTGTATCGGCACCTCCAGATGTGCAAGGCATGCCGCGAGGAGTTTGAAGGGCTTCTTTCCGCCCTCAAGTTACAGTAGTCCCTCCCCTTCTGCGCGACCCCACAAACACATTTTCCTCTGTCACTCAGCATCATCAGCCTACCCGTTGCCCAGTTCCATGTGTATTGGATGTTGGTACTGGATAGTGAGCCCCTACCGTAGTGTAGGCAAGAACGGGATACACTTGGTAGTATGAGCTCTACTGGGGTATGGAGAGAGAGCTCCGCACATTGATGTGGCGGGGGGCGGTGACAAGGTAAGATTAACCAGATCTCCATCGTCAAAATAGAGAGGAAGAGTGAAATCGCGCTACGCGACGGAGGAGAATATGAACAAGCGATCATTGCTCTGGTTGATAGGGGTAGTTCTGCTGAGTGGTTGTATGGCGGTGTCCTCAGCGAATACACCAGAGGAAGCAACGCCAGTGCCGGTG
>CAZEXX010000141.1:2712-9859 GCA_964516885.1 uncultured Anaerolineales bacterium | reverse complement strand
CCCCCTCAAAAGAAAACTCGCCGCGGGCCGATTCGTAGAGAGATTCAAAGTGTGTTACCGCATCGTACATCGGGATCTCCTGGAGAGGTACGGAAGAATGGAAGAATCAGCGAATGAGCGAGAGAGCGATAAAGCGACAAGGGCCAGGAAGCGAAGAATTGCCTGGGTCTCTGGCCTGTACATGCCCAATCCCGAACGCCTCTATTTGGCCGTCCGTTCACTCTGTCGCCCCATCGCTTTTTCGCTCACTCGCTTTCTCGTTTGCTCGCCTGTCCGCTCAGACGTTCATCCGCATAGCTGCGCAGCGAAGCAGAGCGCGTGTTGGCCATCGCTGCACAAGCATTGGCAACCGAGACGACCATCCCGGCTGGCATGCGCGCCAGAGACTCCCGTGCGTCTATCTCACCGGCGAACATCGCCTTGGCTTCGCCCAGTAGCACCTGTGCCTGATCCCATCCCAGCAGCTTGAAGAGGAAGAGGGACAAAGGCGAGTTCTGCATATCGAAACTTGAGGAACTGGCTCGGCCAAAGGCGAGGAGTCCAAAGAGCGTCGACATCTCATCGACCGAGGGCGCGGCCGAGACATCGGGGAGGAAGTCGTCCAGCCGACGACCATCGTCGGTCTCACCCAACGTTCCCATGAACAAAGCTACCGGAGCGTCCCCTCCCGAAATGATGGCCAGCGCCTCCAACACCCCTATGGCCAGGAGCTTCAACCCGAGATACTGACGTCCCGTGTGCACATTGCGGTGGGCCAGCGCACGCATCCGCTCATACTGACCCAACGGGGGTTGCTCAAGATAGCGATTGAAGATGGTGTCTGGGTCCAGCTGGTTGAGAAAGGTCTCCATCTTCTGCAGGGCCCGCCGGTAGCTGCTGATCGCGTAGATGCCGCGTAATCGCAGCGAGGGGTTCGACTCCGGCAGCAACTTCCACGTGTTGTCCAGGAAGCGCCCCGTGTCCTCCACTGAGAAGGTCACGACGTCCTTGTTGGAGAAGACCACAGCTTGCGCTACAGCGGCCTGGATCTCAGGCTCCGTCATCCCCAGCCCATAAACCAGGTTGATGTAACGCAGCCGGCGCTCCAGCACCTCAGCCGGGGACTCCCCACTCGCGCTTCGCCCCCGGAAAGGGATCGTCGCCTCAATACAGGCTGTGATCTCGACCAGCTCTCGCAGGCCCACAATGCCCTTGAGTTTCTCATTCATCAACAACGCGCTGAGGAACTCGTTCTGCCCACGTGCCGGGAGCAGACGCTGTCCAGGATAGAAACCAAAGACATCCAGGGTCAGGTGATAGTAGAGATCACAGGGATCGATATCGGTTGAGAGCCGGATGTGGTCATCAGTACCCTCAAAGTAAGGAGAGAGCACCGCCTCAACCTGAAGGGTAAATCCCTGGTCGACCTCGTAGTACACAACATCATGAAATAGTGCCGCCAGCGCCTGGATCGGGTTGGAAGCATCCGAAAGTTCGAAGATGTGCTCCGGCGTGTGGAAGCTTCGCGTCCGAACTGTCATAGCTTCGTGGACCATAATCCCCAGCATTTCGAGCTGGCTCAGGGGAATATCTCTGCCAAGACCTCGAAGTGCAGCCTCGAAGAGGGCAATCGTCTTCTGAATCGTGCCGGGTCCCATCTTGTTCTCCCCTCCGATGTGAGGACTAGCGACTGCTGAACCCAGGTGCAATGCATCCGTGCTGTGTGCCCGCGACCTGAGCGCTATGATACGCCCAAACGGTGGAACTTGTCAAATAGGAATCTCTCCAATCAGGACAGCAGCAGAGTCACGTGTCAGCAGCGGCACAAGCAGCGCGGCCAACAGCGCCACGTGCCGCAACGGGAAGGAGATCAACACGACCGGCTTGCGGCGCCCTCGCCGTGCGGCTCACTGCGCCCCGGGGATCGGTATCAACTCGCCCGCCGAAGCTCCGTCAGACGGGGACAGAATCAGCGAATGGAAGAATGAAGAATCAGAGAGGCACAGTGGCACCCCGTTGCTGACATACCACACTGGACTTGCGTCCCTCGATTCGCTGATTCTTTCATTCTGTATTCTGTCCGCTCAGACGATCATCCACATCGGCGGCAGCATCGTCGTTGCGTGTCATATAGGGATCAAGACGCGTCAACCACAATTGCGGTCGTTTGGTCATTGCTGCAACTTCACACCTGTCTCTCCTCCAAGGCATCCGTAAACACAGCGACGCGGACACCTCCATAGCCCAATCCGAGGAGTCACGCGTGCCTAAGTTGCAGCCGGCCCGTATGCTCTACCGAACAGACACCATGCGCGCATACGCACACCACGCAAGCACGAGATTGCGGTGCAGCGCGGCATTTCTGCTCGGGCCAGTGGCGAGCGTGGAAGGCCGTTTTTCGGAACAGCGGTGCGACGTGCCATCTTGGACCGCGGGCGTCTCGCCCGCATCTTCGCGCCAGTGGGAACTGCGATCTTCACAGCAGCTGCTGCGCACTTCGGGCTCTTGGAGGCAGAGCGGGCGAGACGTGGGCATGCTGATGCACGCGGTCCGCAGAAGCTGGGATCTTGCGCGAGTTATTTTCGAAGCAGCTCGTATCGGTTCTTATGCTACCGCCCCCGGCAGCACAGTCCGGTCAGTATGGGTCAAGCGCCTCACGGTGCAGGCGAGACGCGTTTCAGGGGTCCAGCGAATTGGCGAGACCGGCATCCAGCGCTCTCTCCTGACGGCGGAGAGTTGGAGAAGGGGAAACACGACCCCTCCGCGCACTCTCCCTTTACCACGCGCTCACGCGAGCCAGGATCGGATTCCGGTGCATCAGCAGCCGCGACTCGATGACGCGTCGCATCGCCGCGGCCCGTTCCGGCTGCACATCGACCAGATTGCGCGTCTCGCCGGGGTCCTCACGATGATCGTAGAGCTCGGCGTATCCGGTGTGCGGATAGACGGTGAAGCGATGGGCGTCATCATAGACCGTGTAGTTCACGGTCTCCGGTTCGCCACCCGAGCAGTAGGACAACGCCACGTGATCCTCACCCTCGCGCACGACACGCGCCATATCAATCCCGTGCACCCACGCGGGGCCAGGCACGCCGGCCATCGCCGCCAGTGTCGGGAGGAGATCGACGTTGCTCATCGGCGTATCCACCCGAGCCGGCAGTCCCGCACTGGGCGCGCGTATGACAAACGGCAGATGCAGCAGTGGGTCCGAGGCATTGATGCTCTTGCGCAAGCGGGCGTGATCGCAGAGGAAATCGCCGTGATCGCTGGTGAAGACGACGATGGTGTTCTCCCAAATTCCCGTGCGCTTCAAGCTATCGATGATACGCCCCACCGCCTGATCGATCTGGAAAACCATGGCGTAGGTATAGCGCTTCACGATGCGCCGCTCCTCAGCGGTCAGCGTCGACACGTCGGTGCCGGCGTTCGCCAGCGGCGTAGCCGCCGCGGCCTCACCATCGGCATCGAGGGCCGGCTGAACGTCGACACCCTCGAACTCCCGGACCACGTCATAGGAGGGCGTGAAGGGATGATGCGGGTCGGGGAAACCGACAAACGCGAAGAACGGGCGCTCGCCTGACATAGCGTCCAGGTAGGCCGAGAAACGGTCGGCCAGCCACGTCGTATTGTGCACCTCAGCGGGAACAGCCGAGGGATAGAGATCGTTGAGCTGCGGCACGGGGCGCTCCGCCTCCTTGGCATTGCGACCCACAGCCTCGTAGATCTCGGGGTGCATCTGCTGCAACCAGAGAGAATAGTGACCAAGATGGCAGGGCTGCTCACCGTGGCCCTGCGTCATCTCGACATGCTGGAACCCATAGTAAGGACCATACCAATCGTCGAATCGCCCATCCTGCCAACACGCCCACGTCTCGTGGAAGCCACGCTCAACCGGCGCCAGGTTCGGTGTCAGATGGAGTTTGCCGAAGGCTGCGGTGTCGTACCCAGCCCCGGCAAAGATATCTGCCGCCGTCGGGGGCTCTGGGCACACCCGCTCGCCGATAGACTGCTGGTTGACGTGTGAATACTCACGCCGGTTCAGTGGAATACCATTGGTCCAGACATTGTGCCCCGGCGGATAGAGCCCCGTGAAGAGGCTGGCACGCGAAGGCATGCAGATCGTATTGCTGCTGATGTGGCGCGTGAACAGCGTTCCCTCCGACGCCAACCGATCCAGATTCGGCGTGCGAACATAGGGATTCCCCGTGCAGCCTAGGCTGTCATAACGCTGCTGGTCGGCGTGAATGATGAGAATGTTGGGTTGGTTTGTCATCGCGTCAGTCCTTTCTTGGGCGCTACGCTAGGAGAATGGAAGAATCAGCGAATGGCAGAATGTCCGAGTCGCTCTCCCCTTGTCCCTTATTGCCCTATTCCTTGGTGCCCAGTCCTTCATCCCCTCGATATATCACGCCGCGCTGCGGTCGCTCATCGACCTCCAGCCGGAAGACATCGGGACGGGCATAGTGGCCGTCTGTGTCCATCGTAAGGTGGCCCTCGGTGACCAGCGCAAGATCAAGTTCAGCGGTCAGGATGCCGGCGGTATCGAAGAGAGGACCGACGACATAGCTGGTGTCAGGCGCGATGACGGCACTGCCACCGATGTGGATGACCGTGCCGGGATCGCCGGGCAACCTCTCCAGTATCGCCGCAGCCGGACTCGCGGGCACACCCAGCGACGCAAAGCCCTCCAGCACGTCGCTGAGACGCAGAAAGGTGCCCGCGGCCAGTACAAAGCATTGCCCTTCAAAGGCATAGTGGCGGCTGGCGAGTTGATGCAGCTCCTTCACCGCCGGCCATTGGGCCACATGGATCACCTCACCCTTGGCGTGCATCGCAGCCCGCGCTAGGGGCATCCAGTGCTCCCAACAGATGAGGCCGCCGAGTGTGCCAAAGGGCGTATTCTGCACTGCGAGGGTGCTGCCGTCGCCCTGTCCCCAGATCAGGCGCTCGGTGTAAGTCGGCATCAGCTTGCGGTGCACCTGGACACTCTCGCCATCCGGCGCCAGGAAGAACATCGTGTTGTATAGCGTGCCCCCCAGCCGCTCGTGGGCGCCCATCACGACGGTGGCGCCCGCACGACCGGCCGCCTGCTTCAGAGATGCCAACGCGTCGCCGTCCAGGGTCACGGAGTTCTCCACCAACAGCCGGTACAGAGCCCTGGCCGGCGGATGCCCCCAGAGCGCGGCCTCCGGGGCGAGATCCAACCAGACAGGATAACCCGGCAGCCAGGTCTCGGGGAACGCAATGACCTCGGCCCCCTGGCTCCCGGCCTCCGCGATCAGATCGACGGCCTTGGTCACACTGGCGTTGAGATTGAGAAAAACCGGCGGGTGCTGTACAATGGCGACTTTCATTGAGCCTCCTAGGCCACCGCAACCCTTGGCATCCAGATAGGCTCCTTGCCCATCTCCGCCTGCAGGAGCGCCATGACAAGCTGGGCCTTAAGCTCTGCGTGCTCCGGGCTGTCCCAGAGGTTGCTGACCTCGCCCGGGTCCTCCCGCAGATCGAAGAGCTCGCCATAGTCGCGGCCGTAGTAAACGGTGAGCTTGTACCGCTCGTTCACGTAGGTCTTGACGTGGAGCGTCGTGGGCTGGTGGCGGTTCTCCACGATAATGTGATCGCGCACAGCAGGCGACTCTCCGAACCAGACCGGGGATTGATCCAGCCCGGTCATCGTCCGCGGCACGTCGATCCCGGCCACGGTCAGGAAGGTCGGCGCATAGTCCACCAGCGTCTGCAGCGCCGGTGAGCGTTCGCCGGCAGGAATCCGCCCCGGGAACCGCGCCACCATCGGGATCTTCACCATATCCTCGTAGTGAAAAGCACCCTTGGCGATCAAGCCATGCTGACCGTAGAAATGCCCGTGATCGGTGGTGAAGACGGCCAACGTGTTGTCGGCCAATCCCAGCTCCTCCAGCTTGTCCAGGATCTGGCCGATGTACTTGTCCATCAGGCTGATCATGGCGTAGTAGATGGCGATGTTCTTCGCCAGCTCGTCCCGGTCGTGCAGGTGCGAGTGGAAGCCGTGCATCGCGTTGCCATCGGGCTCCTGCCAGGCGGAGAAGTCGGGATGCTCCTCCTGCGTCATCCGGAAGTGCGGCGGGTTCTTCGCGTGCTCCTCCGGCGTGATCTCCGGCACAGTGAGCTTCTCAGGGTCGTACATCGTGTCCCAGGGCGTGGGGACGAGATATTGCGGGTGTGGGTCGAAGAAACTCGCCCACAGGAAGAAATTCTCGCCGCTCTCAGCGTAGTCCGCCATCAGAGCGTTGGCCCGATCAGCGATCCAGGCGTCATAGTGATATTCCTCAGGGATATCCCACGTGCGAAACTGGCTGTCGTTGGTCCCGGTAGGGCTGCGAAAGTAGTCGCGCCAGTTGTCGCAGCCCTTCTCCTCCATCCACAGCGCGTAGTGCTGGCCCACGTGGGCTTCATCAGTGTGGTTGCGGGCCAGTTCAACGTGGTCAAACCCGTAGAAGGGACCGTGGAACTCCCGCCAGAAGTCCAAGTCCTGCATGATGGGATACGACTCCAGCGAAGGATACTCCTCGGTCGCGCGCAGCTGCTGGAAGTGGGCTTTGCCCACAAGCGCAGTGCGGTATCCGGCTGCCGAGAAGTCCTCGCCGACGGTATGTTCGCTCTCGGGCAGCTTCGTGCCCAGCGAATAGGCGCCGTGCTGGCTGGGGTACCTGCCGGTGATCAGCGACGCGCGGGTCGGCGTACATGTAGGGTTGGGGCAGTAGGCTCGGTCGAAGATCGTGCCCTCTGCGGCAAGCCGGTCCAGGTTCGGCGTGTGGACCTCTGGATTGTTGTAGCCCATCGCATTCCAGTGATGTTGGTCACTGGTAATGAGCAGGATATTGGGGCGGTCTGGGGATGCGGTCATGGCAACTCCTATGGGGAAATATCGGATCGGGAAATCGCAACTGGCGAATCACATCGGTCAATCGATAGCGGAGTGCTGGACTGGGGTCCAGCACGAGCGTTTGAGCGAGGTCCGGCACAAGCGTTCAGGTAGGGCCGGAGAGGTGTTGTATACGTCCTCATTCAACGCGCTCTATCTCCTCCCGGCCCCCCGCGGACCCCAGTCCGCGGTCCTGCGGGTGCGGCAGTCGCCATCACGTACGCTGCTGCGGAGTGCTGACCCCCAGTCCAGCACGAGCGTTTGAGC
>CAZEXX010000141.1:0-2612 GCA_964516885.1 uncultured Anaerolineales bacterium | reverse complement strand
CATCACGTACGCTGCTGCGGAGTGCTGACCCCCAGTCCAGCACGAGCGTTTGAGCAAGGGGTTCAGCACAGGCGTTTAGGTGGGGCCGAAGAGGCGTTTGAGTAGGTCCTCATTCAGCGCGCTCTATGTCCTCCCGGCTCCCCGCGGACCCCAGTCCGCGGCTCCTTGGTCACCAGATCGATCCAGTACCGCGACACAGGCTTTCCGGAGCGATCCGAGATGACCTCGTTCTCAAGGACGCCACCGTTCTTCTGGATCACGCGGGCGGAGGCGACATTGTCGGTATCGCAGGTGACGAGAACTCGGTCCAGGTCAAAAAAAGCGCGCGCCTTCACAAGGCCCAGAGCCAACTGCTGCGTGCCGAAGCCCTTGCCGCGCATCGAGGGCGCGATCGTGTAGCCGATGTGCCCGCCCTCCTTCTCCGACGCCGGTACGAGCCAGTGGCGGATGTGCAGTTCACCGATGATGAGCGGGAGCCCGGGTTTCACACTCCAGAATACGGTGTATGGCACCCACCCCGGCTTGAGGCCGACGCCGCGTGCCATAAGGCGCAGATGGCGCACGTAGCCTCGAAAGTCCCCTCGGAATGCCTCCTGCAGCGGCCGGTAGCGACTCTCGCCCGCCATCTGATAGTCCGCTACCGTCGCGAGAAACGCCTTGCGGTGGTCATAGGCCGGCTCGACCAGTTTCAGCGGCGGTTCCATCGGCGGGCCGGCCTAGGCGCCATCCAGCCACGGTTCACCTTTCGTGAACCTGGCGACCGCATCGAAGTTCAGATCAATTCCCAACCCCGGGGTCTCGGGGATCGCCAGCATCCCGTCCTCATCAAGGTGCCAACCGCCGTCAACCAGGTCATCGAGATAAGGGGAGCCCGTGATATACTCAACGAGATCGGTCTCGGGCAGGGCCGAGGCCAGATGCAGGTCGGCTGCCAGGCCGATCGCGGTATTCCAACCGTGTGGGATCAGGCGCACACCATAGTCCAGCGCCATCCAGCCGATCTTGCGCGACTCCGACAGCCCGCCCACCTTGGTGGCATCCGGCTGTACGATATCGAACGCGCCGGCGCGCAACCAGGGCAGGAACGCCTGGCGCCGCGTCAGGACCTCGCCTCCGGAGATCGGCACCGTTGTGTTCTGCCGCAGCAGTGCATAATCGTCAAGCGCATCGTGCTTGAGGGGTTCCTCGAACCACGTCACATCGTAGCCGGCCAGCATCTCGGCCGTGCGCAGCGCCCACTTATAGCCGTGCTTCCAGAAGGCATCGCTGCCGCCGGCATCGACCATCAGTAGGGAATCCGAGCCGATCGTCTCACGAGCCGTACGTACAATCGCTTCATCCTTGGCGAACCCGGCAATACCATCGCCGCTCCGCCCAAACGGGCCCCAGCCCATCTTGAAGGCACGGAACCCATCAGCTTTGAGCTGCAGCAGGTGATCCGCGAGGGGTTCCGGCTGATCCATCAGGAGCGACGCATAGGGCTTGACACGGTCACGATAGCGCCCACCCAGTAGGCGTCCCACAGGCTGCCCGGTCACCTTGCCGAGGATATCCCACAGCGCGATGTCAATACCGCTGATGGTGTGCGTGATCGTCCCCCCACGGCCCATCCAGAACATATTCTGGCGCAGCTTCTCGGTGACCCGCTCGGGTTCCAGCGCGTTCTCGCCGGTATAGAAGGGCGCCATCACATCCAGGGCGGCCTTGACCAGCCCGTCGTTGGTGTAGACGCTGCCGTACCCCACCACATCCTCATCGGTCAACACCGCGACAAGTGTGTGGATGCAGTCGTCCTGCTCGATCTCCTCGGACCAGCCGCCCTCCGGCGTCTGCCCCCGTAGCCCCACGGCACGAATCTCACGAATCTTCATACAACCTCCTGTATGGAATTCAGGCGAAGAACCTGATGCCGGCAACCAACACCATCCCCACGATCACGGGGGCAAAGAGACTCCGCGTTTTCCACGCGACGAGGAAGACTGGAATAGCAGCCCACAGGAACAGATTCCCCGGGCTGACGTCGATCTGTCCCTCCGGCATCACCAAAGAGGGCAAGAGCATCGCCGCAAGCACCGCCACCGGCACGTAGCGCAGCCAGGACACAACCAGTGGCGGCAGATCCCGGGATGAGAAGAGCCAGAGCGGCAGCAGCCGCGGCAGGAAGGTCACAACACCCATTCCGATCATCGTCAGCAGGACAGCCCGTTGATCGATCACGCCATGCCCCCTTCGCGCCGCGTGCCGATCTGCTCAAAGAGCACCCCCAGCGTCGCGCCAACGAGAGTCGCCAGAATGACGCTCCAGCGGTCCAAGCCCATCAAGGTCAGCACCACGGCAAGCCCCCCGGTCAGCACCGCCACGATGATCTCGGCACGCACCTTGATCTGCATCACCAGCAGTGCGATGAACATCGCGGGGAGCGTGTAGTCCAGCGCCAGCGGCCTCACATCTTTGATCAGCCCGCCGACCACGGCCCCCAGCCAGCTACCGCACAGCCAGGAGAGCTGGGCTGTGACGTTGACGGCGATCACCTCAGCCTTCGACGGTACCCCCTCCGGGAAACTGACACTGTGGACGGCGAAGGTCTCATCGGTGAGCTCGTAGGCGAAGAT
>CAZEXX010000140.1:8256-9874 GCA_964516885.1 uncultured Anaerolineales bacterium | reverse complement strand
TCTTTCAGGCAATGGGCAGGCGTTGGAGATCGTCACGGTCATAACGGTGTCCCCAACCTCCGCGGCCTGGTGGAATGCTTCCTGCAAAGCAGCGAAGACCAGGAGCTCCTCGCCCCAGACCAGGGTATTCATCTCACCGGTGCGGACAGCTAGCCCGTGTCCTCGGAGGACGCGCACCGCCTCGCGGACACTGGGCCCGATCTCCTTCTGCCGCAACGGATACAGGCTGACCTGCGCCGAAATCACGCTCATTCTCTATAGCCTCCTATCTAGCGATCGGTGCCTTCGCAATCTGCAATGGACCGACCGGGCCGCACTCACCATTTGCTCACGCCACGGGCTCCGCTTTTAGCGTCTCTGGAATTGTGGCGAGTAGTGGGATCCGCAGGGCCAGATCGATGACCAGCGGAATGAGAAAGACGTACAGCGGCCCCAACTCCCGCCATATAAGGCCGCCAATCGCGGGCGCCGGGATTGCCACCAATCCACTGAAGAGGCCCAGTGCGCCGCTCCACTTTCCCACTCTCTCCAAAGGCACCAGCTCCAGGGTCATCGCGCTCGTAACGCCGCTGGAAATGGCGTAGAAGGTCTGCAGGGACGCGGACAGGATCAGAGTGGCTGAGCTGGTGGAGAACGCCAGCAGCAGGAATGAGGCATACCAGAGCGGCGTGAGGAGGAAGATAACCCTCTTGCGGCCGACCCTGTCCGCCAGCCTGCCGAGAGGGACACCAAACACCAGACGTGTCAAGACCGTGGCCGTGATCATCACGCCCAGCAGATACTGATTCGCGCCCTTCACTTCGTGAGCATAGAGCTGGAGGAAGGGCGAGGTCATGGCCATCGGCAGCCCAGTGAGAGCGGAAATGGCGATCCACCTCCAGAGCACCCGTTGCCCGACGAGGAGCTGCTTGAACCCACCAATGAAACTGGTGACGGAGCGTCTGTCGGTCCAGCGTGCGCGGTCGAGCTCCCTGAGTTGCGTCAACACGAAGAGCAGCAGAAGTCCATAGCCCACGAACCGAATGTAGTAAAGGGGTCTGATCCCGGCGACGTTCAGCCCGCCAGACATCGTGATCAGGTACGCTGCGGCCAGTGGCGCAATCAGGGAAGCGATGGAGGCAAAAGCGACACACAGATTCTGGGCAGTCGCGCGATCGCGGTTCTCGATCGAATCCGAACAGATCACACTGCAGCCGGTCCCGACCAAACGCATCGAGATTGAGGAGAGGATCGCAGCCACGATGATCCATTCCCAGGACGGTGCCAAGGCGTACGTCAGTGCACTGGCGGCCAACAACGCCATCGCCAGGACCTGGAACCACTTGAAGCCCAAGCGATCAACCAGCCACCCAACAGGCGTGGATATGAACGCACTGATGCCGTTGCCGACGCTGCTGATGGCACCCAGCGTGACAGCATCAGCGCCCAGCGCTACCGTGTAGATAGCGTTGTATGGAGCCGTAAGATTCGCAAGGAAACTACTTGCTGAGGACCGAGTGATTGCCACGCGGTAGTTGCGTTTCTGCCGCTTGATGAAACCCAGCGCTCTATTCAGCACTGTCGTAACGCTGCTGAGTACAGAGAGTCTTTTGGCGATTTTCAACTTGGCACTCCTATC
>CAZEXX010000140.1:0-8156 GCA_964516885.1 uncultured Anaerolineales bacterium | reverse complement strand
TAACGCTGCTGAGTACAGAGAGTCTTTTGGCGATTTTCAACTTGGCACTCCTATCCTGTTTATGCGCATCGTCTGCACTATTACCTGTCGCCTTGAGTGTTGGCCTCGCCGCGGGCATACGCTTCGTGCCATCCAGTGGGCACCGGCATCTCATCGTAGAGCCGCTTGCGCCGCGCTTCCAGCAAACAGCGGGAGTATCCTATGAGATCTGCGGCACAGACCACTCTTCGGTCCGTCTGCGATGCCAGGCGCGCCAACCGGGACAGGCCTTCCCTGCAACGCAACAAGTGATGATCAAGAATCAAAGTGTCCGCGCCCTGGGCCAACTGGTGCACGAGCTTCCCAGCCCGCTGCCGCTGTGTAGCGGAGAGCGCAGGGAGGTATAGCGGCGGTCCGGCGGCCAGCACGACATCAGGCCGCCAGTCCAGGGTCAATCACGATCAGGCGGTGGTGGATCTCTACCACGCAGGAGAGACCTCGCACACCAGATGATTCTGCCCCGAGGATCTCAATGCGCACGCGGGTTCTACCAGCGCAGCCCTCCACGGTGCAGGCCCCACCGGGGCCGACCTCTGCCATGGACGAGATACACGCCTGCGGACCCTGGGTAGCGAGCCCATGCTAGTCCCGCATACGGGGTGGGCGCTACTCTGTAGCGGGGTATCGCGGCGCCGTGTGGATTGCACCATCCACGGGCGCCACCGGTCATCGGTCCCCTTCCTTCTGGCCCGGTACCATCAAATCCAGGCATCGTGCCTTACCTCCTCTTGCTCTTCATCGAGAGCTGAATGCGTTACTGCCCCTACCCAAGAACGCTGCGTGTGCTTCTGCCACGCAGATAACAATCATGCCATCCCCTGATGCTGCCAAAGTCTTATGCCCCCGAGACGCTGTGCGTTGTCTGCAACGCCAGCATGCGTTCGACAATCTCGTCGGCGATCGGGGCGAAATCGCTGGCACCATATGCCTCAACGCGCCCTAGATCGCAACTGCGGGCCAGCTCAGGATCCAGGGGGAGTCTTCCTAGCAGCGGAACGCTGAGTCGCTCGGCGGTGATCATAACCTGACTAGGCCCAAAGACCTCGATCTTGCGACCGCAGTCAGGACAGCTGATATAGCTCATATTCTCGACAAGCCCAAGGATGGGTGCCCCCAGTCGCTGTACCATGCTGGCTGCCTTGCGGACGATCATACCCGCCAGATCCTGCGGCGACGTCACCAAGACGACACCGCTGAGCGGGATGGACTGCATCACGGTCAGCGACGCATCTGACGTCCCGGGCGGCAGATCCACGACCAGACAGTCGAGTTCTCCCCAGACAACATCATTCCAGAACTGCTTGATGGCGTTGCTGATCATTGGTCCCCGCCAGATGACAGCTTGATCCTTGTCGGGGAGCAGCAGGTTGATCGACATAACTTTGATGCCCTTCGCGGTTTCCACGGGCTGTATGCCCAGGGGGCTCATCCTCGGCGCCTGATCAAGGCCGAACAGCCTCGGTTGGCTGGGGCCAGTGATATCCGCGTCGAGCACGCCCACCCGCATGCCGCGCCGCTTCAGCGCTACAGCCAGCAGGGCGGCAACAGATGACTTGCCAACCCCGCCCTTGCCGCTGAGTATCGCGATCACGTGGGCAATTTCGTTGACCGCCTTCGCTGACGGAGATTTTCCCTCAGCCTGCGCTAAAAACGCGGCACGTTCTTGTTGACCCATCTCGATTAGGTCAACCCTCACGTCAACAGAGGGGTCGAGATCGTCTATGGCCGCCTGTACCCCATGGACTAGATCATCCTTGATGGCAATTTCCCTGAAGGGCACGGCTAGGGTGACCACAACTGCGCTATCCTGTACACTGATTCCGCGGATCATTCGCAGCCCGACCAAGTTCTGCTGCAGCTCTGGGTGCATCACACTGCGCAACCTCTCGAGTATCTGTTCTTTGGTGATCATGTCCGCCTCTCAGTAATCAGATATTTGGAGCATCACTTCTACAAGACAGCTTGTCGGCACTTCCGACCGGATACCAGGTAACAGCGTTCAGTGATATTCACCTTGACCTTCCTCGATATGGCGATGGTAGGCATTGACCAGGTCAGCAATGCGGGCCTGCGCCTTTCCCAGATCATCAACATATGCCCTGAGTTCCTCATCTCCCAGCGGCGCAAGCCTGTATACCCGTCTAGGTGGGCCTTGGTCTCCCGCCATGTCCCAGCTTGATGTAACCCAGCCCTTCGCTTCCATACTGCGTAGGTTGCGATAGACAATACTGGAATGCAGACCCGACAGTTCATACAGAGCAAGTTGGTCGATCAGGATGTATCCGTGAGCTGGACCATGGTGGAGGAGCAATAGCAGAATTGGTTCCAGGAACCACATACCTCCATGTGAATGTCGCCATTCCCGTCTGTCGTGTGACATCTCGCTGCCTTTCCACCATTAGCTGAGGGAGAAGTGTCCTTTGTCTACAGTCTAGCCACTATACTCAAAATGTCAATATACGCTCAAAGTACATAAGTGCACCTAGCAGTTAGCCACACCGATAAAATCCATTGTCTTTCCTTCAGGAAGTCGGTGGGGCGCTCCCTCCTTTGACGACTTGCAGCTCCGGCCCCAAGCCATCTGAGTAAAAGGCCGGCTAAGGCACGCAGGACCCGCCCCGACATAGGCTTGACTTTTCAGATACGCGCTTCTATAATATTGGTAGGTAAGCGTGCCAGATAGCACGCGTCAAAGCGTTGAGCGGGACGAGTACCCGGCGGAGTGTGACAGGGAACGGAGGCAACCGACTGAGAGCCTCCTCCGCAGGAACCCGGCGAAAACCCCCCGCGAGTGTGTGGCTGAAAGTCAGGGCTGGATAAGCCCATCGAGTATGTCACTCCGGGTTCGCCCGTTATAGCGACAAGAGTGTCCAAGCAAGTGGAAGTCCACTTACCTGGAAATTTGGGTGGAACCACGTGGTGCCCCGCGTCCCAAGAGGATGTGGGGCACTTTGTATTGGGGAGACGGCAAATAGGCAAATGGACAAATCACAAATCGACAGATCGGAGGCTAGGGCACGATGAGCAGCCGGGAAGGTGAGAGGGAAGACTACGATGCGTGGATGGCACAGGTTCCCGGAGCGATTACGTCCGAGAGAGCGTGGAAATTCTACGCTTACCGAAAAGCGCTCTACCTCTATGACCTGTGCTGGGATGACTGTACCGAACTGACCCGGCATCCGCTGGGACGACCGGTGGCGAATCAGCTCATCCGCAGCGCAGGATCAATCTCGGCCAACATCGAGGAAGGCTATGGACGCGGTTGGGGCAAGGACAGGCTCTATTTTCTGCGCGTCGCGCTGGGTTCGGCCAGGGAAAGCAAAGGCTGGTACTATCGGGCCAAAGCCCTGATGACACCGGACACACTGCACAACGGCTGAGCCTTGTGGGCGAGATCATCGCACTCTTGGTCACCGAGCTGGACCGCCGGCGGGCACAATAGGTGACTATCCAGGAATTCGAGGCTGCTGTCAGCCCTGAGGCTCTGAGATTCGCGATTTGTGGATTTACTATCTGTGATCTGTGGATTTGCCATTTGTGATTTGCGATTTGAGAACGAGGGAGATGAGACGATGGAAAGCATGAGCAAGGAAGAATACCACGCCAGCAACCTGTACCGGATCCGACACTCGGCGGCGCATATGATGGCTGCGGCAGTGCTGGAGAAATTCCCCGAGGCGAAGATCGCCATCGGGCCGCCGATCGAGAACGGCTTCTACTATGACTTCGACCTGCCGCGCTCCCTCACCCAGGAGGATCTGGAGGAGATCGAGGCCCGCACGCGCGAGCTGATCGCCGAACGGGTCGACTTCGAGTACCAGGAAGTATCGCCCGACGAGGCCAAGGAGCTGTTCAGCGACCAACCCTACAAGTTGGAGCTGATCAACGATATCCTGGAGCAGGGCACGGATGAATACGGCGAGAAGATGGATGAGGAACCGACCCTGTCGATCTACAAGAGCGGCGGGTTCATCGACCTCTGCCGCGGCCCGCACGTCGAAAATAGCAACCGCATCAGGCCGAAGGCCGTGAAGCTGCTCAGCGTCGCCGGCGCCTACTGGCGCGGCAATGCCGACCGCCCTATGCTCCAGCGTATCTACGGCACGGCATGGGCCAGCCCCAAGGAGCTGCGACAGCACCTCAAGTGGCTGGAGGAGGTCAAGAAGCGCGACCACCGGCAGCTGGTGAAGCAGCTGGATCTGATCTCCTTCCACGAGGAAGCCGGGCCGGGTCTGGCCTACTGGCACCCGCGCGGCGCTATGATGCGCAAGATCATCGAGGACTTCTGGCGAGATCGCCATATGGCCGGCGGGTACGACTTCGTCGCCACGCCGCACATCGGGAAATCCTGGCTCTGGGAGACCTCCGGGCACCTGGATTTCTTCAAAGAGAATATGTATTCGAGCATGGATGTCGACGGACAGGACTACTACCTCAAGCCCATGAACTGCCCCTTCCACATCCTGATCTACAAGACGTCACTGCGCTCCTACCGCGAACTGCCGCTGCGCTGGGCGGAGCTGGGCACGGTCTACCGCTATGAGAAGAGCGGCGTGCTCCACGGGCTGATGCGCGTGCGCGGCTTCACCCAGGACGATGCCCACATCATCTGCACGCCGGACCAGATCGAATCCGAAATCCTGCGCGTCCTGCGATTCTCGCTGGCGCTGCTGCGCGCCTTCGGCTTCGAGGAGATCCAGGCCTATCTCGCGACGCGGCCGGAGAAGGCCGTCGGCGATCCGGTGCGGTGGGAGCAGGCGCAGGAGTCGCTGAAGCGGGCCATCAACGCCGAGGGTCTGGACTACGAGGTCGACGAGGGTGGCGGCGCCTTCTACGGCCCCAAGATCGACCTGCACATCAAGGATGCCCTGGGCCGCCTGTGGCAGCTCACGACGATCCAGTTCGACTTCAACCTGCCGGAGCGCTTCGACATGACCTACGTGGGTGAGGATGGGTTGGAACATCGCCCCTACATGGTCCACCGCGCGCTGCTCGGTTCCATCGAGCGCTTCTTCGGCATCCTGGTCGAGCACTACGGCGGCGCCTTCCCGGTCTGGCTGTGCCCCGAACAGGCACGGATCATCCCGATCGCCGACCGGCACATCGAGTACGCCAAACAGGTGGAGGATCAGCTGCGCGAGGCCGGCCTCCGCGCCAGCACGGATAGTTCCTCATCCCGCATGAACGCCAAAATCCGCGACGCGCAGTTGATGAAGATCCCGTACATGCTGATCGTCGGCGATCGCGAGGTTGAGGCAGGGCAGGTCGCCCTCCGTATGCGCAGCGGGGCCCGCCCCGGCGCTATGTCCGTCGAGGACTTCGTGGCCCTGGCCCAGGCGGCGGTCAAGGATCGGGCGCTGGAGTAAGCGGCCCACAGTGGCATCCGCACCTGCAACGCGCGAGCCAAAGATACAAGAAACCCCCGGGGGCCCGACAGCCCCGGGGGTACATATACCGATTTGAGTCACAAGCCGCGGCTCACGGCTATCACATTTGCCCGGAATACGTAGCGGATTTGTCATTCCGAGTGGGTTCTGCAGGCCATTTACACTGCAGAAAGCCAAAGCGAGGAATCTTGTATCCAAAACTCACGCGTCCTTGTGAGACAAGATCGCTCACTTCTGCCGCTCGGAGAGCTGGCTGTGCTCCCGATCCGTTACCAATGACACGTTGACAGAGACCTGTCTGTGCATCCCAGGACAAGATCCTTCGCTCTCTTGCTCAGGGTTGCAGGATACCTTCTTGAGCCACTCAGGATGACACGCGCGCGCGTCACTCTAGTCTGAAGTGTGCGGCACGCGCGGTGGCTGTGCTCGGGATGACAACCCACACGTGCTTGTTGCCAAATGCGATAGCCCTGCATCGTAGCCCGTCACCACACTGTGCCAACCTCGTGCTGCGATATGTGACCTCTGCCATTTGCGATTTGCCTATTTGAGATTCGCACCTATCTGCCGTTAGGCGGCTTCCTGAGCTTCCCGCTCCTTCTCGAACCGCAGCATCTCGAAATGATCGTGGATATTCCCCGCCAACACCTCCGAGATGCCGGCCACCTCTGCCAACTGTTCCTCCGTGGCAGTCTGGATGTTGTGCAACGACCCGAGGTGCTTGAGCAGTGCTTTGCGCCTGACTGGCCCGATGCCGGGAATCTCATCGATCTGAGAGGCCAGGCCCGCTTTGCGGCGGCGCTGCCGGTGGTAGGTGATGGCAAAACGGTGTGCCTCATCACGGATGCGGCGCATCAGCAGGATCGCGGGCGCCGATGGCTCGAAACGAATAGGGATCCGCCTGTCCGGCTTGAAGACCTCCTCATACCGCTTGGCCAGCCCCACAACCGGCACCTGATCCTGGAGGCCGAAGTGCTCCAGCACCTCCACCGCCATCCCCAGTTGGCCTTTGCCACCATCGACGATCAGAAGGTCGGGCAGCTTGGCCCACGCCTGGCTGCCGCGCGTGCCGCGCAGCTCTCCCTCCGATATTCTGCGCCAGCGGTCGAAGCGGCGCATCAGGACCTCGCGCATGCTGGCGAAGTCGTCCTGCCCCACAACGGTGCGGATCTTGAAACGTCGGTAGTGGCTCTTCTTGGCCACGCCGTGTTCGAAGACCACCATACTCCCCACGATCTCCACGCCCTGAGTGGTGGAGATGTCATAGCACTCCATCCGCACAGGCGTCCGGTCCAATGCCAGACCCTCCTGCAGTTCGGCCAGTGCGCTCTCGCTGCGATGTCGATCCATCGCCCACTGCGCTTTCAGAAGCCGCAGGGTCTCGGTGGCGTTGATTGAGGCCAGGTTGAGTAGCTCCAAACCGGGGCCCTCGCGCGGGACGGTGAGATAGACAACGTCCCCCCGCTTGGTGCGCAGCCATTTCTCCAGGACCGCCGCCTCCGCGATCCGCGAGGGCAACAATATCTCAGGCGGAACCATCGCGGCATCCGTGTAGAACTGCTGCAGAAAGGCCGTCACGATCTCCTCTTCAGTATCATCGCCGCCGCCCTCCATCACAAAGTGCTCGCGGCCCAGCAGCTTGCCGTTGCGGACGAAGAAGACCTCAAGACAGGCGTTGCCGTTGTCGCAGGCGATAGCGATCACGTCCTGGTTGGTCGCCGCCGTCGTGATGATCCGCTGGTGCTTCATCACATGTTCCAGCGCCTCAAACCGGTCTCGAAGGCGGGCGGCACGCTCGAACTGCAGTGAAGTCGCGGCCTCCTGGATCTCCCGCCGCATATCCTCCATCACGCCTTCGCTCTCACCGCCCATAAAGCGAATCAGCTGCTCGATGACGACATTGTACTGCGCCTTGTCAACCGCACCGATACAGGGCGCCGTGCACAGTTTCAGATCGTGGTAGAGGCAGGCTCTGCGATCCTTGCCGGTGATGTCGCGGTCGCACGTCCGGTAGGGGAACATACGTCGGAGCAAATCGAGCGTCTCGCGCAGGGCACTGGTGGAAGTGTAGGGACCGAAGTACCGGCCGCCGTCACGCTGCATTCGCCGTGTGATCAGGATTTTGGGAAAATCCTCATTTGAGACCTTCAGATAGGGGTAATGCTTATCATCCTTGAGGCGCACATTGTAGCGCGGGCGATGCTTCTTGATCAGGTTCGCCTCAAGAATCAGCGCGTCGACCTCCGAATCGGTGATGATCCACTCGATATCACGAATCTCGCCGACGAGCCGGCGGGTCTTGGAGTTCTCCTGCGCCGAGGCGTGGAAATAGGAACGCACCCGGTTGGCGAGGTTGATCGCCTTACCCACATAGATAATACGGCCCTTGGCGTTGTGCATCAAGTAGACGCCGGGCACCTTGGGCAGTGTCTCCAGCTTCTGGCTAAGTGCTTCGTTCAGGTCGGTCACAGCCCCAATTATACATGACGAGCCCCCCGGGGTCTACAACCACCGAGGGGCTTTGAATGTTGATAAACTGAAACTAGCGCAGCGCCGGAAGACTGAGTCCGCCCAGCCACAGAGCTCCAAATTGCCACCCCTCGCCTTGGAATCCGCTCACAGCGGCCAGCAAGATGATGCAGCAGCAGCACAATAGGAGCAGCGCAGCCACAACGATCACGATGATGAGCACCGTGTTGTTCTTCTTCTTGGGTGGCTCGGCGACTACTG
>CAZEXX010000139.1:0-9906 GCA_964516885.1 uncultured Anaerolineales bacterium | reverse complement strand
TCACCAACTTCCACGTGGTGGAGGGGGCGGATGAGATCAATGTGACGTTCAAGGATGGCACGACCCTAATGGCGGAGGTTGTGGGAAAGGATCCCACCTATGACCTCGCTGTCGTCAAGGTTGACCCGGATGCCTATCCAATGCGCCCGCTGCAACTGGGAGATGTGGAGCCCCTGAGGATCGGCCAGTTTGTGATCGCCATTGGTGCGCCCTTTGGTCTCGACCAAACGCTGACCTTTGGTGTCATCAGCAGCCTGGGGCGCATCATTGAGAGCCCGGATCAGCGGTACATTGGCGAGGCCATCCAGACCGATGCAGCCATCAACCCCGGCAACTCGGGCGGCCCGCTGCTGGACCTGGAGGGCCGGGTGATTGGCGTAAACGCTCAGATTGTCAGTCCGAGCCGGGCAAATGCGGGTATCGGCTTTGCGATCCCCGCACGGCTGGTCAGGCGCGTGGTTCCTCAGCTGATTGCGTCCGGTGTCTACCGTCATCCGTGGATGGGGGTAGGTCCGGTTGGCCTGACCCCGCAGCTGTCGGAGATCTCGCGGGACGCGGGCTATGACGTGCCCGATGTGGGCGTGCTAATCATGAGCGTGGAGCGGAGCTCCGCGGCGGACCGTGCCGGACTCCGTGGCGCCCAGGACCAGGTGAGCACGCGTTGGGGCGATGTGCCGGTCGGGGGCGATGTGATTTTGTCGTTCGACGGGGCGCCGATCACGGATTCCCGAGATCTGATCGCTCATCTGGAGACGTTCACCCAGCCTGGCGACACGATCCAGGTTGAGATCTACCGCGATGGGGAGATTCTCGAGCTGCCTGTGACGCTCGGCGAGCGACCGGTGCCGTGATCACATTGATCTGAGACGCGGACCAGACCGCCTGCCAGTTCTGGCAGGCACCCGTGTTGCCACGGGCACCGATGTAGGCTGGTCTGTCGATCCCGGGCATCTGGTGGGGTCGCGTGGACAGAGAGCCGGTCTGAACAGACCTATGCTGCCGTGCTCATCAACCAATGGGAGGTCACTATGGACGAGATGCCGACAGATGATACGCGGGAGAAGATGCGGCGCTGGCGCAATGTGATGTGTCCCGAGGGTGAGCCAGATGCAGAGATCCGTGTCATCGATGCGTTTGAGGCGGAGCTGGACGGCCTGCCGCTGGTGGCGCGCATCAGGGCCCTGATCTCGCGCATCGACCCGCTGAGCCATTACAGGGCTTTCGAGAACCTCGACTTCGTGTTGGCGGCCATCGGTGATCTCGACTATCCGGGTAGTCCGGCGGTGGATGCGCTGTGGCGCCACGGCGTGATCGATGAGGAACGCCGGGCACAGGCCAGGAGCTACATCGATGCCATAGGTGCCTGGCTAGCGGATGTGGACCTGGGAACGGCAAAGACAGCCCAGCCGAACGGCGGCGGCTGTATGTCCCATGTCTTTGAGGCCCTGGGAGAACCAAGTCAGGAGAAACGGTGGCTGGCAATGAGTTTGCGGAAGACACTGAAAGAGCACGCGTACACGCCGTGGGATTTCATCAGCGAGGTCGATGACGCGGCCTTTGTACGCGCGGTCTACGAATCGATCCTTGGGCGTCCTCCCTCGCCCGATGACGTGACTTTCCGTGTGGAGGAGCTGGCGGCGGGCAAGAGTCGCGAGGTGTTCTTTGCAGAGGTCATGGGCGTCGACGAACACCGGCGAGGGCACTTGCACGGTGTCGCGGGCCGTCTCAAATAGCAGGAGTGCCGGGCGGTCGTTTCCCGGCACAGCGGTCGCGAGCTCCGACTGCCGATCCTGCGCTTGCACGGCGTGCTTATGCACGCAATGTTGTGGATCGGGCGTCTCACCGAGCCCCAGAGCGGGCAAGATGTCCGCGGTCTACAGAATGCCTTTCTTCTTTGCCTTGGCTAGCCTGCGCCGCTTCCAAGCTCCGGGTGCTCCTCAATCCACGTAGCCAGCGCTTCCAGCGCGCGCTGGGCGCGGGCCTCGCCGCGAGCGCGTTTGCCGCGCACGCGTTCCTTGAGCGGAGGCACTAGCCCGAAGTTGGCCTTCATGGGCTGGAAACCCTTCGCCTCGGCGTGGGTGATATAGTGGATGAGCGACCCGAACATCGTCTCATCGGGAAGGGTGACAGGAGGCAGCCCGTGGATCAGACGCGCGGCGTTAACTCCCGCCAGCCAGCCGCCACTGATATTGCCGGCATACCCCTCAAGACCGGCCAACTGCCCGGCGAAGAAGAGATCCTCGCGGTCGCGATATTGGAGCGTGGGCCGGAGTAGGGCAGGCCCGTTGATGTACGTGTTTCGATGCATCGAACCATAGCGGATGAAGTCGGCGTGTCCCAGCCCGGGTATCATGCGCAGCACGCGCTTCTGTTCGCCGTACTTGAGGTTCGTCTGGAACCCTACCAGATTGTAGAGTGTTCCGGCGGCGTTGTCCTGCCGCAACTGGACCACTGCGTAGGGGCGCCGGTTGGTGCGTGGATCGCGCAGGCCCACCGGACGCATGGGGCCGTAGGCGAGGGCCTTCTCGCCGCGACCAGCCAGCACCTCAACGGGCAGGCAGCCCTCGAAGAAATCGGGCGCCTCGCCCACCTGGTCTTCCTGCTCGAAATCCCGCAGCTCGATGCGCTCCGCGGTGATCAGGGCCCTGTGGAAGGCATCGTACTCCTCTTTGGTCATCGGGCAGTTGATGTAGTCGCCCGCCTCCGACTCTCCTCTATCGTAGCGCGACGCCCGGAAAGCGATGCTCATGTCGATGCTCTCTGCGTCCACGATGGGGGCGATGGCGTCATAGAAGTAGAGACTTTCGTGCCCTGTCAGCGCTTGAATGGCGGCTGCCAATGGGGCTGAGGTCAGTGGGCCGCTGGCCAGGATGGTGGGGCCGTCGACCGGGATCTCGGTGACCTCCTCGCGGACGAGACGGATACTGGGATGCGTCGCAATTCGTTCGGTCATAGCCGCCGAAAAGCCCTCCCGGTCCACTGCCAGCGCGCTGCCTGCGGGCAGAGAGTGGGCATCGGCAACCTCGATAACCACTGAACGCAGCCGCCTCAGCTCCTCTTTCAGCAGGCCCGGCGCCCGTCCGATAAGGTTGGAGCCCAGGGAGTTCGAGCAGACCAGCTCGGCCAGCTCTCCTGTGGTATGCGCCGGCGTACTAGTGTGCGGCCGCATCTCGTAGATGACAACGTCGGCGTTAAGGCGTGCTGCTTGCCAAGCTGCCTCGCAGCCGGCCAGCCCGCCGCCGACAATGGTGATGGTCTTGCTCACAGCGTCTCCTTGTCGCGAAGGTTTCGGCCTGAGTGGATGCCGCCACTTAGGCCGAAAGGTATGCTTCGCGCTAGATTACCGCCCGACACGGATGGATACCGGCGACGAGGCGATGTTGTGCTTCTGTCGCCGGCTAGGTTGTCGTATCGTCCTTGGTTACGTCCGGGGGCACGCGGAAAATCTCGCCGGTCCGCGGCTCAGCGTGCAGTAAGTCCAGGGCCTCCTGTTCCCATTCCTCCGGCACTTTGACCTCCACACGTCCCAGACCGCTCATCGTGATGCCGATCACGGGTCCGACGGATTCATAGCTGAGCATCACGGGGATGCCTGCGCTCTCAAATAACCCTCGGATCACGTTGGCCCGCAGCAGGCCATGCGTAACGAAGACCGTGACGAGGTCTGTAACTTTCTTCTCGCGGGTCATGTTTGTACCTCCTCAGTGTTGGGCCTGCACTACTCATAGTGTGCGACAAAACCATGCGTTTGTCAATATGGTTTAGTGCTGGTATAATGCTCGTTGGCAGATGACTAGTACGCGGCAGTGGGGATCCCGCGGGACCAGATTGCGAGGCCTATGAGTACAAGTAGCACACTGAGCAACAATCAGCTTTGGGAGCAGTTCACCGTTCTGGAGTCGGACCTCGATCACCTCGTCAACTTCCTCGTCGAGAGAGAGGAGCCATATCCGCTGGGCGTGCTGGCGAGTGAGCTGACCAGCTATCGATATGATCAATTGACCAGCATGGTCGAGGATACGCTCTCTCAGGGGCGTATGTACCGTCCAGGTGAGTCCTATCAAGTGGGCGAGACCGTCGTGTTTCCGCACCTGAACAACTTGACCGGCGAGATTGTGGACATCCGAGCCGGACACAATCCGGAGTACGATCCGTTTTCGGTCATTCGGGTGAAGACTGATGAGGGTACTGAGCGAGAGTTCGCTGCGGAGTTGGCGCAACCGCACCCACTCAACAGTGTGTCGTATCTCCCCGACGATGAGATGAGTTCCGACAGTATTTACGAAACCTACGGAGAGAATATCCGGGCCGCGTTGCAGCGTGCGCTCGGGATGTCGCCGCAGTTTGTCACCGTTGGTGAGAAGTGGTTTGAGCGTGATCTGTTGGCCGACGTGTCCCCGGGTCAGGTCAATATTGCCGAAGCAGTCCTGGACATGGTCGGCGGCGGGCCCGTCGCAACTCCGGAACTGCTGGCTGAAATCGACTTGCCGGAAGAGATCCCGGAGCCTCTGCGGCTCTTCTCGCTGGAGTATGTGCTTCTGCAGGACAGCCGGTTTGATGAGGTTGGGCCGGCGGGGCAAGTTGTGTGGTATCTGCGTGATCTGGAACCGGCCGAGGTGCGGGAGACACCGCCGCTGCTGCGACGTGAGCCGATGCCGTACAACCGTCAGGTTCTGGATGACGTGATGCTTTCGCTGGAGACTCAGGCGGCTGATGAATGGTCCGAGTTGAACGAGCCGGCATCCACGGATGAGGCACAGCCGTCAGATGAGCCGGTGACAGTCGTGTTGACCTATCCACATTGGCGCAGTGGGACGCTGCCGTTGGCTTCACACGTTGCCAACTTCTTCCCGACTGCGCGCATCGCCAACCGCATACGGTTCACCTTTGTCGACGACGCGACTGGTGAGGAGTTCCCCGGTTGGGTTGTCCGCAGAGGGCGTTACGTCTGCGGCTTGAACGACTGGTACGCTGCCAGGAATACGATCGCCGGCTCGTTTGTCGATCTATCACGAGGAGACGAACCCGGCCAAATTCGCATCGGTGTGCGCCGTATTCGCTCGCGGCGTCGGGAGTGGCTGCGCACCGTAACATCTGAGGGCGACAATCTTCTTTTCGAGGTGACTCGTGTGCCGGTGTCCTGTGAGTTTGACGACTTGGCCGCCGTGGCTGTCGACAATCCAGAGGAGATTGATGCACTGCGCCAACGGTTTGAGCGGGTTCCGCTGGAGTCGCTGCTGGAGCGGGCGTTTGGTGGTCTGGCCGGGCTAAGCCTGCAGCGCGCGGTGCACGCGTTGACACTCTACAGTGTGCTCAACCTTTTCCGCCGTCTGCCACCGGGTCCCATGCTGGCTGCGCTGGCTGTCTCGCCCAAGTACGTTTCTCTGGGGGATAACTACTGGGCTTATCGAGGGGAGGAATGATGGTCACATTGCCACCAGATCTTGCGTTGACGCAGTTCATCAAGCCGGCATTGGACACACTGTTTCACATCGACTACGGTTGGTGGGAGCAGCAGGGTCTCGACTTGAACGTCAAGCTGGTGACGCATCTGTGCCCCGAGCACCGGAATGTCTATGCAGGGCAGCCGGTGGGTGACAAGATTGACTGGGTGGACTGGCAGACGGGCGAGGTCAAGCCCGTGGATGGTCTTCAGTACATCATTACCGTGCACTGCAGCAAGGAGCCGGGCTATGTGGCCCAGGCGCCTACGATGATCGAGGCTGTCTTTCGCGCATTTCTGAGCACATCGAACCAACCTATGACCTCGCGCATGTTGGGCCCGATGGTGGGCCGTCTACCCGAGCAGGTGCTGCGGCTGCTGGCGGGCCGCAAAGTGCGGTTGGGATTGCGACCGATCTTGCGGAAATAGGGAGCTCGCCCCGGTAGCTCAATTGGACAGAGCAAGTGCCTTCTAAGCACAAGGTTAGAGGTTCAAGTCCTCTCCGGGGTACCAACACGGACGGTAGATTGGACTACCAACCAGGGACGGTGGAAGAGCGCCGTCCGCTAGTTCTTCTTCAGGGGGCTCTATACCACGCGTAATAGGGCCCCCTGAACAATTGCCCCCCACTAGGCAAAAGCCAACCCGCGCCTGAACTACAAGCAGTCAGAGCGCGGGTTGACCTGTGTGCTAACGATCCGTTTGGTCTATTGGCGCACCGCTCTCGCGCGATTGTACATGATGAGCAACAGCAAGAGCACCACGCCCTGCACGATGTTGCGCACGGGCGAAGAGAGCGCCAGCACCGTGAGGCCATTACTCAGTACCGTCATAAGCAGCGCACCCGCGATGCTGCCGCCGTAGCTACCAACACCACCAGTGAAAGCCGTACCCCCCACGATCACCGCCACCAGCGAACTGAAAGCGTACTCGTCGAATATCTGGCAGCGCGCCAAGTTCATATAGGCCGCGCCCAGCATGCCGGCAAGCGCGGAGAGCATAGCCGAGAAGACATACATGAGAATGCGGATCTTGTCGGTCTTCACACCGGTGAGTTGCGCGGCGATGGGGTTGTTGCCCATCATGTAGAGCTGCTTGCCATAGCGCGATCTGTTAAGCAGAAAAAACACGAGCGGCCACAGCACCAACGCGTACAGCGTGAGCGAGGGGAGGAAGCCCCAGATCTTGTTGATCACCGAGCCAACGAAGTTCGGTGAGGGATAACCGCTGGGGTTACCCTGCGTGAGCACATAGCTCATACGAGTCACCACGTTGCCGACGGCCATCGTCACGATCATGGGCGGAAGATCGATTTTGACGGAGCAATAGCCGTTCAGCAGGCCGATCAAAGCGCCCATCCCCATCGCAAGCGTGAACACGAGTAAGAACCGACCATTCTGACTGTCCATGACATAGGTGGTCAGTATCGCCGCCGAGGACATGACCGCACCCACCGTGAAGTCCAGCCCACCTCCGATCAGTACCATCGTTTGACCCGCCGAAGCAAAGCTCAGAAGCAAGGTCAGGAGCAGTATGGAGCCAAAAGCAGCCATGTTGAGAGATCTGGGATTGATGGCAACGGTGATGGCAAAGAGGAACAGTGAGATGATCACCGCCATTCGCGCGGGACTGCTCCTTATGAAAACCTGTATTCTCTGACCTGCTGTCATTCTTCCTGCCAGTTTATCAGGCACCGCGCTCACCTCCCTTGAACTGTCTCACAAACCCCTGCCTGAGAGCCTCTCGCTGTTCCCTTGCCGTCACGATGGTCATCAGCAATCCGAAGAATATGATGATATCGGAGACGAGATTCTGCCAGTAAGAGGTTACAGTAAATCCAGGGATGAGTCGATAAAGCAGGCTGAAGAAATAGTAGACTGTATTCTGGATCACCACTAGGAACCCCGCGCCAAAGACTGCGCACGCCATAGAGCCCCAACCACCAAAGCCCAGACCGCCGATGATACAGGCAGACAGCGCACGAAGCCCGTAGGCCTCTCCCTGCAACGGGTTGCCTGAGGCGGTCATAAGTGTCAGGCAGATACCGGCCAAACCAGTGATAGCACCCTTGATCATAAATGCCTGGAACTGCACCCATACCGGATCAATCCCCGCCGCAAACGCGTTGCGCGGATTACCGCCTACAGCATAGATGTTGCGACCGAACTTAGTGCGCATGAGATAAAGCCAGATCAATAACACGAAGAGCAGGAAGAGCGCCGAGAAGGGAATGACCCCACCGATGAGCGAATCGTATGTCTTGTAGAATACCGCGGGTACTTTGCCCTGAGGCTTATCCATGATCAAGACGTTGACGCCGCGCACGATATAGATGAGCGAGAAACTCGCAAGTATCGAAGGTAGGCGCACGACAGAAACAAGTGCCCAACAGAGGGCAGACGCAGCAAGTGACGCGAGTATACCCATCAGGAAGGCAACGTAGAGCGGAACGCCCCACTCCTGAAACACCATGATGGAGACCACATTGACCAGCGCGAGCTGTATGCCGATGGAGATGTCCAGTGTGCCGGAAATCAACAGCGGGGCCATCGCCATGGTCGTCAACAGCAGCGGCATGTTTTTTGAGAAGAGCGTATTCAGACTCCTGGTGCTGAAGAACTGCGCGGGGCCCTGCACCACAATGTTGAGCACCAACACGAAGACAAACAGGGTGAAGCCGACAAATGCGGGGGTACGCCGAAAGCGCAGGAACATCCGTTTGACATCACTCATGCTCGCTCAGCCTCCCTCGTGGCACCGTTCTGATTGCGCGCCATGCCCATCATAGCCGCCACCAGCCGCTCGGGCGTCTTGGAGGCGCCGGAGAGCATACCGCTCACACGACCCTCGTAGAAAAGGTACACACGATCTGCGATCTCAAGCAGCTCTTCGTTCTCGCTGGAGGAGAGTATGATGGTCATTCCATCATCGGCACACTGCCGCAGTATCCTATGAATCTCGCGACGGGAGTGGACGTCCACGCCTTTGGTGGGGTCATCAAGGAGCAGCAGGTTCGGGTTCATAGCGATCCAACGGGCCACGACCAGCTTCTGCTGGTTGCCGCCAGAGAGTGAACTGGCCGGATGATCCAGCCCGCCAACCACGATGTCGTACTTGTCCACTGCAGCCTGTGCGAAATCGCGCACGACCTTCGCGGTCAGATATTTGAAGAGCGAGCCCTTGGCCGCGCTGCCTGCGAATACGTTCTCTCCCACGGAACGGTCGGGGAACATTGCCTCACGATTGCGTTCACCCGATATGAAGCCCATGTCGTGGCGAACAGCGTCGGCAGGGGAGTGGAAGTGCGCCTCTCCTCCCATATAGAGAATGGTGCCTTCCTCGGGACGGCTCACCCCCAAGAGCGCACGAATAAACTCCGGCTGTCCTTGACCTTCAAGCCCGCCGATTCCCACAATCTCACCTTTGTAGGCCCTGAGAGAGATATCGTGGACCTTGGGATAGAGCTCCATATGTTCGACATCCAGAATCAGTTCGCGACCCTCGTGGTCGAATGACTCAGTCTCCAGACTCTCTTCCAAATCCGGTCGTTGCCCGGTCATATAGAAGACGATCTCATCGAGGTCTAGCTCGTCGGTGTTGACGTGTGCCACCGTCCGGCCGCTGCGCATAATGGTCGACGTATCGCAGATCTCGAATATCTCGTTCATTCGGTGCGTCACGTAGATGATCGCGGTGCCTTGGGCCTTGAGCTCGCGCAACACGCTGAAGATCAGTTGGACCTCATCACGGTGCAGGGCAGCGGTCACCTCATCCAGCAGCAGCAGACGCGGTTTCATGAAAACGGCTTTGGCCACCTCGATCATACTCTGCGTCGAGGGCATCAGCGTCTGCACGTAGGCGTCCGGGTCGCAGTCAATGTGGAAGCGCTCGAGCAGCGCGACCACGCTACTGAGCGACTTCTTCCTGTCCACCATGCCCAGACTGCCCTTGGGCTCGTTGCCGAGCAAAATGTTATCCAGCACGGTCATTGTAGGTATGAGGCTGAGATCCTGAAAAGCCGTGGCGATTCCGAGACGACGGGAATCCCGTCCAGAATTGATGGTCACTGGCGCATCGTCAATGAGTATCTCCCCCCCGTTTGGCTTGACCAGTCCGGCGAGTATCTTCACCATGGTGGATTTGCCGGAGCCATTGGAGCCCAGGAGTGCCCGGATCTCGCCAGGCTCCACCTGCAACGAGGCGCCCTGACAGGCAATGACCGCGTCGTACCTTTTGTCGATTTCACGCACTGCAAACATGACTTGCCACCTACTTCCAGTTGACGATGACGTAACCCAGGGGCATATGTCAGAACCAACAAGCTTTGTACGTCCGAATTCGCAACACTATAAGGGGTACAGACTTGGTCGGCGGAGAGGATCCGCCGACCAAGTGGTGACAGATTTCGGCTATCCGACAGGTAGCTCCGATCTACCTGAAGTAGTCGGCGGCCACCTCGTCAA
>CAZEXX010000138.1:0-9932 GCA_964516885.1 uncultured Anaerolineales bacterium | reverse complement strand
GCGCGGTGGCCGGCTGAGAAGCCGCAGCCACCCAATCAAAATACGGAGAACGCCAGGCCGCCACCGTCTCGCGCCACGTCAGGTGGGTCTCACCCGGAACCACCAAAGCCAGCAGGGCCAACACCGCAGCCACCGCCGGGTTTGACCGTAGCGGCTGCCCGCTGAGGACGTGGACTGGAAGGCCGAACTCCTCCGCCGTCTGCACAATAAAGGCACGGTAGGGCTCAAGGCTCCGCGCCAGCAGAGCCACTTCGCCAGGTCGCATCCCGTCGATCACCAGCCGCCGTTTGAGCCAGCGCAACGCCTCGCGCACCTCGGCCTCCCGGTCGGGCGCGGCGATCAGCGTCACGCCCACGGCGTCGTCCAGCCGCGGCAGCGGCTGTTGCCGCGGCGCCGTGTACAGTGTCCGCTCCAGATGGCGCAACGCCCGCACAGGCAGCACAAGCCCTATGCTGGCGGAGTCAGATAATGCGTCACCTCTCGCGTGCGAGTCACCGCGCCTCACCGGCAGCGGTCGCGCCCCCAGTTCCAGCTCCATCTCCAGCCGTTGGCGCGTCCTCAGAAAGCGCTTGTGCACCAACGGGCGCGATTCGCCCTCGACCGTGCCGGTCAGCGTGATGATCATCTGATCCACCCGGCCGGCCAGCCCCTTTAGCACCTGAAGTTGCACCGTGGTCAGGTCATCGAAGCCGTCCACCATGACGCACGGCCAACCTTCGGCGATCTCCGGGTTGCTCTCAAGCGCCTCTGCAGCCAGCCACCCGATGCCGGCGTAATCAGCCCAGCCCTGATCCTGCAGCCACACCTGGTAGGCATCGTAGAGCTGCACCAACTCGGTCAGCCGCGGCTCACCGCCCATCTCAGCCACGGCCTCTGCCAGCTTCTCCGGGAAGATCCCGCCGGCTTTGAGCTCGGCGAAGAGATCTCGCAGCATCTGGATGAAGCCCGGCGCCGTCCGCAGGGGCGCGTAGTAACTTAGCGGCGCGGCACCCGCCAGCGCCCGCAGCAGCCGGACCTGCACCGGATCGGCGAGGCGCGTCACCACCACGCCGGCGGCGCGGAGTACCTCTTCGTAGACATTGTCGAACGTGCCCACGCGCACGCCCAGCGCCCCACCCCCGCGTGCCAACCGCTCCCGCCAGGCGCGCGCCTGCAGCCGCGTCGGCACGATCACGCGAGGGGACACAGACCCACCGTGCGCTATGCGGCGTGCCAGATCGACCAGATAGGCGGTCTTCCCGCTCGCGGCGGGGGCTAAGTAGAGGATAGTGGTCATTGGTTACGAAGTTTCTCCGGGAATAATCACACAGCGAACCGCCAAGAAGCCAAGATTATGGGGCTCTTCATACACGCTGACATAGCCATTACTCTGATTTGGACCAGATGATGCGTCGGATGCCGTCCTTGAGCAACGGCACATTGAGGTTGATCAAGAGGCCCAGATGCAAGTGCGTGGCCTTGAAATAGGAAATGACCTGCGCATTGTGGATAGGAGCAAGCCTGTCCACAGCTTCCAATTCGACAAGCAACTTATCACCCACAAGTAGATCCAGCCGTCCCTGCCCCACCGAATGCCCCTTGTAATCCACGCCAATAGGTCGCTGCCGGTCGAAGGGGATCTGCCTCAACTCCAGCTCCACGCACAGAGCCTCTTCATACACGCTCTCCAGGAAACCAGGGCCAAGGTGCCGGTGCACCTCAATAGCCGCCCCGATCACACGCCGTACCAGCTCATCAACATCCGCATCCGGCTCGCGATATCGTCCACTAGCCATCATCACCCTTCCCTCCCTGCTAATCCGGCGGGCGATGAGCTTTTCTGTAGTCTGTGGCCTTGGCATACTTGGCTTCTTTGCGGCTAATGGCGCCTGCTCCTATTGTGGCCCACGTGGCTGTTCTATGCCTCCCGAACGTGGCGCCGGATGTAGTGCAGGCTGTTGACAGCATCTTGAAAACGGTCACCACGTATTTCCAGGAAGATCGGAGCATGACGAAGAGTTCCCGTCTTCCATCCCCAGAAGAAGGAACTCAAGGAGATCAGCGGGCCGTGTACATCCGTGATCGGGCAGTGGTTCACCATATGACCATCCTTCACCTTGACTTGATGAAGGTGATATCCAACGAGCTCTCTTCCTACGAGTGCGTACCATTGCCCGAGAGTGTAGCTATGTGAAAAGGGAAGATTGTTCCGGGCATGTCCTATGTCGAGGTGGATGCCAATGCCGTCGTAACCGCTGGACGCGCGAAGGCTCTCCACCCATTCCCGGCATTCCAACGGAAGGTATCCGAAGCCACGCGCACCATCGGCGGGCTCTCCCTCATTCATGTGAAGGTTCTCCACCCCTATCACCATGCCCCTTGCCATAGGCTCCCTGATCAATGCCAGAGAGGTGCTTGCCAGGCCGGCCCAGACTTCGCCATCGGGTCGCATCCGGTCCACTGAGACACGCGGAACGTGAAGTAGCACGTGGTCGGCTTCCAGGGTCAGGGCAAGGGAGACGGCTTCCTGGAAGACGCCAACACCAGTGATAGTCGAACTCTCACTGTCGTAGGTGAGATCAGGCATGTGCATCGAAAGGTACCTTCCGCCCGAATCCCTCCAGCGTCTGACCGCGCTGAGGAGTTCCGCTCTCGGGTCAGTCAGTGCATACTGGGCCTTCAATTCCACACACCGTACGCCGTCTGTCGCTGCGTGATGCAGACCTTCCAACGACGTCAACATACAGGAAAAACCGAGATGGTCGATGAAGCCCTGACGCATCGACGGCGACCAGTGCGCGACAGTCCCGTCCTCAAAAAGCAATTCAGAGGTCCGCCACGTCTGGCCCTCCAGCTCAAACAGAGCAACTGCTGGCGGCCCCCCCATTGCCTTGTCCGGATCAAGGCCGCGCACGGTGTGTGCAGGCATCTTCCCGATCCTGTGTTCTTGGTCACGATGTACGTGAGCGCCTATGTAGAGTGAGATCTTGCCCCGCTCCACCAATGAACGTACATAAGGATCCTTCATACAGATCTCGATAGGATAATGACTCGCCAACACGATCGGACGGGCTTCGGCGGATTCTGCGAGCGTCTTGAGATAGTCTCTGCTCTTGGGGCACACCTTCCCATCACGGATATCAAGCAAGCACACTGCGACTACGTCAGTGCGGAAGGGGGCATCAACCGTCAGTTTGTCAATGACAGCAGGAGAGAGATCAGGTGTGCGTCGGTCAGAATTCCCTGGGATCATCCTGTAACACAGACCACTCCCATCAAGCATTGTGCGAACACGATCAGCCGAGTCCGCAGACCCTGCGGCGGTGGCATCTCCAAGGACCAGCACAACATCCGGCTTCTCCTCCCGCAGGCGATTCAAGGCATAGACGAGTGCGGCCTCCTGTGGACTACCGGGCGCATCGGACAGGTGAATATCGGCAAGTACGGCTATCTGTCCTGGCATCTTGACGGCTCCGTTGGCGGGCGGACATAGAGGCACCAAACCTTGCCCGATTGATCTGGTTGCACAGGACATATCGGTGATGGAGGATCAACGAGAAAGGTGAGAACGACTTGGTCCATCGTGTAGGCATCTGCTATCAAGGACCAGTCTCTAATTAACCACAAGTCACCGGAAACACAAGAGAGCTCCCCGCGATGGAGCGCTCTCTTGTACCGGCGGGAGCGACGGTACTCGGACCAGCGCGCATACATTCAGTGGCTGTCCTGCCCGCCTGCACACGCTGCAGCATCAGACCGGCCCGGCAATCACCTCATAGACCGCTCAGCCGTCGTATGGCGCAGCGCGGAGTAGCTTGGGCAATATCGGCAGACTTGCCGTATACTGTACGGTGAATACAGGTACGAAGTGTCTCCAGGACTGCACCAAGCCCGTGTTTCGTGGGTTGTCACCGTGAGACGCGGATGCTCTCTACACCATGCCGCCATCCGACACATATCAGCTTGACACCAATAAGGAGATCCTATGCATAGTATTGACGTCCAACAGATCGGCTGGCAGGCTACGGGCAAGACCGGCGTGGTGGCGGCCGGCGCCGCGGAGGCAGTAGCAGCAGGGATCGAGATCCTCGAAAGCGGCGGCAACGCCGCCGACGCAGCCGCAGCGACCATCCTGGCACTCAACGTCACGGACCACGGTCAGTGCTCTATCGGCGGCGAGGTGCCGCTGCTGATCTACGATGCCGGGAAAGGGGAAGTGAAAGCGCTTTCGGGGCAGGGACGCGCGCCGCTGTCGCAGGAAGCCATCGATTGGTACATGGAGAACGGCATCCCTAACGCCGATATCAAGATGGCCCCCGTGCCCTCCGTGGTCGATCTCTGCATCACCACCCTACAGCACTATGGCACCATGACCTTCGGCCAGATCATCGCCCCGACCCTGGTGCTGCTTGACGCCGGCACAGAGGCGTGGCACCCCAACCTGGCGCACACGCTCCGCCGGATGGTCGAGGAGGAAGCGCGCACCGGCGGGAGCCGCGAGGCACGACTGCAAGCGGCATGTGACCGCTTTTACGGGCGCCATCCGGAGCGCAACGATATCGCTGAGGAACTGGAGGCGTTCTACATCGAAAAGGGCGGATTCCTGCGCCGGCAGGATCTTGCAGCGCACAGGACACGAATCGAAGAGCCGGTCTCGGTGGACTACCGGGGATACCGTGTCTACAAGTGCGGTCCGTGGACCCAGGGGCCTTACCTGTGTCAGGCGCTGCGCCTGCTGGAGGGGTTCGACCTCAAAGCCATGGGACACCTGTCGGCGGACTACGTCCACGTGGTAACCGAAGCTCTCAGACTGGCGATGGCAGACCGCGACACCTACTACGGTGATCCGGAGTTTGTCGACGTGCCGCTGGCGGAACTGCTGTCGGACGCCTACACTGAGATCCGCCGGCCGCTGATTGACATAGCCAAGGCCTCGCTGGAGGCCCGGCCTGGAGACCCCTACGCTATGCAGCCCGTGGTGGGCCCGGGCGTCTTCAGGCCCGGGGTCGGCGGCACGACGACCTGCGTCGTCGCCGACCGCTGGGGCAATGTGGTGGCCGCCACCCCCAGCGCCAACGTGCATCTCGCCGGCGGCAGTGGCCAGGCAGGGGTCAGCTATGGCAACCGCCTGCGCAGTCTCAACACCACTCCCGGACACCCCAACTGCATCCAGCCCGGCAAACGCCCGCGCATCACGCTGACGCCCACCCTCGTGCTCAAAGATGGTCAGCCCGTGATGGCGATCAGTGTCGCCGGCGGCGATCTGCAGGATCAGGTGACTTTGGAGCTGTTGCTCGACGTGATCGAGTTCGGGCTTGAGCCTGCTGAAGCAGTCACGGCACCCCGTTTTGCGACCTATCACCATCAGGACTCCTTTGATCCCAACGCCGCGCGCGAGCGCACCTTCATCAAGGCAGGGTCGCTGACCCTCAACGATGAGATCAGCTCCGGCGTCCGGGAGGACTTGGCCCGACGCAGCCACCAGATCGAGACAAAGAACGGGGCCATCGCCGCTCCGGTTATGCTGATCCTCGACCCGGCGAGCGGCGTGGCCTCTGTCGCCGGGGATCCTGCCGCGGGACGTCACGCAGCCGAGGTGCGCTGAGACTAAATTTGGCTCGATCTCACAAAGCGCAGAGATTGGTGGGCGCTCAAGGCGTGATACACAGACAGGACCGATACTATGACGACCAGTGGCCCGTGTTTGCCGACCTCAAGCCACGCGAACTACAGCCCTCGCAAGGAGGGGGATGAGCAACGGGGAAGGGGCAGACGTGGGTGATGGCCCTCGCCCCAAAGGGCAAGGAGATGACAGTGAGCAAGAAAATCTACTTCGCAATGACGACCCACCCGAATATGAACTACGACCGCTCGCTTAGATCGGTCATCTGGGAACAGTTCCCGAAGCTCTACCGGCTCTACCTGAAGTACCTTCGGGACAACCCGCCGTTGAAGAGCCACATGCAGTTGCCGCCGCAGACGCTGCTGTCGCTCAAACAGTGCGCGCCCGATGTCATCGCGCTCGCGCAATCCATCCGCGCCGAAGGCCGGCTGAAGTTTATGGGCACGTACTTCAGCGAATCCATCGCCCAATGTCAGGACGGCATGAGCGTTCTCGACGCAGCGGAGTTGGGCTGCACAATCGCGTCGGAGGAACTCCAGGCCGACCTGGAGGGCTTCTTCCTGCAGGAGATCGCCTACACACCGCAGTTGCCGTACGTCATCAACAGACTGGGCGTGCAATGGACGATCGTCAGAGATTGGGACGACAGCCTGAAACCGTTCTGGGCCGAAGGGCTGGACGGCTCCCGGTGCGTAGCCGTGCCGCTCGCTGAAGCGGCCCAGCGCCAACGTGTGCGCGACAACCCCGACTTGCTGCCCGACAACGCACTGCTCGTCGGCCACTGCGACATGGAAATCCCGGACACCATCAAGGATCTGCACGCCCTGGAGGCGTATCTGCGCGACGAGTGCGGCTTCGAGACCGAATGGTGTTTCGTGAGCGATTACCTGGCAGAAGTCGGTGTGGATACGGTGAAGCACCTGACGCCTTGCACGAACAAACCCGAAGGCACGGCCGCCTCGCCGAGTTTCAGCCGCTGGTGCAGCGACCCCTTAAGTATGCAAGTGCACGCGGCGACGCTCGCGGCGATGGAGGCTCGGCGGGCAGCTTGCCTGACGGCTTTTGGCCAAGATCCTGAGGATGTGCCGACGATTCAGGTGCCCGTGACGCGGCCTTACACTACGTGGGAGGTGGAGAACCCCTGGATCTATCCCGAGCTCGCCGCCAGGGTTGGCGCTTCGGAAGGCGGGCAAGCTTCTCCCTTCCGGCGCATGGCCATGCTCATCGCGTGGGGATGCAACTCTGACGCCCGGGGATGGTATCCGTTGTTGGAACGCCGCTTCGAGCGCGTGGACAGCTTCCGCGAGGCGACGCTTGTCGCCGATTCCGTCATGCGCGCCTCCCTGGAAGTCGACCAGGACTCGTCCTCGGGCCTCGTGGCCGTGAACGCACACGGTCTCAGCGCCCCCGCCTGGCAAGTTCTACGCGTGCAGGAGCCGATCGCTCTGCTCGACGCCGACGGTCGCGATGCGGTGAAGCTTATGCGACGCGACGGCGACCAGTGGGAGCACCACGTGAGACTCGAAGTCCCCGAGTACTCGGTCCGCGCCTTTCGCAAGACGCCGGCGCCGCGTGTGCCGGCGGTTGAAGAGCCTGGCGATTCAGCGGCCGGCGGCGACCTCGCGGCGTCTTTCGCAGACGGCGTCCTCACGCTGTCACGGAGCGCCGGGCCACCTATGACCCTCAGCCTCGATCCCTTCCGCATCTATGTCAAGTCCCGGGATAAGGCGCTGCGCCAGCCGGAGCCTGAAGGAGACTGGCGTGTTTCGATCATCCCCGGCGAGTTCCCGCGGCTCATCGTCCGCCGGCAGATCGACTACCATATCCATTTCCGGGCCGAATACACGCTGGACGAGGGCCGCCTCTTCGCGGACTGGCGCTTCTGGTTCACCTACCCCACCCTGGTAGACAGCCTCGACGATTTTGACGCCGGTGGCCCAAGGACTGACTTCGCGCCGGGCGGCCTCTGCGCGGCCCTGACGACGGGTGCCCCCGGCGACGTCTGGTATGACGTGCCCTTCGGCGTCGTGCGCCACCCGAACTCGCAGGAGTCGTTCGTCGCTCCGTTGACCCACGCATTCGTCAGCAACGGATCAGACGGCGCAGCCCTCATCAGCCGCGACGGCTCGCAGTCGTTCAAGGTGCATGCGAAGGCCGGCCGGATAGGTCTCTGCATGGGTAAATCCACCACCGGCGGCGGACGAAGAAAGCTCTTGCATTGGTCGGGTGACACGATTGATGATTTCGGCTGCGACACCGAGTGGTATAAGGAGTTCTTCTACGGCGAACTCCGCCATCAGTTCGTGGTGCAGCCTTTCGCCGGAGACTGGCGCGATCTGGCGTTGCCCAACCTGTGCCGCGCACTGGCTCTCGGGCCGCGCGCCCTGGACTGCACGGATCTCCGCGCAAGAGACGCCCGCCTGGCCGAGCTCGAACCGGCAAGTGTCCGACTGGTCGGCCTCGAGCCCGACACGGGCCGCATCGTGCTCTGTGAAATGTGCGGACGAGAGACCCGTTACCGCCTCCGCATTGGCGATCTGGAGCACGCGGGACAGATCGGGCCGTTCGGCATTGTAGAGATTCGCTGACCTATGCGCCGTTGACCGGCGCCGCATACCTCAGAGAGGAATCTTGCCATACATGAACACGGATTCAACAAGACACAGAACGTTACCGATTTCCGACGGTTTCCGGCCGCAAGACGAACCGGATTTTCCCATCGTCGACCTGCACGCTCACCTTACAGAGGGCCTATCGCTACCAGATATGGTGCAACTCGCCCACGAACGTGGCGTCACACTCGGCATCGTCGAGCACGGCGGTCATGGACAGTTGATTGATAGCGACAATGCCTTGCTGCGCTACATCGAGAGATTGCAGGAATATCCCGTCTACAAAGGGATACAGGCCGAGGGACTGGATTGGGCGGAGTGCTTCTCACCCCAGACTCTCGACTGTCTCGACTACGTCCTTTCCGACGCACTCACCTTTCCTGAGCAAGACGGCAGGCTGGTCCGTCTGTGGACGCCAGACGTGCACATCGATCCTACCGAGCCGGCCGTGGCAAGCTTTATGGCCCGCTATGTTGATTTCAACGTCCAGGTGATGGCCACTCCGATAAACATCCTTGCCAACCCGACCTTTCTCCCGACCTGCATCAGGGACCGGTATGATGAACTGTGGACCCACCGGCGTATGGACAAAGTGATCAAAGCCGCTCTTCGCCACAGCGTGGCCATCGAGATCACGGCCCGATACAACATTCCCAGCGAAGCCTTTATTCGTAGAGCCAAAGAAGCCGGCGTCCGCTTCTCCTTTGGATCAAACTATCACAATGCGGATGTGGGCAAGCTGGACTACTGTCTGCAGATGAGCAAGGTATGCGGCCTGACACGCCAAGACATCTATCTGCCGAACCGGCGCGACAAAGAGGAGCTTGAGTGATGATTATCGACAGTCATATCCACGCCGGACATGGAACAGGGTTGACGGATTCGTGGACCACGTTTGAGGATATCGAGATCTCGCTCAAGCGTATGGATGAGGCCGGCATTGACAAGGCCGTGATCCTGCCCATCGAGAATCTGGACTACCGTATCGCTAACCGCGAAATCGCCGAGATCGTCCAGGCACACCCGGATCGGCTCTATGGCTATGCCAAGGTCAACCAGGAGCGAGACCGGGGCAGAATCGGAGAGATGCTCGACGAGGCCTTTGACGAGCTGGCGCTGAAAGGCCTCAAGATCCACCACCATCCCACCCGTGAGATGATGGAAGCGCTGCGCAAGCACCGAAAACCATTGCTGGTCGACGTCCTTGGCAAAGTCTACGAGCTTCGCTATGTGGCAGAGAGCTATCCTGATGTTCCCATTATCATCGCGCATATGGGTCAGTTCAAATCGGACGCGCAGGCGCACTTGAATACCGTCTGGCTGGCAAAAAAGTACCGCAATATCTACTTCGATACATCCTCGGTCATCATGCACGAATGGCTGGAGTATGCGGTGAGCGAGGACCTCGTTGACAGAATGATATTCGGTTCAGATGGCCCAGTCTGTCACTGTGGCGTCGAGCTGGCACGGATCAAAGCCCTCAATCTGCCACCGGCTCAAGAGAACGCGGTGCTGCACGGCAACATCGCCAGGCTTATTGGCGTCAACGAGTAGCGGTCCGGCGTATCAGCAGTGCTATCATGAGCGTACGGCACACCATAGGGAACGAGAAGCTGTCAGCCGGCTCTTGCCGGACCCATTGCGACCGTAAGCGGTTTGTTTCCAGGGGCGTCCGACGGAATCTGCCGTACAGCAAGGCGAACAGAAGCCTGTCAGCA
>CAZEXX010000137.1:0-10039 GCA_964516885.1 uncultured Anaerolineales bacterium | reverse complement strand
AGATGGCATGCCAACAAATGCCGCACCCAATCCAGCGTAAGAGATCGTCTGATCTAGATATCAAGTGGGAAGAAGCAGAGGTTGATATCTGCGATCGACGTTAGCTTACCGTGGTTCCACAAAAAAGTAAGTGTCAGCCGTCACTCTCAGGGACAAGTGCATCCAACAATGGTTGGCGCCAAGTCTGAGCATCCCGGTCATAAACGCCGAACCCGGCACCGAATTCCCAGTACGCCCAGGAAAACCCGCGGGCCTCGGCCTCTTTTCTCACGGCGGCGGTCCATCTGGCCCGTGAGTCCATATCGGCGGTGGAGTAGGCGCCGAACTCCCCGAGCCACAGAGGCACGCCGGTTGACTCAGACCAAACCAGGGCACGATCGAAAGCCTGGGTGATGGCGACAGGACTGGCCGGATTGGCCCTGCCGGGGGTCTGGTTGTAACGCAGAAACCACAACCTCACCCAATCGACCTTTCGCGATTCAGGAAGCAGGGTCACATCGGCCTCGGGAGGCCCGGGCCAGGTCACCCCAACCGTGCCGATCTCCGGGCCGACCCACTCCGCCCCCTGATGAGTGAAGAGGAAGGGGTCATAGTAATGGAAAGTCGCGATGACGTTCGATTCGCCCTCAGGGATCACCAGCGTCCGCAGGCTGCTGATCCCACCCCAGTCGCCGCCGGCAAGGACCAGCGTGTGATGGTCATCAACGGCCCGCACGACTTCCACAGTCCTTTCCAGCAGCAGATTCCACGTCTTGAAATCGAGGTTGCCGTGAGGCTCGTTCAACAGCTCAAAATAGACGGTGCCCGGCTGCGGTTCGTACCGCGCCGCGATCTGCTCCCATATCGCGACGAAGCGATCAGCGTGGTCCGCCGGCGATTCGAAAAGCTCGTCGTAGTGGTGCATATTGATGACGACGTTGAGGTCCTGGGCCAGGGCGTATTCAACGACCCAATCGATGCGCTCAAAGAACTCCGGATCGACCGTGTAGGGCGCAGCCTCAGCAGCGTGTGCCGACCAGCGGATGGGCACACGCACCGTGTCGAAGCCGGCTTCGTGGATGAGTGAGAAGAAGTCCTCCTCAATCACCATCCCCCACGCGCCCTCGGTTGGACCCTCCAGGGCATTCCCCAGGTTGACCCCGCGGCCCAAGCGCGCCGACCGCGCCACCAACTCAGCACCCGGCGGCGCGGTCGGCGCCGTGGGCACAGCCGTCGGTCGCGGCGTCACAGAGGGCACGGAAGCCGGTGTTTCTGCCGGAGGAGTGGAGCTCGGCGTAGATTTCGGTACGACGCAGCCCACTAATAGTCCGATGACGAGAACAAGGATCAAGACACTATGTCGCGGCACGTTACCTCCAGTAGCCACTTCGCGGAGTAAGACAACCCCATCGCGGCCCCAATCGGGCGGCCGGCTGCGTGCATCGCCGGCACGATCACCGGAGACAGGACTTGAGATCTGGTCGTGAGGGGAAGTCTGTCACGGAACATCATACCATGGGAACTCGACAGCTCAACCACAAGGGACAATGAATGACTGACCCAACCTATGCAATTGAGGTCCCGCGCCGGCGGCCGGCCCGCGACGCGACGCTCGGGGTGGGGCGCGTTGCTTGTCGCCGCCCTCGAACCGATCCTGCACTATATTGAGCAGGAAAATCCCGGATTCTTCAATCTACCGATTCGGCCCCGTCGAAGGCCGCGCCGCGGCAGCGGGACTACGAGAACTCAGGACTTTGGCACAGTGGGCCGTCGACAACGAGTGTACACTACTCCAGCCGCTACACCGCTATCGTCTGGCAGGACAGTCTGAGGGGATCGTAGAGCACACGCCCGGGGAAGCTCACCAGTGGTAAGCTGAATGGGCTGTCCCATTTGGAGTCGGCCTGCAACCTGCAACCGGCCCCTGCGTATACATGTATGGAAACACTATGCAAACCGCACGCGTGCCCAACCGGGCACCACAGAGCAGGTTCAATAACAAAGGGAGACTGAGATGACCGAGGAAGTGACGAAGACAGAAGTTACGGCAGCCGAAGAAGCCGGCGAACCGGCCGGCACGCCGGCAGAACTCGCACCGAAACCTGAATCGAAGGCCGATGTGATCCAACTGATGGCCAAGGGACGCGATCTATCAAACGTCGACATGAGTGGCCTTGATCTTGCCGGCATGAAGTTCGCCGGCTGCCAGATGGCCAAGGCCAACCTGGCGGATTCCGATATCAGCGTCGGCCTCTTCGCCGGGGCTGACGCAACCGAGGCAAACTTGTCGAACGCTGACCTCAGCGGCGCCAAGTTCGCGGGCGTGAGCCTGGCGAGAGCGATCCTGCGCAATGTCCGGATGGCAGGTGCGAAACTGGCCGGCGTCAGCCTGGAGGGTGCAGATCTCGAGAATGCGGATCTGACCGACAGCAAGCTGATGGGCACCAGTATGGAGGGAATCTCGGCGAAGAACGCCAACTTCACAGCCGCAACCATCGCCGGCAGCAGCCTCAAGGGTGCCGACTTCACCGGCGCCGATCTGACAGCGGCGACACTCAAGCGCGTCGACGTGACGGATGCCGACTTCACCGACGTCGACACCATCGGCGCTCGTTCGCGCAAGGTTGACTGGGCCAAGGCCAAGGTCCCCCCGGAACAGCTACCCGAGCAGATGCCCGAGGCACCGGCGTGGCTTCCGGCGGCCATTGGAGGAGCAATCGCCGGCCTCTTCATCATCTTCTTGATCTCCAGGAAGAAGAAGGCCAAAGAAGCCTAACACACCAGGGAAGAATGGCAGAATGAAGAATCAGCGAATGGGAGAGACTCCCAGCTGGTTCTCCATTCTTTCACTCGCTGATTCTTTGATTCTTTCATTCTCTGTCCGCCAGCATCTCCCGCAGCAAAGATAACACCGTAGGCGGCTTCGCACGGCCGCGGGTCGCCTTCATCACCTGGCCCATAAACCACTGTAGCAGCGGGTCTTTCCCTGCGAGATAGCTCTGCACCTCCCCAGGATGCTCCGCCAACACCTGCGCCACGACAGCAGCCAGCTGATCCGTATCCGAGATCTGCACCAGGCCCTTCTCCTTGACGATGGAGTCGGGCGAGCGTCCCGTCTCGAACATAGTATCGAGCACATCCTTGGCACCATTCTGGTTAATCGTCCCTTTGGTCAACAAGGTTACCAGCGCCGCCAGGGCTTCCGGCGCCACCTTCACGTCCTCAATCCCGACACCATCGCGATTCATCAAGTAAGCCAGGGCGCCCACCACCCACTTGCTGACTGCGGACGGATCGCCGCCATAAGCATTGACCGCCGCCTCGAAGTAGTCGGCCAGCGCGCGCTCAGCCACCAGGATGCGCGCATCGTTCTCGGTCAGACCCAACTCGGTCGTGAAGCGGGCGTATTTCGACGCCGGCAGTTCCGGCTGGCGTGCCGCGATCTCGTCGACCCACGCGCGGTCAATGGCCAGGGGGGGCAAGTCGGGCTCAGGGAAGTAGCGATAGTCGTGCGCGTGCTCCTTGCTCCGCTGCGAGAAGGTCACACCACGCGCCGCATCCCAGCCCAACGTCTCCTGTACGATGCGTCCGCCCGACTCCAGCACCGCAATCTGCCGCTCGATCTCGTACTGTGACGCCCGCACCAACGCGCGGAAGCTGTTCAGGTTCTTGATCTCAGTGCGCGTCCCCAACGTCTCCGTCCCGCGAAGGCGCACGGAGACGTTGGCCTCAAACCGCAGCACGCCCTTCTCCATATCTCCGGAGTTGACCCCCAGGTACCTCAGAATCTCGCGAATCGAAGTCGCATAAGCATAGGCCTCTGTCACCGAGTGCATGTCCGGTTCAGACACGATTTCCAGCAGCGGCACACCCGACCGGTTGAAGTCAATCAGGGTGTAAGCATCCGTCTCCGGCCACGCGGCAGGATGGTGATCGCTCTTGGCCGTATCCTCCTCCATATGTGCACGCGTAATCCCAATGCGCTTGCGCACGCCCTCGCTGCCCTCAGGCTCGACCTCGATCCAACCGTTCGTGGCGAGGGGGAAGTCATACTGAGAAATCTGATACCCCTTGGGCAGATCGGGATAGAAGTAGTTCTTGCGGGCAAAGATCGTGGACGTGTTGATCTGGCAGTTGAGAGCCAGCCCCACCATGATCGATTGCTCCACAGCCTCCTTGTTCACCACGGGCATCGCGCCGGGCAGGGCTGTGCACACCGGGCAGATCGCGGTATTGGGCTCAGCGATCGTCGTATCGACCACCGGACAGCCACAGAACATCTTCGATGCCGTGCGCAGTTCGGCATGGATCTCCATGCCGATGACGGGTTCGTATTTACACTCGTTCATCGTCTACTCCTCGCGGGGGGAGAAGGGCACCAGGGGATAAGGGACAGGGCAATAAGGGTCACAGACCCAGCCTATTATCCGGATATCCCTCCCTGGCACCCTGTCCCGTATCGCTTAATAACCCATCTGCGGCCTTTCCAAATGCCACGTCGTCGTCGCCTGATATGCATCGCCAATGCGGAAAACCGCCGACTCGCCCAGCGGCGGGCCAATGATCTGCATCCCCACCGGCAGCCCCTCAGAGAAGCCGCACGGCACGGAGAGCGAGCAGACGCCACCCGGATTCGCGGCCACGACGTGGATGTCCGACAGGTACATCTGCAGTGGATCATCGATCTTCTCGCCCAGCTTGAAGGCCGTCGTGGGGCAGACGGGTGCGATCAGGGCATCGACCTGCTCAAAGGCACGCTCGAAATCCTGGCGCAGGAGCGTGCGCACGCGCTGTGCCCGCAGGTAGTAGGCGTCGTAATAGCCGGCAGAGAGCGCAAACGTCCCCAACATGATGCGCCGCTTCACCTCGTCGCCGAAACCCTTCCCGCGGGTCTGCAGATAACGATCGATCACGTCGGCACCATCGGGCGGAGTGCTAAGACCGAAGCGGACGCCGTCGAAGCGCGCCAGATTGGCGCTGGCCTCCGCCGTCAGGATCAGGTAGTAGATGGGAATCGCATAGTCGGTGTGCGGCAGCGACACCTCCTGAACCTCGGCGCCCAGACCTGTGAGATGGTCGATCGCCGCGCGCACGGCAGCCTCCACGCCCGGCTCGATACCCTCGGCGAAGTACTCCGCCGGCACGCCCAGCTTCACGCCGTGCAAGTCACGATCCAAATACGCGATGTAGTCGGGCACCGCAGCCGCCACCGACGTGCTGTCGTGCGGGTCCTGTCCGGCGATCACCTGGGTCACCAGCGCGGCATCGCGGACATCGTGAGTGAAGGGTCCGATGCTGTCGAAGGACGAAGCCAGCGCGATCAGCCCGTAACGCGGGACCCGGCCATAGGTCGGCTTCAGGCCCGTGATGCCGCAGAACCCCGCGGGCATGCGCACCGAGCCACCGGTGTCCTCACCCAGCGAGAAGAGCGCCATATCGGCTGCCACAGCGGCGGCCGAACCGCCGCTGGAGCCGCCAGGCACCCGGTCCAGATCCCACGGGTTGTGCGTGTTGAAAAACGCCGAGTTCTCACACGACGACCCCATACCAAATTCATCCATGTTTTGCTTGCCAACCAAGACGGCCCCGGCCTCGCGCAGCCGCGCGATCACCGTCGCATCATAGTGCGGCACATAGTCCTCCAGGATAGCTGACGAACAGGTCGTGCGCACCCCCGCCGTCGAGAGACAATCCTTGACGCCGTAGGGAATACCGGTCAACGGCGTCACGCTCTCCCCCGACTGCAAGCGCGCATCGGCCGCCGCGGCCTCACGCAGGGCTTCCTCTTCGCAGACCGTCACATAAGCCCGCACGGCGGGATCCACCTCGGCGATCCGATCCAGGACCGCGCGCGTCAGCTCAACCGCCGTGACCTCTCCCTTGACCAGGAGGTCGTGCGCCGCTTGTATCGTCAGTGTGTGCAATGCCATCGTCGCCCCCCTCAGCCCGCATCTTCATCCGGCACATCCACAGGCGCCACCACAGCAGATACCACCGGGACCCTGACGTAGCCGCCCAATCTCTGCGGCGCGTTGGCCAGGAAATCCTCCCGCGCCATAGTGGGGCGCACCACATCCTCGCGCAACTGCGCGCGCGCCATCGGCGGCTGGCGATACGGTGGCACGTCCGTCACATCCACCTCTGCCAACCGGTCAAAGTAATCCACAATGCTGCTCAGCTGCTCGCTGAACATCTCCACCTCATCCTCGGTCAAAGCCATACGGATCAGAAAACCGATATGCCGCACCTGTTCCTGATCGATAAGAAGACATGGTTCTTGAGCCATCACGTTTCTCCTAATTCGAGCATAGCCAATCGTGCTCCCCGCTGACACCAGCCCACGATCCAACGAGACCTCTGAGCTTTTCTTTCTGTTGAGATCGCTCCTCTTAAAAGGGGAAAGCTCAAAGGTCCAGAAAAAGGGATCACGCCACCCCATCCAGCGCGGAGTGGCGCTTGGGCCGGACCACGCGCACGTGAATCTCACCCAACTGCGCACTGGAGACAGACGCCGGGGCACGCATCATCAGGTCGGCAGCCTGGCGCGTCTTGGGGAAGGCGATCACATCTCGTATCGTATCCGTGCCTGCCAGGATCGCAACCAAGCGGTCGATCCCGATCGCGATACCCCCATGCGGCGGCGCCCCATACTCGAACGCCTCCATCAGATGGCCGAAACTGGCCTCTGCGGCCTCTGTTGTATAGCCCAGCAGCGCCAGGACCTGCGTCTGCAACTCACGTTTGTGGATGCGGATCGAGCCCGAGCCCAATTCCCATCCGTTGCAGACCAAATCGTAGCAATCCGCGCGCACAGCGGCGGGATCGGATTCCAAGATGGCAAGATCCTCCATCTTGGGGTGCGTGAAAGGATGGTGTTCCGCATCCCAGCGTTGCCCCTCGGCGTCCCATTTGACGAGCGGGAAGTCCACTACCCACACAAAGGCCAGCTTCGCAGGATCGTCCAGTCCCAGACGCCGGCCCATCTCGCGGCGCAGGCCATCCAGCGCCGTATGCACCGTCGTCGACTCACCGGCCACCAGGAAGAGTATATCTCCCGGGCCGGCATCAAAAGCCCGGATCAGCATACGTTGCTCCTCAGCAGTCAGATGCCGTGCGACAGGGGCCACCAGCGTCCCCTCACTCACGTGGAACCAGATCACGCCCGCCGCGCCCAGCTCCCGGCTCAGCACCTGCAGCGTCTCCAGCTCCGCCTCTGTCGCCCTGCTGTAGCCGGACACCCGAAACCCCTTGATAGCGCCCCCCTCGGCGGAGACCTGGCGGAAGATGCGCACGTCTGTTGCCCCCAACAGTTCGGTGCAGTCGACAAAGGCCATATCCCAGCGCAGGTCGGGCTTGTCGGTACCATAGAGCGCCATCGACTCGTCATAGGTCAACCGCAGGAAAGGTGTGATCGCCTCACGGTTCGGCTGCACCGCTTTGACGACGCGCGCGATCATCCCCTCGACAAGGTCCAGCACATCCTCCTGATCGACGAAGCTCATCTCCAGATCCAGCTGCGTGAACTCGGGCTGGCGATCGGCGCGCAGGTCCTCATCACGAAAACATCGCGCGATCTGGAAGTAGCGATCGACCCCGGCCACCATCAGCAGCTGCTTCATCTGCTGCGGCGACTGCGGCAGCGCGTAGAACTCGCCGGGATGCACGCGGCTGGGCACCAGATAGTCCCGCGCGCCCTCGGGCGTGCTGCGCGTGAGCATCGGCGTCTCCACCTCCAGGAAGGCCGCTTCATCGAGGATATCCCGCAACCGCTTGACGACTTCGTGCCGCAGACGCAGGTTCTGCTGCATCTCGGCCCGTCGCAGATCCAGGTAGCGGTATCGCAGCCGCACCATCTCGTCGACCGAAGCAGCATTCTCCACCTGGAAGGGCAGCGGCGAAACCGTGTTGAGCACCTCGATCCGCTCCGCAGCCACCTCGATTGTTCCCGTCGCCAGCGCGAGATTCTCGGCACCGGCAGGGCGCTCCCTCACAACGCCCTGTACGGCGACCACGACCTCATCCCGTAGGGACTGCGCAGTCTCATACGCCCCCTCGGATATCGCCGGATCAGCCACGATCTGGACAATCCCATCACGATCCCAGAGATCAAGGAAGACCACACGGCCATGGTCGCGGTGGCGGCGGACCCAGCCCATAAGCACTACAGACTGCCCCACGTCCTCGCTCTGCAACTGCCCACACTTGTGCGTTCGCTTCACCATCCCACACCTCCCCCTTGAGCGGCCAAGCTCAACAAAAAAGCCACGGGCGTTCACGCGTGCCCGCGGCTTGGTGGTTTGGTGTCGGTAACAGAAAAGCCACAGGCAGAGCGTGCGCCCGTGGCTTGGATCAACCTATCTGATGTGTATCAGGACCGATCCTCCCACTGGCGCACGCCGGGATTATTATTCTGCTGCTGATTCAACTGCTGAATCCGGAATAACATCGCGTGTTTGGCTCCTGTAAGAGTTAGGTCGGCTATGCTACGTGCCGCCACTGTCGTTCGATCACTCACAGCAATTATATGGGAGGAAGTCGGGAAGTCAAGAGGCACGACAGAGCGAAAAGCGAGCAAGCGATACAGCGACGGAGACGCCCCCGAGAGACTATGCAATGCAGCATACGGCTGACAACTGCAGGGGGCTGGTGAGAGATTCGTGAGTATCCACCAGCGTCGCCGTCACGCTCCCAGCGCGCACGCCCTGCACGCTTGCTCCTTAGCATTGTTGTCTTAGCCGGCGTATCTGATAGGCTACGGGTAGGCGTGATTCGTGAACCTGCACCACGAAAACAACCAGATACTTCGAAGAGCAGGTTCTCAGAAAACGCAGCTGCCTCAAGCGTGAGTGGTGCGAACGGGCACTTCGTGAGCCGTTGAAACTGGAAGTACAACCAGATGGTCGTATTCGCCACTGGATTTTCATTGAGGAACTAGGAAAATACCTCAGGGTAATAACCTTGGCTGACGGAGAAACGATTCACAATGCGTTCCCCGACAGACGGTTCCGAGAAGACTAGATTATGAAGTTCTATTACTATCCAGAGACTGATTCTCTATACATAGACCTGTCCGAGCGCACCAGCGTTGATTCGCAGGAAGTCGCCCCTGGTGTCGTATTGGACTTCGACGAAGACGGTCAGTTGGTGGGAATCGACATCGACCACGCGAGCAAAATCGCCGATCTGTCTCGCTTGGAGGCTGAATCACTCCCCCTGCAGATACTCTCACTGGCCACACCCGAACGCTAACCGCACCAGCACACAGCCCCACCGGTGTTTTTCTCCGCATTCGTTGATTCTTCCCTCGCGCAGAAGGGTCCGCTCCAACGTCACAGGGCGGAGAAGAAGACCATCGGCAGTCCGGTGCCGGGGTGTGCGCTACTTCCTACGAAGCAGAGGCTCTTGTAGCGGAGATGGCGGTTCTATGGGCGGTATCCCTTCTCCGATTTCGTGTTCCCGCCGTCTCTGTGGTGAATCCCCTACCCCGCCAACTCAGGCAGCGAGAGCCACGTCCCCTTCTGCCCTTCAACCTCCAGCCCGCTGACCAGCGCGCCTGACGCCACCAGGGCGTCGATGGTCCGCTCCATCTCGCGCTTCGGCCACTGGAAGACCTTCATCAGATCCGAGAACTGCACGGCACCGACAGAGCGGACATAGAGCGCCACCAACTCCTGCCGCGCCTCGCCGATCTTGATCTCCTTTGCCTGTTCCAGAATCTCCGGATGATGGCGGTGCACACACTCGTGGATAAAAGCGTAGTTCCAGGCGCCGGCCTCAGCCACACCGATGGGCAGAACTTTGAAGTCACCCTGGAGCTCCGTCAAACCGCGGTTGAAACGATAGTTGGACTTACTGTCCGTCATCGAGGTGGCCCGCCGCAGGGCCGGCGAGTTCATCGGCCCCTCCCGCAACAGCACCTCGTAGATCTGCTTGGCCTCGGTCGTCATCATACCGTCGCGGTATTGGGTGAGATAGTCATCCTCGGGCGAGCCGAAGTTCTCGCTGAGTGCGTAGAAATAGGGCACCACATCCAGCGAAATGATCGTAGCCTTTTTGCGCA
>CAZEXX010000136.1:0-10102 GCA_964516885.1 uncultured Anaerolineales bacterium | reverse complement strand
TTGACCGCGAGACAGAGTTGCTGATCACCACATCCCGCACCGGCGTCGACCAGGCTACGGCGGAGCGAGTCGTGGACGTGGTGCGGGGCTTCCGCCAGGCGACCGAGACCAATCCCACGGTGCGCAACTGCGTCATGATCGGCACGATCATGGCCGCCAATGACGGCCACCTGAGTTTCGGCCAGGTCTGTCTGGACGTCCTGTCGCGGGAGCTGAACCCCCACGGGATCCCGAACCGGGAGCGGCGCGATATACTGCTGGATCTCATCGGCCAGACAGGCTGACTTCGGAGGAGGATTGACGATGGCGACACTCAAGTACTGTGATAGCGTGCGCTCGTCGCACGACATGCATCACCAGGGCAACGTCCGCCACTCCACCGGCACCGGGAACGTCTACCAGCTATTGGAGAGCCTGAACCGGGAGGAGGGGCGATTGCAGAAGCAATACGAGATGTGGGTGGCCAGGGCCCTGCGCATCGAGGATCGCATGGCTCAGATCAACACCCAGCGGCGGACACTGCTGGCTGCCCTGGAACCGGCCGTCCGGGACGCGGAACGGGAGCTGTACTAGGCGACGGCACGGGCTATTGTCCCTGAGCGCCGCGATCCGGCACTGATACGCTACCGGCGTCGCTACGCTGCTTGAAGACAACTACCGGTTCGGGTGCTGGAAAGGTGCCCAAACGACGCGAATCAAGGCCAACCGGGCCTGGATCGTGCCACGATGATACTCTGAAAAAGGATCTGCGTTTATGAGCAAGGTCATCGGCATTGACCTGGGCACGACCAACTCGGTGATGGCGGTGATGGAGGGTGGCATGCCCATGGTGATTCCCAACGCCGAGGGCGAGCGTCTTACGCCCTCGGTCGTGGCCATAGGCAGGGACGGCGAACGGTTGGTTGGTGAGGTGGCCCGGCGCCAGGCAGTCACCAATCCCCAAAGCACGATCTCTTCCGTCAAACGTTTCATGGGCTGTAAGCTGGCCGACAGCTCTGTGCAGCACGACCGGGGGCTGGTGCCCTATCGCTTGAGCGCTGCGCCCAACGGTGACGTCTGGGTGTCGTTGAACGGCCGCGCTTACCCGCCGCCAGAGATCTCGGCCATGATCCTGCAAAAGCTGAAACGCGACGCCGAGGCCTACCTGGGCGAATCGGTCAGCCAGGCGGTGATCAGCGTGCCGGCCTACTTCAACGACAGCCAGCGCCAGGCCACCAAGGAGGCCGGCCGCATCGCCGGCCTGGAGGTGCTGCGCATTTTCAACGAGCCGACCGCCTCGGCACTGGCCTACGACTTTCCGCCCGAGCGGCGCGAGACCCTCGCCGTCTATGACCTGGGTGGCGGCACCTTTGACATCTCTATCCTGGACCTGGGAGCCGGCGTTTTTGAGGTACTCTCTACCAACGGCGACACTCACCTGGGTGGCGATGACTTTGACCGCTGCATCGTGGGCTGGCTGTGCGACGAGTTCGAGCGGGAGCATGGTGTGGACCTGCGAGAGGACCGGGGAGAGCTGCAACGGGTGAGGGAGGCGGCCGAGCAGGCCAAGATCGAGCTCTCGACCCACTCGCAGACCGAAATCCACCTACCCTACCTCGCCCAGGGGCCTCGCGGCCCCCTGCATCTCAGCCTGACCCTCACCCGGGTGCAGTTGGAGCAGTTGGTAGCGGATTTGATCGAGCGGACCGTTGAGCCCTGCCGGCAGGCAATGGCCGACGCGGGACTCAAAGCGACGGACATTGACGAGGTGATCCTGGTGGGGGGGCAGACCCGAATGCCGGCTGTGCGGGGCAAGGTGAAAAGCATCTTTGGCAAATTGCTCACTACAGCGCTCAATCCCGAGGAGGCGGTGGGTCTGGGAGCCGGCATCCAGGCCGGCGCTCTCGTCGGCGAGGTCAAGAACCTGCTGCTCATCGACGTCACATCGTTGACCCTGAGCATCGAGACCAAGGGGGGTATTGCCAGCCCCATCATCCGGCGCAACACCACCATCCCGGTGTGCAAGAGCCAGATCTTCACCACGGCCCAAGACGACCAGACCGCCGTAGAGATCGTGGTGGTACAGGGCGAGCGGGTCATGGCCGTTGAGAACGTGGTCCTGGGGCGCTTTGTTCTGGACGGCATCCCTCTCGCGCCGCGAAGGGAGCCCAAGATCGAAGTCACATTCAAGATCGACGCCGATGGTATCCTGCAGGTCACGGCCCAGGATCAGGCTACCGGCCAGGAGCAGCAGATCACCATCACCGCCTCCAGTGGCCTGTCGGAAGAAGAGGTCGCGCGCATGGTGACCGAGGCCAGGGAATACGAGGCGCAGGACGATCAACGCCGCCTGGAGATCGAGGCCCGCAACCGCGCCGATAGCAAGGCCTACCGGGCCGAACAGTCCCTGGAGCAGCAAGGCGAAGCGCTGCCGTCCGCCGTCCGCGAGGAGGTCAAAGACAGGGTAGCTGCCCTACGCCAGGCACTGCGCAGCGGCGAGGTCGAGGCGTTGGAACGGGCTATGCGCAAGCTGGACGAGACAGTGCTGATCGCCGCAGACTTGCCTGATGCGTGAGACGTGCTATCACGCCTGGCACAACACCCACTACTGCGTTCTGCTACATTCTACATTGAGGAGGAACCTACCGTGGCCAAGGATGTCACATACATCTATGGAGTGATCGCCAGTGAGGAGGCGGTGAGTTTTGGTCCTATAGGGATCGGCGGACGGGACGACGAGGTCCGCACCGTGCCTTGCCGTGACCTGGCTGCCGTGGTCAGCGATTGTCCGGCGGTGGACTATAGGGCTCTCAAGAACAGGGAAAAGACCATCCGCGATCTGGCTGTCCATCAGACGGTGATCGAGGAGGTCATGGAGCGTTTCACGGTCCTGCCCATCAAGTTCGGCACCACCGCCCAGGACCGGGATGGGGTAGAGGCCCTGTTGCGCCAGGGATATTTCACCTTCAAAGAGGCCCATGCATCCATCGAGGATAAGGTCGAGATGGAGGTGGTGGCCACCTGGGACATCCCTTCCGTCTTTCAGGAGATCTCGACCGAGGAGCCGATCGCCAGGTTGAAGGCTAAGATCGTGGGCATGTCCCGTTTGCGGAGCACACCCGACCGGGTCAAAGTGGGCAAGATGGTCTATCAGTCCCTCAATCGGCTTCGGGAGAGCTACCAGCAGGAGCTGATGAGTGCCCTGGCCGGCTGCACCCTGGACTTGCAGAAGAACAGCCTCATGAACGACGGGATGGTGATGAACGTGGCCTTTCTGCTCGATAAGGGCCGCCAGGAAGAGTTCGACCGGCGGCTTGACGAGGTGGATGAGAAACTGGGCGGCCGCTTGAGTTTGCGGTGCATCGGGCCCTTGCCTCCCTACAGCTTTTGCACCGTCGAGGTGCGGCCCGTGGACCACCAGGAGGTCAAACGGGCCCAGGCGGTGCTTGGATTGGGCCAGGAGGCCAGCCTGAACGAGGTGAAACGGGCCTACTATACCCTGGCCCAGGAATACCACCCCGATGCCCAGGCCGGCGACGTTGCAGCCGACCCGTCTGCCGAGCCACAGGCAGAGGATCGCTTTGCCCAGGTTGCAGCGGCTTACCAGTTGCTCAGCAACTATTGCCTGGGGCAGGCGGCGGCGCGGGGGATCACGGCCAAGAAACAGGCCGAAGGGCATCGGTGCAGCTTTGCCCCGGAGGCCGTCAAGGAAAGCGTTCTGATCGCCGTCGGGCGCATGGGGGGAGAGACGCTCTTCCAATGACCAGAATCCGGTTGGGTATTGGTGAGGGAGATTGCCTGTGAGAAGCAAGATCCACGATGAAGAGATGATCTATCTGTACGTCCTGACCAGGAGCCACGGCGAGGATCCCTTGAACCTCTCGGTGAAGGGGGTCGGCGGCCGTGGTGACGAGGTCTATAGCATGCCCTTCCTCGACCTGGCGTTTGTGGTCAGCAACTCGCCCCAGGACGAATATGAGACAACGCGGGCACACACTATCAACCACCAGTTGGTCTGTGAGGAGACCCTGAACAAGGGCTTGACCGTTCTACCTGTGCGCTTTAGCACCGTGGCCAGGCCAACGCCGGGCAAGAGCAGCGCCGAGGCCAAGATCGCAAAGTTGATGCGGCGAAGGTATGGCGAGTTCGAGTCATTGCTGCGCGAGATGGAGGACAAGGTAGAGTTGGGGCTCAAGGTCTTTTGGCGTCGGGAGCGCTTCTTTCGGGACATCGTGGCCGGTAATCCCGACATCCGCCGGACACGGGATCGCCTATCTGCCAATCCTCATTCCCATCGCGACAGAATAGAACTCGGAACCCTGGTGGCCAATGCCATCGAGGCCCACAGGGATGTGGACGCCCAAATGCTCGCCGGCGCCCTGAGCCCCCTGGCCGAGAGGTACGAGACCAACAAGATCCTCATAGATATGATGTGCCTTAACGCCGCCTTTCTGGTTCACAGGTCGCGGGTCGAGGAGTTTGACCGCAAGGTCAACGAGCTGGACGCCAAGTACGGTGAGCGGATGATGTTCAAGTACGTGGGGGAAACGCCCCCCTTCAACTTTGTGGAAATCGTCGTGCATTGGGAAGATGAAGACTGAACCCAATACAAGTGCCCAAGGAGATGAGAAATATGGGAGCAAAGACAGGAGCTAGCAAGTGGGTCGCGGTGCCCTGCGCCTATTGCGGCGGCAGGGGCAAAGATCCCTTTGGAATCCCACACCCCAAGTCCAACTGCGCCGTGTGCGGCGGCCGGGGGACGGTGCGCGTGCAGGAGCCGTACGAGCCCTGTGCTCTGTGCGCAGGCACAGGCAAGATGCGTGGCCGCCGCCTGACCTGCACGGCCTGCAAGGGCAAAGGGGTGGTGACGGTGCCACAGCAACGGCAAACCTGCCCGGCCTGTGGGGGCACGGGGCGGGCAGGGGGCGAATACGACCTGCCCTGCACCACATGTTCGGGCAAGGGAGTAGTAGCGGCCTAGTATACGCAAACGAGGAGCAATGTGAAACGTAGAGCGCAAGAGGCAAGCCGTTGACGGGACACGTTCTGCGTCTTGCGCACGAGGAGGGCAAGAATGGCCAAGAAAAAGATCGCCAAGACGGCAAAGACAGCTATGGTGCAGTGTGCCTATTGCCAGGGCAGCGGCAAGGACCCCTTTGGCATCCTGTCGCCCCTGTCGACCTGCGCGGTGTGCGGCGGCAAGGGACAGGTGGAAATCGAGGCGCCCTATGTGCCCTGCGCTTTCTGCGGTGGGACGGGGATACATCCCCGCAGCCGCCTGACCTGCACCGCGTGCCGGGGCCGGGGCGTGATCCATGTCCAGGAGCCGATGGCGACGTGCCCCACCTGTGGCGGGCTGGGCGTTGACCGCAGGGGCGACCTGCGGCTCTACTGCACCACCTGCGGCGGTGCGGGCGTGGTCTCCGCCCCCTGATGCCGGCAGGAAGCGTGGAGGTACAGGGATGGCACAGAGAGCAGCCGTAGACGACACGTTCTGCGTGTTGCGCACGAGGAGGGCAAGAATGGCCAAGAAAAAAATCGCCAAGATGGCAAAGACAGCTATGGTGCAGTGTGCGTATTGCCAGGGCAGCGGCAAGGACCCCTTTGGCATCCTGTCGCCCCTGTCGACCTGCGCGGTGTGCGGCGGCAAGGGACAGGTGGAAATCGAGGCGCCCTATGTGCCCTGCGCTTTCTGCGGTGGGACGGGGATACATCCCCGCAGCCGCCTGACCTGCACCGCGTGCCGGGGCCGGGGCGTGATCCATGTCCAGGAGCCGATGGCGACGTGCCCCACCTGTGGCGGGCTGGGCGTTGACCGCAGGGGCGACCTGCGGCTCTACTGCACCACCTGCGGCGGTGCGGGCGTGGTCTCCGCCCCCTGATGCCGGCAGGAAGCGTGGAGGTACAGAGATGGCACAGAGAGCAGCCGTAGACGACACGTGGGTCGAGTGCAGGTGCGCTTACTGCGATGGCATGGGCAGAGATCCCTTCAGAGTCCTGCCGCCCCTCTCCAATTGCGGCGTTTGTGGCGGCAAGGGAACGGTGCGCATTAAGGAGCCCTTTGAGACCTGCCCCGCCTGCAGGGGCACGGGAGTCTATTACCGCAGCCGGGTGAGCTGTCGCACCTGCGGCGGCAAGGGTGTGGTGACTGTCAAGCGTGAAGGAGAAACATGAAGCCGGACGCACCAGCTGAGGGCTGGGGTGAGCTTACGTGCGCCTCTTGCCAGGGCAGGGGGCGAGATCCCCTGGGTTGTGCCTCTACTGCCTGCGCTGGCGGGGGAAAGGCCTGGTTCCCGCCAAGAGGGCGGTTGGCCGCGAGGCGTAGCTGCTGACTTCTGGCAGGTGCTTTGTATACGCCCTGGAGCGAACCGGGTGATTGGTGGAAAGGGGTGAGCATGTTCATCATGTCATGGCTTTCTGACAGGCTCAGACGCCGGGTTGCCGAGTCCCTGATAGAGGCACAAGCGCGGCTCCTTTTCATCTCATGGCTGGAGCACCAACTGCTCAAGACGGTGGGCAAGGTGGCCGCCCTGCCCGTGGCCGTCCCTTACTCGTCTGCGAAGTGGCTGCTTGAGAAAATCCACGAGGAGGTCGAGGATGAGCAGACCGACGAAGAGCGGGTCAAAAGCCGCCTGATGGAGCTGCAACTGCGCTATGAGATCGGCGAGATCGAGGAGGAGGAGTATCTGGAGCGGGAAGAGGTCCTGATGGACGATCTGGCTGCCATGCGAAACTGGATGAAAGACCAGCAATATGAGCCTGACGAGGCCTGGTGGCGCCGGACCTTCCCCGAAGCGTTCGAAGCGGATGGCCATAGGCCATGAACGTATTGCCCAGCTTCTTGCGGAACCGGGACCTGCGCTTTATCTTCTTCGGGGGCAAGGGAGGCGTGGGCAAGACGACCACTGCCACGGCCAGCGCCCTTTACCTGGCCCGCCAGAGGCCGGAGGGCAAGGTGCTGATCGTCTCTACCGACCCGGCTCACTCCGTGGGTGACAGCTTCGCCCAGGCCGTGGGGGATGAGATCGTCCCCATCAAGGGCGCGGACAACCTCTGGGCCCGCGAACTGGACACCGAAAAGATACTGGCCGAATACCGGTACCTTAACAACTCTATACTGGCAGAGATCGCCAATCGGGGGACGTTGTTCGATCAGGAGGACATTGCCGGCTTTATGCAACTGACCCTTCCGGGGATGGACGAGGTGATGGCTATCCGCGAGATCGTCGAGTTGATCAGGTCCGGGGAGTACGACCTGGTGGTAGTGGACACGGCCCCGACCGGCCACACGGTGCGCATGGTACAATTGCCGTCGCAGATGAGGAACTGGGTCAAGACCCTGGACATGATGATGGACAAGCACCGCTACGTGATGCGCACCATGGTCGGCCGCTACGTTCCCGACGAGTGCGACCGTTTCCTGGAGGAGCAAAAGCGGGACGTGGCCATGGTGATGCGGATGCTAACGAACACCGAGACCACCGAATTCGTGCTGGTGACCATCCCCGAGGAGATGGCCATCCAGGAGAGCGGGCGGCTCCTTTCCACCTTGAGAAAAGAGCGCATTCCGGTGCACAACCTCATCGTCAATCGTATCATCGGTGGAGACGGCCTGTGCGTGCCCTGCCGGCGCAAAAAGGCGGAGCAGGCAGAGGTCCTGGCGGAGATAGAGAAGCGATTCGCCGCCCACCTCTGCATTTGGCCGGTGTCGCGCCTCGCCAGCCAGGTGCGGGGCGTGGAGGGCCTGACCGATTTCGTGCGCCTCATGAGAGACGGAGACAGGGAGCAGAGGAGCAGAGTGGCTGAGGTGCAGGGGAGCGGAGGTGATCTTCTCCCCTGCTCCGCGAACCCCCGGGGTTCGCCCGCTCCCCTGCCCCGCGAACCCTCGGGGTTCGCCCGCTCCCTGTCTCTCCCCTCGGCCCGCTTTATCGTGGTCGGCGGCAAGGGGGGCGTGGGCAAGACCAGCGTGGCGGCGGCCACAGCTATGTGCCTGGCCCGGCAGATCCCCGATAAAAAGGTACTGCTCTTCTCAACAGATCCCGCGCATTCTGTGTCCGACAGCCTGGACCAGGAGGTGGGGGCTGAGGCTAGTTGCGTCATGGGTTTTGATAACCTGTACGCCCAGGAGATAGACGCTCACAAGCTGCTGGATCGGTTCATCGAGGAGCAACGAGAGGCCATTGACGAAGTGTTCGGGGGCTTCATGGGCGGCGCCGGCGCGCAGGTGGCATTCGAGCAGGAGATCATGGACCAGATGCTGTCCACCACCCCACCGGGGCTGGACGAACTGATGTCGCTGATGGAGGTCATGAAACTGGTGGATGCCCAGGCATTTGACGTCTTTGTCCTGGACGGCGCCGCCACCGGCCACCTGCTTCGTTTTCTGGAGATGCCCCACCTGGCCCGCGAGTGGTTCGCCACCATGGCCAAGATGCTGCTCAAGTACAGGGGCGTGGCCAAGCTGGGGGCGACGGCGGGGCTGACTATCAAGTACTCCCGGCAGACCCGGCGGGTGCTCCGGCAGCTCACCGACACCGCCGAGACCGAGTTCATCGTGGTCACCATTCCCGAGGCGATGGGCATCACCGAGAGCGAGCGGCTCATCCGGGCGTTGGGCCGGCTGGAAATCCCCTGCCGCCAGATCCTGGTCAACTTTGTCATCCCGCCCGGTGATTGTTCTTACTGCGCAGCCAAACGGGTGGAGGAGCAGCGCTACATCCGGCAGGTGATCGCCGATCACCCTGATCACCGTGTGGCCCAGGCGCCACGGCTGGATCACGATGTGCGGGGGATCGAGGACCTGGTCGAATTCGAGAGGATCCTGTACCAATGACCGACACTCAATCGCCGGTATTCGATATCCAATATCCAACGAGCAAACTGGGGATCGGACATTGAGGAATCCGTCGTCAAGCACCCTGCCCAGTTTCTTGCAGCACAACGGCCCGCGTTTTATCTTCTTCGGGGGCAAGGGAGGCGTGGGCAAGACGACGACGGCGGCGGCGACGGCTCTCACCCTGGCGCGCCACAGGCCAGACGAGAGTATCCTGATCGTCTCCACCGACCCGGCCCATTCCCTGGGAGATAGCTTTGGACAGGGTGTCGGCGACCAGACCGTGCCCATCCATGGAGTGGACAATCTTTTTGCCCTGGAGTTGGACGCGGAGGGGCTGCTAGCCGAATGGAAGCAAGAGTGCGACCCCTTGATCGCCGGCATCGCCGGGCGGGGGAGCTATTTCGACGAGGAGGACATCAACGATTTTTTCCTGTTGACCCTGCCGGGCCTTGACGAGGCGGTGGCCATTATGCACATCGCGGCCCTGGTCGGGGGGCAGCCGCCGAAAGGGCCATGTCGGGGGGAGACCGCTCTGCAGTACGACCGGGTGGTGGTCGACACGGCGCCCACCGGCCATACGCTGCGCCTGCTGGCCCTGCCGGCCCAGATGAAGCTGTGGATCCAGGTCATGGACAGGCTGATGGAAAAGCACCGCTATATCGTGCGCAGCCTGGTGGGCGACTACAGGCCAGATGAGGTGGACCACTGGTTAGTGAAAATGGAAGGGGAGATCAGGCACGTGGCCTCGCTGCTGCAGAACACTGCGGTAACTGAATTTGTGCCGGTGACCATTCCCGAGGAGATGGCCATCTATGAGACCGAGCGCCTGGTCTCCACCTTGAGGAAGCACCCCATGGCCGTCAGGAGCCTGGTCATTAACCAGGTCGTCAACCACAGGGGCGTGACCTCTTCGGGTATCTGCCTCACCTGCCAGGAAGGCGGGGAGGATCAGACCGAGGCCCTGGCTCTGATCGGAGAGAGGTTCGCCGGTCTTCGTCCTCTCACTGTGCCGCAACTCTCTCACGAGGTGCAGGGGATGGGGGCGTTGGCCGAGTTCGGTCAGATGCTGGCGGGGGACAGGAGAGCAGAAGAAGACAAGGAAACAAGGAGACAAGGGGACAGGGAGACACCTCCCTCCCTCAAGGAACTTTGTTCAGCTGTGCTAGTCGGAGTCCGGGGGTGGTGGAGCTCTTTGCGAGCGTGGTTGGGCTCTCTGTGGCCGCCAGAGAGCAGAGGAGATCTTCTCCCCTGCTCCGCGAACCCCCGGGGTTCGCCCGCTCCCCTGCC
>CAZEXX010000135.1:0-10149 GCA_964516885.1 uncultured Anaerolineales bacterium | reverse complement strand
CAGCGTTAGCAGGTCGCCAATTATGCTGATAAAACCCTGTGAGAGAAGGTCGTTGATCACACCGTCGTCGCTGAAAACGCGCGACAGCGTGACACCGATGATGTGAGTATCATGGTATCCCAGGTGGATTGTCTGCAGATGGGCCACAAGCTGCGCTCGCATATCCCCCAGCACCCGCTGACCTGTCTTTGAGAGCAGATACTGCTGGGCCATAGTCGTGGCATAGAGTCCGACAAACGTACCCGCGGTAATGAGCGCTATACGATCGAGCCCGCGCAAGTCCCCATTGGCGATGTAATCATCTACCGCGATCATCGTCAGGTAGGGCACCAACAACCCCAGCCCGGACGAGATAACCATCAAGACAAGCGCGCCCACCATATTGCGCCAGTGTGGCTTGAGGAACACCAGCAGGCGCCCGATGATCCGCATGTCGAGGGCACGCCCTTTGTCCTCATCCTCCTGGCCAAGCCTCCGCAGCAACCCTCGCGGACCGCCCCCCATGCTAGTTGTACCAATAGAAAAACTCATCAATCCTCCCCTTACACCCTGTCCAAAGCGGGGTTCAATGTGTCAACCTGTTGCTGCGCTGCTAACTTCTGGACTTCCTGTGGTCGCAGCTGGCGTTCATAGATGTCGGCATAGAGCCCGGAGCGTGCCAACAGCTCTTCATGTGTTCCTCTGGCGACGATGTGACCACTGTCCAAAACCACAATCTGGTCAGCCATCCGCACTGTGCTCAAACGCTGCGCGATGACAAAGGACGTCCGGCCATGCATCAGACGCTCGAGTGCCTTCTGGATCAAGCGCTCAGTCTCAGTATCCACACTGGACATCGCATCGTCAAGGATCAAGATCCGCGGATCCTTGAGTAACGCGCGGGCGATCGCCACACGCTGTTTCTGCCCACCCGAGAGCGTAGAACCACGCTCGCCGACCTGCATCTCGTAGCCTTCCGGCATCGCCATAATGAAATCATGAGCCTGCGCAGCCCTGGCTGCCTCGATCACGTCCTCCTCGGTTGCATCGGGACGCCCAAACGCGATGTTCTCACGAATCGAAGCCGCAAAGAGCGTCGTCTCCTGCAGCACAATGCCGATTTGGCGGCGCAACGACTCCAGCGTGAGATCACGGACGTCGTAACCATCGACGGTGACCCGCCCCTTGGTGACATCATAGAAACGCGGGATAAGGTTGATAATCGTGGATTTGCCCGATCCGGTGGCCCCAAGCAGCGCGATGATCTGTCCCGGCGGCACCTCCAGACTGACCTCATCCAACACGGTCCGCCGCCCGAAGTAGGCGAAAGAAACGTCCTCAAACCGAACGCGCCCCTCAACCTCGGGCAGGTCTATGGCATCCGGAGACTCCTTGACATCAGACTCTGCATCCAAGATCTCAAAGATGCGCTCGCCGCTGGCAGCAGCCTCTGTCATGAAGGGCACCATACGTCCCAACATCCGGACGCGACCGGCCAACTGGCTCAGATACGCGGTGAAAGCTACGAACTCGCCTATCGTTAGCCCGCCCTGTATCACCATGCGACCACCGGACCAGAGGATGAAGATCGTGCCGATGTTCGTCAGGAAGACCACAGCAGGATCATTGACTGCGCGGACCAGTGCCGATTTCTCAGCCAACTCAAACCACGTATCATTCTGCTCATTGAAGCGCGCGATCTCAGCTTCTTCCTGGGCAAACCCTTTCACAATCCGTGCACCGCGCAGATTCTGCTCAACCCATGAGGTCATCGAGGAAACCTGACTGCGGATCGTTCGCCAGAGCGGGCGCATGTTCTTGGAGTACCTGTACGCCTGGATGAGTAGCACCGGCATTGACAGCAGCGAGAGGAGAGCTAACTGAAGATTCATCGCCGCCAGAACAACCACAGTGATAATCAGGAGAACCGAACCCTCGGTGAACCGCATAGTGGCACGACCGTTCAGGAACCGCAGACGATCGACATCTTGCATAGCGCGTGCCAGCAGTTGCCCTGCCTCGGTGCGATCATGGTAGGAAAACGAGAGCGATGACAGTTTCTGGTATAACTGGTTGCGCAAGTCGTACGCCACACTCTGGGACCCCCGCTCAATCGCATTGCCCTGAAAGTAGCCTAACACTCCCTGCACCACAGTCAGCCCCAGGAGACCCAGAACGGACCAAGTCAGGTAATCCAGGTCGCGCTGCTCGATGCCCCGATCCACAATACCACGCATCAACTGCGGGATTATGATCACGATTACATTGATAATAACGAGCAGCGAGTACCCAACGGCTGCGAGACGCCAGTGTGGCTTTGTATAGCCGAAGCAGCGCCGGAGGATCTGCCAATCATTCGGCTTGTCTGGCTTTTCCTGTTTGTTACTCAAAGTCATTAGGGTCAATCTCCATTATCTGTATCAAGTTGCCTAAAGCATTATCAAGCTGCTGCAGTTGCTCGGCGGGCAGTGTTTTGATCCGCTCGCGGAGCATTGGGATGCCACCGGATGGGGGTTGCTCGGCGATCTCACGGCCCTTCGGCGTCAGTTCAACATAGACCACCCGGCTGTCCTTGGTCGAGCGACGTCGCATCAAGTACCCCGCCTCCTGCAGACGCGAGACCAAATCGGACGTGGAGCTGCCGCTGATGAAGAGATACTCACAGATCTGTCCGATCGTCAGTGGTCCGACCTCGTTGAGATAACGCAACGTGACGAGATCTCTGCCGCGTACGCCCTCACATTGCGTCTTCCGAGAGTAACGGCGCATGTGACGGTACAAAAAGAGGAACTTCTGGGTGGCGTCTAGTGCGACCTTCTGCGTCTCCTGAGCCATCAATTCCCTCCCCCAATGCCCTGCTGACGATGTGTGCCGGTCGGCACAGCCTGTCCGCGCTCCAACAAGAGCCAACTCCTCCAACGCCAAAATCCTCGGTACCGAAATATTCGGTACCGAATATTTCGGTACCGAAGCATTATAACACCATAAGAAGGCCGTGTCAAAACGATCAGCGCTGACTCGTGGCCAATCGAGGTGCGTGCGATTCTCTGGGCAGCGGACAAGTGTTGACTGCAGGGAGACACAGAGGGTCGAGCAGAGCGCAGGTTAGTCGAGGAATAAGACCGGCACGAAAGCTACTCTATCGAAAATTACCTTCCGCTCCCGGGCCCAAAGCCTGCAGAAAGCCTTTGGGCCCTTCTTCGCGTCGGATTTTCGTGTTGCGTAGTGCGCGCACACACGTGCGCGAGCGAACATAAGGTCTACATAGAAGCGAGGGACGAGAAGCCGGCAACAGTCAGTGCGGCGTGAAACTGAGCGCGTTGCTCAGCCGACAAAGGCGCACGGGGGAGCCGTGGCTCGCCACAGTCCATCCCCAGCACACGCAGCGCCTCAAAGAGCGCCCCAAAGACGCCATAGTGATGGAGTACACGGGTCACCCGGTTGACCTGTAACTGCAAGTCCCGGGCACGCCCGAAGTTGCCGGCATCGAGACTGGCCCGGATCTCGCGATACACTCCAGGCATCAGATTGAGCGTAGTACCGATGTTGGCCGGTGAACCCACCATCCCCGCGAACGCACACTGTTCGTCCATCCCGGAGAAGATGGTCCAGCCCTGACCACCTAGCTCGACGATCGCGCGGAGCTCATAGAGATTGGGCCCCGTATACTTGGCCCCGGCGACGTTGGGAATCCTCAAGAGCAGGTCCTCCATCAAAGCCACCGCGTCCGTCTCCCCCCCGAAGAGATAGGGGTAGAAAGGCAGACCAGGTACTGAGGCCGCGATAGCCTCGTAATGGGTGAGCGTTTCCTCAGGGCTGCGGCGGAAGGGCGGCAGGATACTGGCCACACCATCTGCCCCCACCTCCTGAGCGTGCTGTGCCAGCACGACCGCGTGCCGCGTGGCCACCGTGCCGACATGCACGATGACCGGGATGCGCCTTGCCACCTGTTTCACCACCGTCTCGGCGACCTGGCAGCGCTCCGGGACCGAAAGGAAGACGCCCTCACCGGTAGAACCGCAGAGGTAGAGCCCATCAACGCCCTTGCCGATCAGATACTCGGTCAACTGCGCCAGCATCGACACATTGACGCCGCCATCATCCGTGGCCGGCGTCACCAACGCCGGCCACGCACCGTGAAACTGTCTTGGGTCCATACTGCCTCCTGAGTGGCTGGGACTATACCTCATCCGCGTGTAGTTCGGCCAACCGATCGGCGTGATGTCCACGACCGGTAGCGCGTAGGCGTGCCAGATAGGCCGGCAGCTGATAGCGCGTGTGTGAGGGGCCGCCCTCCCTCAGGACCGTCATCAAGGGATCGATGTTGGTCTCACTGCGGAGCATCATCTCGTGCTGCCACTCAGCCAGCATCCCCATCGCCTTGTCAACAAGCTCAGGGCGCTCGCCGGCGATATTGACCTGTTCATACGGATCATCCGTGAGGTTGAACAGCATCACCGGCTCCATGTTCTTGTGGCCATCGTGGTACGTACGGAGACAGATGAAGGACTCGCACTCGTGATCGAACCGGATACCGCGCTGCACCGACCACGCGCCCTGGCTCAGCACGAGGTAGTCCCGTCCGGACTCCTCGCCATCCTTGAAAGCCTTAGCGTAGGAGACGCCATCCCAGTTACCTGGGACAGTGCCGCCTGCCAGCTCAAGCAACGTCGCAGCCCAGTCGAAGTGGTAGTGCAGCGCCGAATCGACCCGACCACCGTCGGTCAGACCCGGCCAGCGGATCAGCAGCGGCACGCGGCATACGGACTGATCCGCAGTGTGGTGATCGCCCCAGATATCGAACTCACCCTGAGCCTCCGAATGGTCGGAACTGACCACGATCACGGTCTCATCCAGGATGCCGGCTGCCTCCAAGGCATCCATCAACTTCCCCACCCAGAGATCTGCATACCAGATGCCGGTGTCATAGCCGTCGATCCACCGCTTGAGCGACGTCATCGAGTCGATCTGCGCCGGCACGCGCGGCCACTTCTCAGTCGACTGGACGCCATAGCCTCCGGGCTCCTGAGCGCTGTGGGGACCGAAACTGTCCCAGGTCCGCAGGCGGACCTCCTCGGTCATCCAAGCCGGCAACGGATCCTTCTCAAAGGGGTTACCGTATTCCGTTGGGGTGCGGTAAGGCGTGTGCGGATCCCATACGTTGACGTGCAGGAACCAGTTGTCCTTGTCGCTGTTCCTCTCGATCCAGTCAATGGCGGTCGGCACAACCTCGTCGGCCCGCTCAAGCCCGCCCTTGCCGGTATTGTAAATCTCGCGATAGCCCGCGTACCATTCCCAAGCCGAGTGACGCTCGCCAAAGGGGCTGACCGTCACGGTGTAGAAACCGGCCCGGCGTAGCGCGTTCATCCACGACGTAGCGTCGAAGGAATCGCGGAACCCGCGCGGGCACCCGTCATTGAAAGGATCCGCCGATGAGCCCATATGGCCAACCACGCCGTTGCGAAAACCGTGCCGGCCGCTCCACAGCGCCGTCCGGGAGGGCAGGCAAGGCGCATCGCTCACGTAGTTGTTCTCGAAGCGCACCGCGTCCTGAGCGATGCGATCGAGGTTGGGGCTGGTGTTACGATGGTAACCATAGCAGCCCAGATGATCCGGTCGCAATGTATCGATATCAATGAAGAGTATTCGCATAGGTGCATGGCCTCCTGTTCAACTACCCCAGGGATCTTCGCAGTTGAGGCCGGATGATCAGAGAGTATCTCGTCCGCGGAGACCCTGAGACAGCAAGTGATTACGGCGTTGCGGTAATCGCCACCCAAGACATCAGATCAGGCTTCCAGTGTAGCAAAGGAGCCTCAAAGAGACAAACAGAGCGTGAAAGGGTTACGGTTGGGTCAGTACCTCAAGCGAGCTGCCGTCGTCCAATGTGATCGGGTCGTGGAAAGAAAGCTTGCGGTTCAGGTATTCACATTCTGGCGCGCTGCCGCGGATGCACACCCTGACGATCCTCCCGGGGCTGAGGAAAGGCAAGTGCAGCGCCTTCAGCGTCAGCGAGCCCGCCAGCACAGCGAGTTCCACGCGTTCAGGTGTCACCGTGATCGTCCCCCACCCTGCATCCAGCGACCATAAGCACCGGAACAGTTTACGCCCCTGTAGTATCGGGTCGAATCCGATCTCGCTCTTAACCATATCAAAGGTGAAACCGCTGAAAGCGTTCAACAATGCGTAGCTGGCCATGGACCGGGCATAGTTGCTCCCACACTCGATCTCGTTCCAGGGATTGCGGCGCTCGCCGTCATACCGGGCGCGCACGGCGGAGACGATGGCCATACCTTCGTCCACCAAGCCCGCCTGGATCATGTGAATCGCCGCGGCATACTCGAATCCGTGCATCGCCTCCTGAGCGTAGGGCACCGGGATGACCGGCTTGCGCACCGGCACACCGGCGTGGTCCGGCCAGTCAGCGATCACCAAGCCCGACTCATCATTCAGGCCGAAGATCCGGCAGGGGTTGAAGAAGTCACGCATTGGGCTCTTGAAATTGTAGCGAAACAGCGATGCCATCGCCGTACGCGCTTGGTCAGGATCGAAGAGATCGCCCAGACCATAGAGGTTGGCGTGCCACTGCGCGAGGAGTTGGTCAGTGGAGCAGCCATCGCCGATCTGGTACTTGATCTCGCCGTGTTCCTCATCCCAGTACGAGGCCAGCGTGTCCCCAACCATCGATCCGGCACTCGTGGCAAAGGGCATCAGCACGTCTTTGTCCCCAAGATCGATCTTCTGGATGTAGTACTCACCATTGAAGAGGTTGGCATCAACCCAGGCCTTGCCCCGCTCAAAGATCGCGCGGAAGGTCACCGCCGCCTCGTCATCCCCCAGCGCAGTCGCCATCTCGGCGCCGGCTTTGAGCGCGCCCAGATAGAAGCCGGTCAGCCAGGCATTGGGGCCGAACAGCTCCATATCCAGCGTGTGATGCTGGCGTCCCCACAGCACTCCGGTCTGCTCCGGGTCCCAGCGGTCCGCGTTGCTCTCGGACCAGGCGAACTCAATCGATCGCTTGATCGCGGGCCAGAGGCCGTGCAGCCACTCCGTATCCCCACAGATCTTCCAATCGCGGTAAGCTTTCATCACGTCGCCGAACTGACCGTCCGCGCACGGGCGGAATCCGGCCGGGCCGACTCCCAGGGGCAACTGGAGGCGGAAAGGCATACCGCCATCCGGCCGTTGGTTGTAAGTGTAATCCGCGTCGCGCATCGACCGCTCCAGGGCCGGGAAGAGGAAGGGCAGCGCCTGAGCGTAGTTCCAGACATGGGTGCACGAGCCCTCGCAACATCCCGCATCAGGGTGGCATCCCTCAAAGCCATAGAAGGTACCGTCCTCCAGCCGCATCACCGTGGGACTCTTCAGCACCGAGAGGTTTGCCGAGACCGCGTCGAGGGCCGCCGGCGGCAGATCGGAGTTGAAGAGTGAACTTTGGAAAGCCCGGGTCCTGGCATACAGGCTATCCCAATACCCCAATCCATAGCGGGCACTGATCTCCGAATCCCGGAAGAGGAAAGTGTAGTAATTACGCCACCGGTTGGCGATCCCCTTCTCACACGCACACTCACCGGCTCCGGGGTTCCAGTCGTTGGTCCGGTTGGGGAAGTGCCAGGCAATCACAAAACGCACGCGCCCCGTCTCGCCAGGCGCTACGTGGACGCGCACGGCCAGCGTGGCGGGGTTGTCCTGACCGGCCGCCTCCACCGGATAGCGCCGGTTCTCCAGGCCACCGGGCGCCGTGAAGTCGCGCCAGTAGACCTCCAGATCATCGAACCAACGTCCACGGAACCAGTATTCCTGGTAGCTGACGTCGTCAGGGGAGAGCGTGGCAAAGTCACCACACGCATAGTCCTCATCGCACGGATCGTTCGACGTCGAGCCTGTCGCCAGCGTGAGAGTCCCGTAGTCCAGATCACCGGGGGCCGCGCCGTCGGAGGTCATCTGAATCCAATGTGCCCGGTAGGTCCGTTCATAGCGGTTCACGCTGTTGCCCGGCAGAGGATTGTTTAGCGTGCCGCACACGGTGTAGGTGATGGGCTGATCCGTGGGGTTCGTCACCACAATCTCAAAGAAGGCCGCCGGGATCCCCGAATCACGGTCGTTCAACGGGATAAAGGGGTTAAACGCCGTCATCGTCACCTCGCCGGGGAAGCCGGCATCCAAGAAGGCCAGTTCGGCGATGGGGAAGGTGCCCTTGAAGGCCACGTCCCGGAAGTGCGGTACACCCGCAAGATACTCGCGGCGCGGGCCGAAGCCAAATGAGCTGAACCGTCCCCCCTGCAGGGCGCCGGCATAGGGTGGGTGCAGATCACCCTGCAGCACCCTGGCATCCAGGACTTGGCCGCCGGACTCCGCCTTTATCGCGAAGTGAGAGAAACCGTTCACACTCCCCTTGTTCGGGTTGTTGAAGATCTCCCAATCGATAAGGCGACCGTTGCCGGCCAGACCGATACACCCGGTACCGATCCCGCCCAGCGGGAACGAGATCTCGTTAGTTTTGCTGCCTCGATAGACGAATGATTCCTGATCCATTCCTCTCCCCCTTCCACAATTGCGGTGATAAGGCACTAAGGTGCTAAGGCACCAAGGTACTAGGGCAGTAAGGGCACAGAAGCCCAGTCAAGGCCTGTGCCCCCGGGTCACACCGTTTCCCCTTGCGCCCTGGCACCCACTCCCTTATCCCCTGTCCCTTCTCTACTTTGTTCACGTCACGTCCACCAGCGGTGCCAATCGGTCAATTGATGCCGCGACAAACGCGTCATCAGCCACAGACAGCTCAATAGCCTGCGTCGGGCAGACCTCAACGCAGCGCCCACACCCCAGGCATCCCTCACCAATGACCGCACGGCAACCAGCCGACTGTCCAGCGACAACGGCTAGAGACACTGACCCTCGTAAGCGTACAACGCGAAACTATGCGGCCCCGGTAAGGCAAAACAGACCCGACCCTCTGCGTCTGCCACAGCGTCGAAGTCCGCGCCCTGGCCCAGCACACAGCGGAACGCTGCCGCCCGGCCCGCGAGGTTATGGAGCTTCAGGTTGGCCGAAGGACGGTCGTTGTGCTCCCGGAGAAGCAACACGTAGCCCTCGCCATCGCGCAGAGACTGGAATCCGGTCCACCCGGTCCCAGAGGGCTCCTCACCGATAGGGAAGATGCGCCCTGCGTGGATGCGGAGCTGGTGTTCGCGATAGATCCGCACCAGTTCGGCGATCTCGAAAGCTTCCTCGGGCAAACCGGTCGCCTCGAACCAGGCTAGCGGCTGGGCCATCATCGTGCAGGCGAAGGCGTAGGCAAACGGCACGTTCGCCGGCGCGAGCGGGTCAACAAGGGAGTAGTTGCTCTGATTGCGCCAGACATTGAGGAACTCGATCTGCAGGTTCTGCGCCGGCACATAGCGCGAGAGCATCCAGAGATTGCGCAGCGTCCAGTGCGGGTAGTAGTTCGACCAATCCGTGTAGCGGTTCTCCAAGAAGATGTTGCCATATTCATTGAAATAGTGGTAGCCGTAACGCTGCCCTGCCGTCACGTCCAGGTTGAAGACGGCCTCATCATGCGTTGCCGCGCGGACCGTGTCAAACATACGCCGCAGGTTGACCTCCGCTCGCTTGTCCGGCACCTGCACGCCGTCGATTTTGAACGTGCGAATCCCGTGGTCATTGTAAAGGGCGACCAGCGTTCGGGCGTCATCCTCCCAGTGGGCGTAGCTGTCGTCCTTGCTGGGGTTGAACCAGATACAGACCTCGATGCCCAGCTCACGCCCACGATCCACCACCGGCTTGAGCCCCCGCGGGAACCTCTCGGGGTGCGGACGCCAGTATGCGGGGTCGTCCCAGATCTGCTCCAACGATCCGCCCTCATACGCCGAGTTGCTGGAGCGACCCGACTGCCAACCGTCGTCAAGCTGCAAATGCGAGATCCCCAGCCGTGCCCCCGCCTCAAGCTCAGCCAGCGAAAAGGCCTCACCCAGGCGCGTGTCCTGACCGCGATCGCCCCAGGTATTCATCATCACCATCTCGTCACGCCCGGGCGCGTGAATTCGGATCTGTTCCTGGTAAGCGCGCACTGCCTCCAGACGACCCAACTCACCGCCACTGTACACACCGATCACAACCCCATATGTTCGCGTCCAGGCCCCCGGGCTGACATCACCAGGACCGACACCTAAC
>CAZEXX010000134.1:0-10156 GCA_964516885.1 uncultured Anaerolineales bacterium | reverse complement strand
ATGAATCGCTCTACGTCGCCAAGGCTCGTGGGGCGTCGCCGCGCGAGGAGACGCTCCGGTTCCCAGCGACACACGGTATCCTGGCACAGGCGATCCGCAACGCTGACCCGGTCGTGACCAACGAACCGACCGAGGACGCCGAGCTCAATCAGTTCAGCAGGATGAACGAGTGCCAACAGGCGATTGCCGTACCACTGCGCGCAGGCTACGAGAGCTACGGACTCCTCGTCTTGGGGAGTTCGGAGCCCGACGTCTACACAGATGACTTCAAGGATCTGCTCACTGCGATCTGCAATCAGGCAGTTCTGGCACTCCAGAACGCCCGGCTCTACGAGAACCTGATGGAAGACAAGGACCGCCTGGTGACAGTGGAGGAGGACGCCCGCAAGAAGTTCGCGCGCAATCTACACGACGGCCCAACTCAGACCATTGCCGCGATCGCCATGCGACTCAACTACATTCGCCTCCTGGTAACGCAGAGCCCGGACGAAGCGGTCCGGGAGATTCGGCAACTGGAAGATCTGGCCCGGCGAACCACAAAGGATATCCGGCAGATGCTGTTTGTCCTGCGACCGCTGATCCTCGAATCCCAGGGACTCGTTGCCGCACTGGAACAGCTCAGCCAGAAGCTCCAAGAGACGGTCTCATTTGACATCCACCTTGACGTTGATCGCTCGGTGGATAGGCTACTCGACAAAGACGCCAAGGGCGCCATCTTCTACATCGTGGAAGAGGCCACCAACAACACTCGCAAGCATGCCCGCGCCGACAACCTGTGGATACGCCTCTTCCAACGCGGCATGAACATTGTGGCTGAGGTGGAGGACGACGGTAAAGGCTTTGACGTCGCCGCGATCGAGGCCAACTACGCCAGCCGCGGCAGTCTCGGCATCCTGAACCAGCGCGAACGCGCAACACTGGTCAAAGGCAAGACCGTGATCAGCTCCGCACCGGGCAAGGGCACGAAGATCACCGTCACCGTGCCCGCTAACGCACTCGAGGCCGAAGAGGAAGCGCGCGCGCAAAGTGAGATCTAGATGTGAGTGACCCACGCATCGATCGATGGGATTGGCTGCTTGGATCCATCATTCTGGCGACCCTTGCCTCGCTCATCCACTGGTTGCTTCACTACGTGAATGGAGCATCCAGCAAGGACCAATCCGCGGAGAATATCTGGCTCCGCGTGCTAGCCACCCCTGCTCTGGGCGCGATGGAGAGTCCCTGGGTGAGCGTTCCCATACGCCTTATCTACGCCATCACCATTCCGGCCGCGGCGCTCTTCTGGCAAGGTGCGCTCACGGCACGTGGGCTGGGTCTCCAGTCTATGCAGGCGGGCACGCTCGCGCTTCCAGGTACAGACAATGTCACGCAAAGTGGGGCCCCAGGGCAAGCCTGGGGTAACGATCTCAGCTGGCTTGTCGTGGTGGCCGGGGTGACCGCGCTCGTGATGGCTGCGGGATCGCACATCGCCCGGCAGCTCGCGCCGCAATCGACCACCGGCAGACGCAACCTAGGCGTTGCGATTCTCGAAGCGGTCTACCACGAAGTCCATTGGGCCTTCTACCGTGAACCCTTCGTCTACGCGTGGGGCATCGGCCTGGGTAGCTGGCTGGGGGCGCTACCGGTGCTCCTGGAAACCGGCATTAGTCTGATGTTCTGGGAGAGGTTACACACCCGCGGCGCGGCCTACCAGCGGCAAACACTTGTGCGCGCAGGGCTCTTCGTGGCCAGTACACAGCTCTACATACTCACGCGCAATCTGTGGGTCATCGTCGCGCTGGATGCACTCGTGGGATGGCTCTCCCTGCGCTGGAGCGAGCAGCCGGCCATGCTGGATCAATCAGTGACCAACGAAGCGATAACCACAATCCGGTGAGTGTCAACACGATAGGGATAGCAGGAAATCAGGGTTAGCACCGGCGTACTGGTTCCCTCCATCACACTTACCTCAGTGGGCGCCACAATCCGAGTTTGCTCGACCACGTACGTGTAGGACGTTGATAGCGTCTGCACCGTGATCTCGTCTCCGATGGACAGCTCCGGCAATCTGCGGAAGATCTCGCCGTAGATATCGTTGTGCGCTGAGTACACCGCATTGCCGCGCTCACCAGGATTCGCGCTCCCGATATAGTGACCGGTGCCCTTCTTCAGGGATTCCCAATCATCCCCCTCGACCACAGGTGCATCCACACCAATGGCCGGCACGATGATGCGCTGAGCGTGCTCCGCCCCCCTTGTCGGTACCGGCAGCGGAGTGACTTCTGCCACTAGATCCTTCAGATGCATAGGGACGGGATCCGGTTCTGAGGCTTGATTCGCGTCCGGCGGCGTATGGCCACCCGGAAGAACAAACACACCGATGATCGGCGTAGGGGTCACCGTCGGCAAAGTCTGGACACCACGGCTAACCTCATTGATTTGATTCACGGTGACAAACATGCGCCCCACGATCCACAGCAACCCTACAATGGCCAGTATCTCGACGAAGAGCAGAAACTGGTCCCGAATCCACCGCCACTTGACGGGGCGCAGCAGCCATCGCCTACGGGAATCTGCCTGCACCGTAGCACTGTACCGCGTGGAGAGGTCCAGGTCTAGTCCAACCGCGGCCCCGGCGCCGGCAGTGTCAGCCCCGCCATCAATTGTAGAGCTGGGTCCGCGGGCTAGGGGATCGGTTGCCCCCGGCCTGTTGCCAAGCAGCCTAAGCCGCTCCTGCCGCCTACGCAACCGCAGAACGGTTTCCAGCTCCCCAACATCTAGCTCATCAACGTAACGATGGTCTTTCACTTCTCTCCTACGGCAAAGACCTCACGCTCAAAGAACCACCGGAAAGGTGGCATCTTGAAGAGCACCCACCGCGCCAACTTGAAGGCTGGGTTCTCGTGCCGGTTCTGCGGCGGTGTACTGAGCCAAGATCGAACCGAGTGGAAACCCTGGGCTCGCAATGCCCGCCACAGACTCAGCGCGCTCTGCTCGTTAACGTGAACGTGCAGATTCTCCGGGATGATCTCCCGCGGATTCTTCGGATAGCGGCTGCCCTGCCCCACCAAAACACGGACGGCTCGCACTAGACGATATGCATAGCGGTCATACCAGACGTTGGGCGCCGTGTGTATCACTATGCGCCCCCCGGGCTTCAGCACGCGGCGGGCCTCGCGCAGTGCCTCGGCCAATTCGGCCGGATAGAGATGCTCGACAACATCCAGCATCAGGACGCGATCGAAAGTCCCAGGCTCAAAAGGCAAGTGCAGTGCCGAGGCTTGGTACACACCGATCGGCAGATCCGCGCTCTGCAGCTGCTGCACTACCTGTTGTGAGAGTCGTAACGCAGCAGCAGCATAATCAATGCCAAAAGCCCGGGCGCCCAGATGTGCCGTACTACGGAGAATCTCGCCGCGCCCGCACCCCACATCAAGCACAGACATACCGGTGGCGATACCGGCAACCGCCAGCGCCTCGGCCAGTCGTTGCGACAGATAGGCGCCTTCGCTAGACCGGAACTCCTGATATCCCTCACACACATTGAGGAAATACTGCTCGTCGTAGAGTACGGAGGGAACAGAACTCGAGGAGTGCTCAGACACTGACATTCACCTCGTCACAGGCTGAGCGGCCTGCCACGGATTCCACAGTCGCCAGCGGGCTAATACGCATTGGGAGACTTGAAGACCTGCACAACAGTGCGCAGAACGATCTTCACATCCAGCATCAACGACCAGTTCTCACAGTACCAGAGATCGTACTTGGTGCGCTCGATAATGGACGTGTCACCCCGATAGCCGTTAACCTGGGCCCACCCCGTCACGCCAGCCTTCTCTCGGTGACGCTCCATATAGCGCGGAATACTCCGCCTGAACTGCTCCACGTAGATCGGGCGTTCTGGGCGTGGCCCAACCAAGCTCATATCACCCAGCAACACATTGATGAACTGCGGTAGCTCGTCAAGGTTGGTCTTGCGCAAGAACGTACCGATCTTCGTCCTGCGAGGATCATCCTCAGTCGTCCAGCCTGGGCCCTGCTTCTCAGCATCGGACCGCATCGATCGGAACTTAATGATTGGGAAGGGACGTGCATCGAGTCCCATGCGCTCCTGCACATAGAAGGCAGGACCAGGCGACTCCAACTTGATCAAGGCCGATATGAGTGCCATCAACGGTGAAAGCACAACCAGGCCAGCACTGGCGCCGACGACGTCCACCAACCGCTTGGCAACCCGGCGCCACCCACTCAGAGCGACATCGCGCACCGTCAGCATCGGCAGGCCACCCATCTCGCTGATGCTCACCGCCCCGGCCATAATCTGGAACAGGTCGGGGTATACCCGAATCATCACACGCCCACGCTCGCATTGCGAGATCAACCACATGAGGTCGTTGTGCGATGTCTCCTCAGGCAGCGCGATGATAACCTCGTCCACCTCCTGCGTATCGATGATCAAGCTGAGCTCTTCGGCTGATCCCACCACCGGGACACCCAGTAGTTCATCCAGCGTTCGGGCTTGCATCTGGACCACGCCGACGGCGTCGTATCCGAGCTCTGGAGTCCACAGGACCCTCTGCAAGATCATCCGGGCGATATCACCCACCCCCACGATCAGCACGCGACGACGTCCCCACCCACGGCTTACCAGCCGGCGGCGAAGCCAATCATTGGCAAGTCGCCCTAGGGCTACAAAGATCATCGAGAGTAGCCACGCATAGAGGACCATCACGCGTGAGTAGTCCTGCCCGACGACGAAGTTCCGTAGCGTCAAAGAATCCACAGCGACGCCCATCAGCGTCCCAATCGTCGACCCGACCAGAATACCAGACAGTTCGTCCACTCTTGAGGCGCGCTGCAAAGAATAGAGGTTGGCGAAGAAAAAGACGGTGACCAGGGACACAACATGGATCAGCGTCATAGGCAAATACGCGTCGATCGTCGCCACGCCCTGAGCCGGGTCAGGCAGAGGAATGCTCGCACGCAGAAGATATGCCAGCACAAAGGCCAACGTCGCCATGGCAACGTCGGTGAGGACAGCAAAGAACACGAACAGGCGCGTGGCCTGCTCGGCCTTCAGAACGCGATTTGTGTGCGCCATCTTGTTAGCCGAGTCTGCAACCGAATAACAGCGACAATCAGGGCATGAACGAGCCCTGGGGTGTCAGCAGCATAGTGCTTGCGATAGAATATTTCCATGGAACGCCAGAACTCGACACGTGCGCGAGGATTCTGGCGGCTCGAAGCCCGTTTCACGTGCACGACGGTGACGCCGGCGTAGTAGACCACTCGCCACCCCGCCTGCTTGATCCGGTAGGCCCAGTCAAGATCCTCCCCATACAGGAAGAAGCTGTCATCGAGGAGCCCGGCGTCCCGGATAGCCTCGCGCCGCACCATCATAAAGGCCCCGACAACCGAGTCCACCTCGACAGTCTCATTCTCATCCAGGTAGGACAGGTTGTAACGCCCGAAGCGTAGACTCTTGGGAAACAACTTCGATAGACCGATCATATGGTAGAACGACACCTCTGGCGTCGGGAAAGAACGCCGGCATGCCTTGTCCAGTGAGCCATCAAGACGGATCAGCCTCGGACCCACCACACCGATGTCGGCCCCATCGTCAGCGAAAGCAACCACAGAGGCAAGCCCATCCTCGGGCAACTCGGTATCGGCATTGAGCAGGAGCGCATACCGGGGAGCATCAGGCGAAACGCCATCATCACAGTACCCAAACAGCCTGAGCCCCTGGTTGTTGGCGGCTGGATACCCCACGTTGTTGGCATTGTGAACCATTGTCACCCCTGGGAACTCAGCACCCACCATCTCAGCGCTGCCGTCACGGGAGTTGTTGTCAACCACACACACTCGACTGCTGACACCCTTACTTGCCAACACAGTCTCGAGACATCGCCGCAGCAGATCCCGTGTGTTGTAGTTGACGATTACGATTCCGACGTCGACGCTTTCCATGGCCCCATTCTAGCACACACACCATGCCCGACAAGCAATCCACGGTTGACAGAAACACAGGTCAACCTACAATCACAGCACACAGAGATGCGCGCTCATGGGTGCCTGCAACGCAAACGAGAGCCCCTGCACTCTCTCCGTGACTTATGAAGATACTGTCATCCACAACAGCTGCGCTCAGCAAACCCCTCAAGGAGGTAGTTATGACGGTCGATGCAGCGACATCCGACACCCCAGTGCACTGGGAGCGTTATCTTGCCAAGAGAACATCAGGCATGAAGAGTTCGGCCATTCGCGAGCTGCTGAAGATTACCCAGCTGCCCGACGTGATCTCATTTGCCGGTGGGCTACCCGCACCGGAACTGTTTCCCGTCCGCGAGATCGAAGAAGCCTGCAGCTATCTTCTCCGGCACGAGGCGAAGATGGCGCTTCAGTACAGCACCACCGAAGGGCATCCGCCCCTCCGCGAGTTCCTGGCCGAGTCCATGAGCAAGTACGGGATTCACTACGGACCGGACAACGTCCTGATCACAACGGGATCGCAGCAAGCCCTTGACCTGATCGGTAAGATCTTCATCGACCCGGGAGCGGCAGCGCTGACAGCCAGCCCCACCTACCTGGGTGCGATTCAGGCATGGAGAGCCTACGAAGGCAACTTCGTGAACGTGCCCCTCGACGACAAAGGCATGTGCGTCGCGAGCATTGAGGACGTCATCAGGGAGACGCCCGTTCGATTTGTCTACGTGTTGCCCAACTTCCACAACCCAGCGGGTATCACGTTGAGTGAAGAGCGGCGGCGGCTCCTCGTCGACGTCGCACGCAAACACGATCTCATCATCGTGGAAGACGATCCCTATGGCGCACTTCGGTACGAGGGAGAGGACATCGTCCCAATCGCGTCCCTGGCGCCGGAGCGCACCATCTATCTCGGCACCTTCTCCAAGACGCTGACACCCGGCCTCCGTATCGGCTGGGTAGTCGCGCCAACCGAACTGCGACAGCGTCTCGTGCAGGCCAAGCAGGGCGCCGATCTCCACACCAGCACCTTCGATCAGATGATCGCCAACGATATCGCCCAGCGTGGCATTCTCAAGACACACGTGCAGAAGCTCCGACAGGTCTACGGCGAGCGTATGAACACAATGCTGGACGCCATGTCAGAGTTCTGGCCTGACGAGTGCAGCTGGACCCATCCCCAGGGTGGACTCTTCCTGTGGGCCAAAGTCCCCGAGTCCTTGAATACAGTGGAGCTTCTCAACATAGCATTGAAGCGCAAAGTGGCCTTTGTGCCCGGCGTCAACTTCTATCCGCACGCCGATGGCGGCCACAACGCGATGCGCCTAAACTTCTCCAACGCCAAGCCCGACATGATCATCGAAGGTATCCAACGCCTGGGGCTGACCCTCAAAGAAGCCATAGTCACGTAGCGCCCGTCCCGACAGACCGACCGGCTTCCTGCGTTGCGCCTAGCGTGACGCAGGAAGCCGGTTGCTTGTTGCCCGCCACGCACTCTCTACCATTGACGAATCACACGCCGCCTTCCGTCATTCGGCATCAAGCATCCAACTTCCGCCCCTACCCCTTAATCACCGCCACCGGGCGCACGCGCGCCACCTTTCGCGCGATGCCTGCCCCAACCACCGATTCGACCACCAGACTCACATCCTTGTACGCCAAGGGGGCCTCCTCAGCCAACCTACGCATGCTCTTTGCCCGGACAGCCACGCCCTGTGCTTTGAGTTGAGCCCGCACGCTCTCGCCGCGCACAGCACGCGTGGCAGCGCGGCGGCTCATCCTCCGACCGGCACCGTGACAACTGGATCCTAGCGTCAACTCCAAACTAGCAGGTTCAGCCGCCAACACATAGGAGTAGGTCCCCATTGACCCGGGCACCAGGACCGGCTGACCGGTGGTCCGATAGACATCAGGCAGTTCGGGCCGCCCGGCCGGGAACGCTCGCGTCGCTCCCTTACGGTGCACCACCAGACGCATCGGTACACCGTCAACCGTGTGATCCTCCACCTTTGCTATATTGTGCGTCACATCGTACAGTTGATCGAGATGCCAGTCCGAGATCTTCCCGGCGAGGATCTCCTCGAACGCAAGCCGCACGAAGTGAGCCAGCACCTGCCGGTTGGCGAACGCATAGTTGGCCGCAGCGGCCATCGACGCCAGGTAAGCCTGGCCCTCAGGGGACCCAATCGGCGCAGCGACCAGTTCCCGATCGGGGATCGCGATACCATAGCGCCGAGGCGCATCCTGCAATTGCCGCAGCGACTGCGTGCATACTTCGTGACCCAGGCCACGAGAGCCGCAGTGAATCTGCACGACGACTTGACCCACGCGTAGCCCGAAGCACTCCGCGGTGCCGGTGTCATAGACCTCATCCACGACGTCGATCTCAAGGAAGTGATTGCCTGATCCCAACGACCCAAGCTGTCCCCGACCGCGAGCCTTAGCGCGATCGGGGACAGCAGCGGATTGCGCTTGCGGTAAGCATCCCTCACTCTCAGTTCGGGCGACATCCTCGGCGGAAGCGTAGCCATGACTGAGAGCCCAGCCGGATCCCCGGTCGAGAACCGCATTCAGCTCACCCCATGAGAGGCTCACAGCACCGGAACCACCGACACCGCTGGGACAATGCCGGTAGAGTGCAGTGGCCAGCGCATCTATGTGCGGCGCGATATCCTCATATTCCATCCGCGAGGTCAACATACGCACGCCGCAGTTGATATCGTAGCCCACCCCACCCGGCGAGATGATGCCCTGGTCATAGCTAAAGGCGGCGACACCACCAATGGGAAACCCATAGCCCTGGTGCATGTCAGGCATTGCCATCGCATACTTGACCAAGCCTGGCAACATGGCTACATTGACCAGCTGCTCCACGGACCGGTCACCAAAGGCCCGCTCAAACAAGACCTGGCCGGCGTAGATGCGCGCCGGGGCCTGCATACGCTCATCGTGCGACTTCGCCAGCTCCCAGGAACACGCTCCAACCTGCCGGAAGCTCTCTTTGGCCACCATTGCCGACCTCCCTAGTCCACCGCACCGCCCCGAATCCACCGAGACACCCCGAGCCGACACGCACTGCTATACATCGAAGACAACCTCCGTCTCATACCCCGCCTCAACGGCCACCACCGCCAACATGTGGTACGTGGCCGCCTTAATATGGGACCGTCGCTCCCCAACCGGCCGCCCCACGACCTCACCGCGAAGCTCCGTAGGTGTCAACGTCGCGAACACAAACTCAGTGCCCACGAGCTCCTGCGTTTCACACAAATACAGCAGTTCGTTCAACCAATCGATCAACAGGGATTCAACATCCGGCGCCGTAAGGTGCAGCTCAAACCGGACAGGCGCTCCTGCCGGAGCCGCCTCTGCCACTAACGAGAACATACCGGATGCGGCTGCCACGAAGAGATCCTTGAGATCACGCCCCCAGACATGCAGCGCCAGATCGGCAGTGTGATCCAGCTCCTGCCATCGCCCCATCAGCCCAACGCCCCCACGCGTTCCGCCAGGAAATCCGTCACGCCCTCCACGTCATCCAGCCCGAACACCGGGCAGTCTATGCCCAGGTCAGCCACATCGGTGACGCACGCCACGCGTCCACGCAGTCCATCCAGCAGCAGAGAGGTGCAAGCGGCTCTGATGACCTCGATCTTCGACACATCGCTACACTTGAAGCCTTCCAGCAGGACAAGGTCAACACTGCCCACAACCGACAACACTTCATCCAGTCGCGGCTCACGCTCCACGCGCCGCGTATGAGCCACACGGTCCGGCGTCACGAGGACGACCTCGTCGACACCGGCATCCCAGAAACGCCGTGAGTCTGACCCAGCGATATCGGTCTCGACGCCGCGATGCGAAGAGTGTTTGACCACGGCAAGGCGGATCTGTCTCGCCCGCAGGGCTGGAATCAGCTTCAGCAGAAGCGTAGTCTTGCCGCTCCCCGAGCGTCCCACAAAAGCCACCACCGCCGGCGTCTTCCCCATCTCACCGGAATCCGGCTCCGCACGTGCGACCGGCAAGCCACTCGATCCGCTCGACGGCAGCATCTTCGGCAACTGGCTCGCGCGTTGTTCCACGCCATGCCAGACTTGCTGCATCTGTTTGGTCATACTCCAGGACTCCTGACTGAGAATGGTGGCTCACTAACCGGTGAATGATTGAAGGTATGCCGTGACACGTGCCACGA